>NZ_JBBEWR010000007.1:0-125177 GCF_037646345.1 Ascidiimonas aurantiaca | reverse complement strand
TGTTATCCACTGCTCCCGGTGCCAGACTGGCAACAGGGCCACCAGAAACGGTTACTGCCGGATCGGTTATGTTTACACCGCTAAGGGTTACGTTCCCGGTATTGGTTACGGTAAATATATAAGTTATGGTATCACCTACGTCTGCAATGCCATCGCCACCATCGTTTAAGGTATCTACTTTGGTGACTGTAATACCGGCACTAATATCCTCTCTCCAGTTAGGGTCGCCTCCCGGTGAGTCGGTATCAGGAAAAGGATTGGTAGCAGTTTGCCCGTTGTTTGTAGGATTGGCCACACTGTCTATAGTAGTGTTATCATATACATCAAAATTATTATCCAAGCCATCACCATCACTATCTGTATTGGCCGGAAGGGTATCGGCTACACCATCATCATCGGTATCGTACCCTTCGATGGTATCACTTTCCCCATCTCCATCTGAATCGGTATCAAGATAATCGGGTACTGTATCACTATTGGTAAGTGTACTATCGGTATTTACCGGGGTTATGGGAGATGCATCATAATTATCATCCAGTCCGTTTTGATTTACATCGTTTCCTGATGGTGCTATATATCCTGCGGTAGTCTGTGCTTCAATATTATCAACAATACCGTCATTGTCTGAATCAATATCCAGATAGTCCTGTACAGTATCACCAGGGGTAAATGAAGCATCTGTATTTACAGGCACAGCACTGACTCCGGCTCCATCTACTCCTCCTGTTTCTGCTGCATCCGGAATACCATTGGCACCTACAGCTCCATCTACCTGACCGTTATTATCGGCATCGGTTAATCCGGCACCACTTTCAATAACATCATAAATACCATCATTATCGCTGTCGAGATCGAGGTTATTAGGAATACCGTCTCCATCGGTGTCGATAGCGGGACAATCCCATTGTATATCGGAAAATAGAATGGTTATCTGGCTATTATCGGTATTAGGTGTTAGATTGGTATAGGTTATAACTACCTGATCTACGGCCTGCGTGAAGTTGAAGTTTACATCTCCATCTTTACTCGCTACTACCGGAGGATTGGTAGGAACAAAATCTATACCTTCAAAAACTCCGGGTGACGGATTGGCCACCGCAGAACCTAATGTGAAATTTAAGGGCACTGCAGTACCCCCTATGGTAGCGGTAGCAGTTACTCTTTCTTTATAAAGAGGATAATCTGCCACATCTGTACTTTCATCTATATCAACAATTGAGAACCTAAGGTTACTTACAGGCTGTGAAAAATCAAGCGTATAGGTAATGGTCTCTCCTCCATCCAGTTCATTGATCCTGCCTAATACCTGTAATCCGGAGGTGCCGTTTATACTGGCATACCGTGCAATAAAATTATTAGTTATACCGGCAGTAATATCACTGGTAACGGTAACTGTGGTACCATTTATATTGGTTGAAGCCATATTAGGACTTGTAGTAAGTGGATCCTGCTCAGGGTCTCCTGTCCAGACCGCTGTATTCCAATCCAGGATATTCCCCGGAGTGCAATCTAATTCTGTCGCATCTGTTATACCATCGTTATCATCATCTTCATCTACATTATTGGCAATACCATCTCCATCGGAGTCGGGAATAACCACTACAAAAACAGTTGCTGTGCCACTTACTATAGGATTTACGGCTGTATTGGAAACTTCGTAATCTATGGTAACGGTAGTCCCCCCTTCACCGAGAGTTGGTGTATAGGTCAACTCTCCTGTATTTCCATTAAAAGAAATGCTTCCGGTTGCAGTACCGGTACCCAGGTTTACTATGGAGGTAGAAGCTCCTGGTTGAAAATCGTCATTGGCCAGAACATTAACGGTTCCTGCCTGCCCCGCTCCCGTAACCAAGCCGTCATTCTTAACGGAGGCCTCTAATGGAAAATCATCACTTCCGTTGGGAACTCCATCATTATCAATATCAGGATCACAATCATTTGGTATTCCATCTCCATCTAGATCCAGAGTATCATCAGATCCTGGACAAATATCACATCCGTCTGTGGTACCGTCTCCATCTGTATCAGGACCTATTTCAAGAAAATCGAAGGTTGAATTGGTATTGTTATCATCGGGGGTAGTGTACCCTCCCTGTCCGGTTACTCTACCATTAGAGTCAACCGATACCGGAGAAGTACCTAATATCCCATCTTCATCAGGGTCTGTGAAACCTGCTTCCAGGGTATCGGCACAACCATCTCCGTCACTATCCAGATCCAGATGGTTAGGGATGCTGTCCCCGTCTGTATCATATACATCCGGAATCCCGTTCCCATCATTATCTATGTAATTTGTTAATGAACCATCTCCCGCACCATTATCAAGAGTATCCAGCCAATTGGGAATTCCGTCACCATCTTCATCACCGTCCGGGTCATTACCTTCTGACTCTATTATATCATCGATCCCATCATTGTCATCATCGAAATCTACTGTATTAAGCACCAAGTCATTATCATTGTCAGTTGACAATCCTACTATCTGATTTACGAAAGCTGCCGATTTAACATTAGGATTTGCAGAATCAGCTACAGCTATCTTGATGATATAGTTTGTATTGGGTTGTAATCCGTCAATCCTGGCCTGCAGTAGTTCAGTAAGGCCATCAAACCCAACAATTACAGGTCCCGGAGCATTATCACCATTATCTATAAAGTATTGCGTACGGGTAAAGTTTGTCGGAGCTCCGGTACCGTTTGAACCACAGGCACCACCATTAATTTCGTTGGAATCTACTGCATCTATTGAACCCGGAACAAGTGCTATGTTTTGGTTACCAACAATACCAGGCCCTTGTATAAAAATACCTACAATGTCTGGAAAATTAGCACATACAGATTCAGGATATTCTTCAGACGCAAATTGATATGTTACTACCAAGCTATTTACGTTGCTACCTGTAGTTGCATTAAATTCAAAAAGAGCTACATTAAAAAATGCCTGACTATTTATTGTTAAAACATTGGTGTCTATAAAAAAAGAAGCGGGTCCGCCTGTTAATGGGGTTGAAGAATTAGCAACAAAAGTATTTGTTGTAGTTCCTGTTGTGAATAAGGCTCCGGTATCCATTCTCAAACCTGATCCTGCCACACCATTTGAGAAAGTTCCGTATTGTGAATCAGAATCAAACCCGTTAATAAAACCCTCATTTGTACTACTAACAGGAGATAAGGTTACCCCAGGGCCTGAAATGGCTTCCAATATTTGGGTGGCAGTGGCCGATGAGTTCTCCAACGTAGCCTGTGCCTGTGTACCTGTGATCACACCTATGAAAAGACAGGTAGTTACTATAAATCTGTGTAATTTTTGAAAAGGAAAAGATTTAGGTGTATGGGTTACACGATACGTAATTTTTTTCATAGGCCCATGAAGTTGGTTAAACTAATTTGTAGCGAAAGCCCCGATCTAAGCTTTCAAAGAGGTAAACCTCTAAATGTTAACGTTTTTATAAAACTATACGAAAATACATTCAAAAGCAGTGGTAAACAATTCGTTTTCGTGAAAACACACTCACTTTTAGACCAAGCGCTTCTTTTGTTCGATAAACGGAAGGGTTTTTACACAATAAGCCGGAGAAGTATTAAATATTTAGAATACAATTGGTATTTTTGCGCGCTTACGATATGAAAAAATAATGGGCCTAAACGAAGAAATAGCTAAAAGAAGAACATTCGGGATTATATCACATCCAGACGCCGGTAAAACCACACTTACAGAAAAGCTTCTGTTGTTTGGAGGGGCTATTCAGGAAGCCGGTGCCGTTAAAAGTAATAAAATAAAGAAAGGTGCTACCAGTGATTTTATGGAAATTGAACGCCAACGGGGTATTTCGGTAGCCACTTCGGTTTTGGCTTTTTTATACAGGGATAAAAAAATAAATATTCTGGATACACCCGGGCACAAAGATTTTGCAGAAGATACCTTTCGTACACTCACCGCTGTAGACAGTGTGATCGTGGTAATAGATGTAGCCAAAGGTGTGGAGGAGCAAACCGAGAAGCTTGTAGAAGTTTGTCGCATGCGTAATATTCCCATGATCGTTTTTATTAACAAACTGGATCGGGAAGGAAAAGATGCTTTTGATCTTCTGGATGAAGTAGAACAAAAACTAGGATTAACAGTGGTGCCTTTGAGCTTCCCAATTGGCATGGGGTATGACTTTAAGGGTATTTACAATATTTGGGAAAAGAATATCAATCTTTTTAGCGGGGACAGTAAGAAAAATATTGAAGATACGATTGCTTTTGATGATATATTTAATCCCGAACTGGAAGAGATTATTGGAAAAGACACTGCTGAATCATTAAGAGAAAACCTGGAGTTGGTATATGAAGTGTATCCTGCTTTTGACAGGTCTGCCTATCTGGAAGGTATGCAACAACCGGTGTTTTTTGGTTCGGCACTTAATAACTTTGGTGTAAGAGAACTATTGGATTGTTTTATTGATATAGCACCTGCTCCCCGAAAAAAAGAAGCGGAGGAACGGTGGGTAGCGCCCAATGAAAAAGACTTTAGTGGTTTTGTTTTTAAAATACACGCCAATATGGACCCTAAACACAGGGACCGGCTGGCCTTTGTGAAAATTGTTTCAGGCACTTTTCAAAGAAACACTCCTTATTTGCATGTTCGGCATGGCAAACAACTTAAGTTTTCCAGTCCGAATGCTTTTTTTGCTGAACGCAAGGAAATTGTAGATATCTCTTATGCCGGTGATATTGTAGGGCTTCATGATACAGGGAATTTTAAGATTGGGGACACTCTTACACAGGGAGAAAACCTCCATTTCAAAGGAATCCCCAGTTTTTCTCCTGAACATTTCAGGTATGTTAATAATGCCGACCCTATGAAAGCCAAACAACTGGCAAAAGGTCTGGATCAATTAATGGATGAGGGTGTTGCTCAATTATTTACACTGGAACTAAATGGCCGTAAGGTAATTGGTACTGTAGGTGCACTTCAATATGAGGTAATCCAATACCGGTTAGAGCACGAATACGGAGCCAAATGTAATTATGAAAACTTTCCGGTTTATAAAGCATGCTGGGTTGCACCAAAAGACCCTAAAAATGAGGAGTTTGCCGAGTTTAAAAGGGTAAAACAAAAGTTTCTGGCACGTGATAAGCAGGGCCAGCTTGTATTTTTGGCAGATTCACACTTTTCTATAGAAATGACCCGTCAAAAATACCCTACAGTTAATCTGCATTTTACATCGGAGTATAACTAAAACATTGAGCTTTCTTCGCTACTTTTTAGTCTTTGGAAGCATCAAATGTTTTTTTTCCAAAAAGTATCTCAAAAAACAGTTTAAAGTCTGACAAAAGGCTCCATAGGGGATATTTAAACGTTGCGGGTTTATTTTTTTCAAAGAAGTAATGTCCCGCCCAGGCAAAACCATAACCGGCTACGGGTACTAGTATCCATTCCCAGCTCCCTCCGTACCATGCAAAAAAACCAGCCAATATAAATACAAGGAAAGTACCTATAAAATGTAATACTCTGCTGGTTTTATGTTGATGTTCTGTTAAGTAAAACTGATAAAATTCTCCAAAGTTTTTTATACGTTCTGACATGGTAAAACTAATTTGCGGTATCTTCTAAAATTACAAAAACTACCATAAAATAAAAAGCCCGGAACAGAGTTCCGGGCTTTTGTTTACATTTAAGCCTCTCCCGTGGGCCCAAAATTAAGGGGTATGGGAGGTTGATCGTATTCTTTGATCTCTCCATGAGCTTTTTCAAAGCGATTCACATTATCATTCAATGCCTTTAGCAAGCGCTTGGCATGCTGAGGTGTTAAAATGATCCTGCTTTTCACTTTGGCCTTAGGAGTTCCGGGCATAATACTCACGAAATCTACGACAAACTCAGATACGGAATGGTTTATAATGGCCAGATTGGAATAGGTTCCTTCTGCCGTCTTATCATCCAATTCTATATTGATCTGACCTTGTTTCTTTTTATCGTGATCGCTCATAATTAGAAATTAACTTCTTCTTTTCCCGCCATGATCTCATCGTATTCTTCTTTTGAGCCTACAATAATATGATCATATTCTCTCATACCGGTACCGGCAGGGATCTTGTGTCCTACAATAACATTCTCCTTAAGTCCTTCCAGTCCGTCAACTTTACCGCTAACCGCAGCCTCATTGAGTACTTTGGTAGTTTCCTGGAAGGAAGCCGCAGATATGAATGACTTGGTTTGGAGCGATGCCCTGGTAATACCCTGAAGTATAGGTGTAGCGGTTGCCGGAATGGCTTCTCTGGCTACTACCACTTGCTTATCGGCACGTTTAAGAATAGAGTTTTCATCTCTCAGGTCACGAGGCGATACAATTTGTCCGGCATTAAATACCGTTGAATCTCCTGCATCTTCTACTACTTTCATACCGAAGATATTATCATTCTCCTGAATGAAATCATCTTTGTGCGCCAACTGACCTTCAAGGAATATGGTATCTCCGGGATCCTGGATCTCTACTTTACGCATCATTTGCCGTACTACGACTTCAAAGTGTTTATCATTAATTTTCACACCCTGCAGTCGATATACTTCCTGTACCTCATTTACCAGGTACTGCTGAACTGCAGAGGGCCCTTTGATTTTCAAAATATCATCAGGAGTAATGGAACCGTCTGACAGAGGCATTCCTGCTCTTACATAATCGTTTTCCTGAACAAGTATCTGGTTAGAAAGTTTTACCAGGTACTTTTTAATTTCACCTAATTTAGATTCAACCACAATCTCGCGGTTACCTCTTTTTATCTTTCCAAAAGAAACTACTCCGTCTATTTCGGAAACTACTGCCGGATTAGATGGATTACGGGCTTCAAACAATTCGGTAACTCGTGGCAGACCTCCGGTAATATCTCCCGTTTTGGCAGATTTTCGCGGTATCTTCACTAATACTTTACCTTCTCTTATCTTTTCATTGTTATCTACCATAATATGGGCTCCTACCGGCAGGTTATAGGATCTGAGCACCTCTCCACTGGCATCTTTGATAAGTAGTGTAGGGATGAGTTTTTTGTTTCGGGATTCTGAGATCACTTTCTCCTGGAACCCTGTTTGCTCATCAATCTCAACCTGATAGGTAACTCCCTGTTCTATATTCTCATAAGCAATTTTACCTGAGAACTCAGAGATAATAACCCCGTTATAAGGATCCCACTGGCAAATAACATCTCCTCTATTTACAGTTTGTCCGTCTTTTACAAAAATTTGAGAGCCATAAGGAATATTACTTGTACTCAGCGCTATTCCTGTTTTCTTATCCACAAACTTCACTTCTGAAGTTCTTGAGATTACAATATTTACTGGTTTTCCTTCCGCATTTTCACCCTTTACGATCTTAAGATCTTCTATTTCCAGCTTACTATCAAATTTGGCTTCCAGTTTGTTCTCTTCTGAAATGTTCCCTGCAATACCTCCTACGTGGAAAGTACGAAGGGTAAGCTGTGTACCAGGTTCTCCAATGGATTGGGCGGCTACCACTCCTACCGCTTCTCCCTTTTGTACCATTTTTCCGGTAGAAAGGTTACGGCCATAGCACTTAGCACAAATACCGTGTTTTGCCTCACAGGTTAACGGTGAACGTACTTCCAGTTTTTCTATAGGTGAGGCATCGATGCGCTTAACAATAGCTTCGGTGATCTCTTCGCCGGAAGAAACGAGTTGTTCTTCGGTAAGCGGATCGAACACATCGTGAAGTGATACACGTCCCAGAATTCTTTCTCCCAGAGATTCTACAATTTCATCGTTTTTCTTAAGTGGTGACACTTCTACTCCTCTCAGGGTACCACAGTCTTCTATATTGATGATCACATCCTGAGAAACATCTACCAGACGACGGGTAAGGTAACCGGCATCGGCTGTTTTTAGAGCGGTATCGGCAAGACCTTTTCGCGCACCGTGGGTAGATATGAAGTATTCCAGAATAGAAAGTCCTTCTTTAAAGTTTGAAAGGATCGGGTTCTCGATGATCTCTCCACCTCCGGCAGTCGATTTTTTAGGCTTTGCCATTAACCCTCGCATACCCGTAAGCTGCCTGATCTGTTCTTTAGATCCCCGAGCTCCGGAATCCAACATCATATACACAGAGTTAAAGCCTTGGTTGTCCTCACGAATACGCTTCATTGCCAGTTCTGTAAGGCCTGCGTTGGTAGAGGTCCAGATATCAATTACCTGATTATAACGCTCATTATTGGTAATAAGCCCCATATTATAATTCATCATAATACCATCTACCTGCTCATTTGCCTCATCAATCATTTTATGCTTTTCTTCAGGGATAATGATATCTCCCAAACTGAAAGACAAACCACCCTGAAAAGCAAATTTATATCCCATATCCTTAATTCTGTCAAGGAATTCTGCCGTAGCAGGCACACTGGTTACTTTCAGGATATTACCAATAATGTCTCTCAAAGATTTTTTAGTAAGTACTGCATTTACGAAACCGGCTTCATCAGGAACTACTTCGTTAAAAAGTACTCTTCCCACGGTAGTTTCTATGATTTGCGGGACTAGTTCTCCCTTTTCATTGAAATCTTTAGCACGAACTTTTATGATCGCGTTAAGTGCCACTCGCTTTTCATTGTATGCTATATTCACCTCTTCGGGAGAATAGAAGATTAACCCTTCTCCTTTAACCGGATGGTCTTCGGTGGACATTCTGGCTTTGGTCATGTAATACAGTCCAAGTACCATATCCTGAGAAGGCACAGTGATTGGCGAACCGTTCGCAGGGTTCAGTATATTATGGGATGCCAGCATAAGCAGTTGCGCCTCTAATATGGCTTCAGGCCCTAACGGCAAGTGCACTGCCATCTGGTCTCCGTCAAAATCGGCGTTAAATGCCGTACATACTAACGGGTGTAACTGTATAGCCTTTCCTTCGATAAGCTTGGGCTGAAATGCCTGAATACCTAACCGGTGAAGTGTGGGAGCCCTGTTAAGCAGTACAGGGTGTCCTTTTAGTACATTTTCAAGAATATCCCATACTACGGGTTCTTTTTTATCTATAATCTTTTTAGCCGATTTGACGGTTTTTACGATCCCTCTTTCAATGAGCTTTCGTATGACGAACGGCTTATAGAGTTCGGCGGCCATATCTTTGGGAAGACCGCACTCGTATAATTTTAACTCGGGTCCAACTACAATTACGGAACGTGCGGAATAATCTACACGCTTTCCAAGAAGGTTTTGCCTAAAACGCCCCTGTTTTCCTTTAAGAGAATCAGATAGTGATTTTAACGGCCTGTTAGATTCAGTCTTTACAGCAGATGCTTTTCTGGTATTGTCAAAAAGCGAGTCCACTGATTCCTGTAACATACGTTTCTCATTTCGAAGAATTACCTCAGGGGCTTTAATCTCCATTAAACGCTTTAAACGGTTGTTACGTATTATTACTCTACGATACAGGTCGTTAAGATCTGAAGTAGCAAAGCGTCCTCCATCCAATGGCACCAAAGGACGAAGTTCAGGTGGAATAACAGGCACTACTTTCATGATCATCCACTCTGGTTTGTTTTCACGATTACCCTGTGCTTCCCTGAAAGCTTCTACTACCTGAAGACGCTTAAGCGCTTCGGTTTTACGCTGCTTGGATGTTTCGTTATTTGCCTTGTGTCTTAATTCGTATGACAACCGATCCAGATCTATTCTGGAGAGGAGATCAATAAGACACTCTGCTCCCATTTTCGCAATGAACTTATTAGGATCTGAATCTTCCAGATATTGATTTTCGGCTGGTAAGGAATCCAGAATATTAAGGTATTCCTCTTCGGTAAGGAAATCAAGTTTTTTTAACTCGTCTCCTTCCGGGTTTTTGGCAATACCTGCCTGTATAACTACATAGCGCTCATAGTATATGATCATATCAAGCTTCTTGGAAGGAAGCCCTAAGAGATATCCTATTTTATTGGGTAAGGACCGGAAGTACCATATATGTGCTACGGGTACTACCAGATTGATATGCCCCACGCGGTCTCTTCTTACTTTCTTCTCGGTTACTTCAACACCGCATCTGTCACAAACAATACCTTTATAACGTATTCTTTTGTATTTACCACAGGCACACTCATAATCTTTTACCGGCCCAAAAATACGCTCACAGAACAATCCGTCTCGTTCAGGTTTATGGGTACGGTAGTTAATGGTTTCAGGCTTTAACACTTCGCCTCTGGATTCTGCCAGAATTGCCTCGGGTGAAGACAAACCTATAGAGATCTTATTAAATCTCTGTACTGTATTCTTATCTTTTACTCTTGCCATAATATATGGTGATAATGAATTTTAAGTATGTAAAAAGGTGTAAAGCAGGGGTATTACTCCCCTGCCTGTTATTCTTCCAGTCTAATGTCTAATCCAAGACCTTTAAGTTCATGCATCAATACATTGAACGATTCTGGTAATCCAGGCTCTGGCATGGATTCTCCTTTCACGATAGACTCATAGGTTTTTGCTCTACCTATAACATCATCTGATTTTACGGTAAGGATCTCACGCAGGGTACTTGAAGCACCATATGCCTCGAGCGCCCATACTTCCATTTCTCCAAAACGCTGTCCTCCAAACTGTGCTTTTCCACCCAGAGGTTGCTGAGTAATAAGCGAGTAAGGACCGATAGATCTGGAGTGCATTTTGTCATCTACCATGTGACCCAGTTTAAGCATATAGATCACACCAACGGTTGCTGCCTGGTCAAAACGCTCTCCTGTGCCTCCATCATACAGATATGTATGTCCGAATCTAGGAATACCGGCCTCGTCTGTAAGGGAGTTTATCTGATCCAGAGAAGCCCCGTCAAATATAGGTGTTGCGAATTTCTTGCCTAGTTTCTGGCCTGCCCACCCCAATACGGTTTCATAGATCTGTCCGATATTCATACGGGAAGGTACCCCAAGCGGATTCAGTACAATGTCCACCGGTGTTCCGTCTTCAAGGAAAGGCATGTCTTCTTCTCTTACGATACGGGCCACAATACCTTTGTTTCCGTGACGCCCTGCCATTTTATCACCTACTTTCAGCTTACGTTTCTTAGCGATATATACTTTCGCAAGCTTCATAATACCGGCAGGTAATTCATCTCCTACCGAAATGGTGAACTTATCTCTTCGCAAGGCCCCCTGAAGGTCATTTAATTTAATCTTGTAATTGTGTAACAGATCCGCTACCAGCTCATTAGCATTCTCATCAGTAGTCCAGCTCCCTGAGATCAAGTGTGCAAAATCTTCTACCGCATGAAGCATTTTAAGGGTGTATTTCTTACCTTTAGGAAGTACTTCTTCCCCAAGATCATTCATAACTCCCTGAGAGGTCTTACCATTTACAATGGCAAATAATTTCTCAATGAGCACATCTTTTAACTGCTCAAATTTGGTAGCGTACTGCATCTCGAGCTTAGTAACGTCTTCTTTATCTTTTGCCCGCTTACGCTTATCTTTTATTGCTCTGGAAAAGAGTTTTTTGTCTATTACTACTCCATTCAAAGAAGGAGATGCTTTAAGAGATGCATCTTTTACATCACCCGCTTTATCTCCAAAAATGGCACGAAGCAGTTTTTCTTCTGGTGTCGGGTCTGATTCTCCCTTTGGAGTGATCTTACCGATAAGAATATCCCCTGGTTTAACTTCTGCACCAACCCTGATCATACCGTACTCATCCAGGTCTTTGGTAGCTTCTTCTGAAACGTTGGGAATATCATTGGTAAGCTCTTCAGCACCAAGTTTGGTATCCCTTACTTCCAATGAGTACTCATCAATATGGATAGAGGTAAAAATATCTTCTCTAACCACTTTTTCAGAGATTACAATAGCATCTTCAAAGTTATATCCCTTCCAGGGCATAAAGGCTACCTGCAGGTTTCTACCCAGAGCAAGTTCTCCCTGCTGGGTGGCATACCCCTCACAAAGAACTTGTCCTTTTTCAACCCGATCTCCTTTTTTAACAATAGGTTTTAGGTTGATTGATGTACCCTGATTGGTTTTTCTGAATTTTATAAGCTCGTAGGTTTTTGAATCATCTTCAAAACTTACTAGTTTCTCATCTTCAGAACGATCATATTTTATAGTGATCTTATTGGCATCTACGTATTCTACCTGGCCGTTTCCTTCTGAGTTAATGAGTACTCTGGAATCGGATGCTACTCTGCGTTCCAGACCGGTACCTACAATGGGTGAATCAGGACGAAGTAATGGCACGGCCTGTCGCATCATGTTAGAGCCCATAAGTGCACGGTTGGCATCATCATGCTCAAGGAAAGGAATAAGCGATGCAGATATAGAAGCAATCTGGTTAGGGGCCACATCGGTATAATCTACCTGATTGGGCTCTACTACCGGGAAGTCTCCTTCATCTCTGGCAATCACTTTATCACTTTCAATAGATCCTTCTTTGTTTAAAGGTATATTGGCCTGAGCGATGAGTCTTTCTTCTTCTTCCTCGGCACTCAGGTATATAATTTCATCAAGGTTTACTTTACCGTTCTCAACTTTGCGGTAAGGCGTTTCTATAAAGCCCATGGTATTTACCTTAGCAAACACACTTAATGAGGATATTAAACCAATGTTGGGTCCTTCTGGTGTTTCTATAGGACACAAACGGCCATAGTGGGTATA
This sequence comes from Ascidiimonas aurantiaca, assembly GCF_037646345.1. Taxonomy (NCBI): domain Bacteria; kingdom Pseudomonadati; phylum Bacteroidota; class Flavobacteriia; order Flavobacteriales; family Flavobacteriaceae; genus Ascidiimonas; species Ascidiimonas aurantiaca. The sequence continues at coordinate 112,556 of NZ_JBBEWR010000007.1, read as the reverse complement.
GTGAACGTCACGCACTTCAAAACCTGCTCTTTCACGGGAAAGACCTCCAGGCCCTAAAGCAGAAAGTCTTCTTTTGTGAGTGATCTCTGCCAATGGGTTTGTCTGATCCATGAACTGAGAGAGCTGGTTGGTGCCAAAGAACGAGTTGATAACCGATGATAATGTTTTAGCATTGATAAGGTCAATAGGTGTAAATACCTCATTGTCCCTTACATTCATACGCTCTCTTATGGTTCGGGCCATTCTTGCCAGACCTACTCCAAACTGGGCTGAAAGTTGTTCACCTACGGTTCTTACTCTTCGGTTAGACAGGTGGTCAATATCATCTATCTCAGCTTTTGAATTAATAAGTTCTATTAGGTACTTAACAATTGTAATGATATCTTCTTTAGTAAGCACCTGCTTATCCATATCAATATTAAGCCCCAGCTTTTTATTCATACGGTAACGCCCTACATCTCCCAGATTATAACGCTGGTCTGAGAAGAAAAGTTTATCAATAATTCCTCTTGCCGTTTCTTCATCAGGCGGTTCTGCATTACGTAATTGTCTGTAAATATGCTCTACTGCTTCTTTTTCAGAGTTGGTAGGGTCTTTTTGCAGTGTATTGTGAATGATCGCATAATCAGCAGACTGATTTTCTTCTTTGTGAAGAAGTATCGTTTTAACATCAGCCTCTAATATTTCATCTAAATGTTCTTTGTCAAGAATAGTATCACGATCAAGAATAATTTCGTTACGCTCAATAGATACTACTTCTCCGGTATCTTCATCAACGAAATCTTCATGCCATGTGTTTAATACCCTCGCTGCGAGTTTTCTTCCCAGCACTTTTTTTAATCCTGTTTTGGACACTTTAATTTCCTCTGCAAGATCAAATATCTCGAGTATATCTTTATCTCTTTCAAATCCGATCGCTCTAAAAAGCGTGGTTACCGGTAATTTCTTTTTCCGGTCAATATACGCGTACATAACGCTGTTAATATCTGTAGCAAACTCGATCCAGGAACCTTTGAAAGGAATTACTCTGGCCGAATATAATTTGGTGCCGTTTGCGTGAAACGACTGCCCAAAGAAAACACCGGGTGAGCGGTGTAACTGTGAAACTACTACCCGTTCTGCACCATTGATTACAAAAGTACCGCTAGGCGTCATATAAGGTATGGTACCCAGATAAACATCCTGAACGATCGTCTCAAAATCTTCATGCTCCGGATCAGTGCAGTAAAGTTTTAGTCTCGCTTTCAGGGGTACGCTATAGGTAAGCCCTCTCTCTATACATTCCTGGATAGAATATCTTGGTGGATCCACAAAATAATCTAAAAACTCCAGTACAAATTGGTTACGTGCATCAGTGATTGGGAAGTTCTCCATGAAGGTGTTATAAAGACCTTCGTCACCTCTTTCTTCAGGTTTGGTTTCCAGTTGAAAAAAATCCTGGAAAGACTTGATCTGAATGTCCAAGAAGTCGGGATATTCCGGCGTATTCTTGGCGGAGGCAAAATTTAATCTTTCAGTCTGATTTGTGAACATCAATGGACAAAATTTTGATTACAATAAAAAGGTAAAACGTACATATTGTTTATATACGCAAAAGGGTTTAGGCCTTGAGGATACTTTCCTAAGACCTAAACCAAGTTTTTGAAGCCTGGCAAGCTTATTTAAGCTCTACCTCTGCTCCGGCTTCTTCTAGAGACTTTTTAAGACCTTCGGCCTCATCTTTAGAAATGCCTTCTTTTACTGCGGTAGGAGCACCGTCAACAATATCTTTAGCCTCTTTAAGACCAAGACCTGTAAGTTCTTTAACCAGTTTTACAACTGCCAGTTTAGAACCTCCAGCTGCTTTAAGGATTACGTCAAACTCAGTCTTTTCTTCAGCAGCTTCACCTCCACCGGCAGCACCAGCTACACCGGCTACGGCTACTGCAGCTGCAGCAGGCTCTATACCATATTCTTCTTTCAATATATCCGCTAACTCATTAACTTCTTTAACAGTAAGGTTAACTAATTGTTCTGCGAATTCTTTTAAATCTGCCATTTTTCTATCGTTTTAATTTTAAATATATAAATATTATAGTGCGTACAAAGTTTATTTTTCTGATAAAGTCTTCAGGATACCTGCCAGTTTACCACCTCCTGATTTGAGGGCAGAAATCACGTTTTTAGCAGGCGATTGAAGTAGGAGTACAATATCTCCAATAACTTCTTCCTTAGATTTTATATTTACCAGGTTTTCCAGTTGATCATCTCCAATGAAAATGGCTTCTTCAATAAAAGCGCCTTTTAACAAAGGTTTCTCTGATTTTTTTCGGAAATCCTTAATAAGTTTAGCAGGAGCATTACCGGTAGTTGAAAACAACAATGAAGTGTTTCCCTTTAAAACCGACGGTAACTCTCCAAAATCTTTATCGGAAGCTTCCATAGCTTTCGCCAGTAATGTATTCTTTACTACGGCAAGCTTAATATCTGCTTTAAAACAGGCTCTTCTCAAATTAGAAGTCGCAGTAGCATTCAAACCGGAAATATCTGCAAGGTAGATAGTAGAATTATCGGTTAACTGTGCAGTTAAATCTTTTATTACCGTTGATTTATCTTCTCTAGTCATGATTATAAATTATTAACTACCAATTATACTGCTTTAGGATCTACCGGCACACTGGGACTCATAGTACTGGACATATAAATGCTTTTAATATAAGTACCTTTGGCTGCAGTTGGTTTTAGTTTTATTAATGTTTGGATAAGCTCGTTGGCATTCCCGGCAATCTTTTCAGGAGTGAAGGATGATTTACCAATGGAAGCATGAACGATTCCTGTCTTATCTACTTTAAAATCTATTTTACCCGCCTTTACTTCAGAGACTGCTTTTGCAACATCCATAGTTACAGTTCCCGTTTTTGGGTTAGGCATTAAGCCTCTGGGGCCTAATATTCTACCAAGGGGTCCTAATTTACCCATTACGCTAGGCATGGTTATAATAACATCTACATCGGTCCAGCCATCTTTAATTTTTTGAAGATATTCATCCAGACCTACATAATCGGCACCCGCTTCTTTTGCTTCACCTTCTTTATCTGGTGTTACCAGTGCCAGTACTTTCACATCCTTACCGGTTCCGTGAGGAAGGGTAACAACACCCCTTACCATTTGATTGGCTTTTCGGGGGTCAACGCCTAATCGTACTGCAAGATCTACTGATGCATCAAACTTAACGTTGGTTATTTCTTTTACAAGCGCAGAAGCTTCATTTACTGAATACAGCTTATTTCTGTCTATTTTAGATAGAGCCTCTTTGTGCTTCTTAGTTAATTTTGCCATTTCCGTTTCTTTTAAGATTTAAAAAGGCTTGTCACCTGAAACCGTTAATCCCATTGATCTTGCAGTACCCGCTACCATACTCATTGCTGATTCTACGGTAAATGCATTAAGGTCCTGCATTTTGTCTTCTGCGATAGTTTTTACCTGATCCCAGGTAATACTACCTACTTTCTTACGGTTAGGCTCTCCGGAACCACTTTTAATCTTAGCCGCTTCCAATAGCTGAACTGCCGCAGGTGGTGTCTTTACAACAAAGTCGAAAGACTTATCTTTATACACGGTGATAACAACCGGCAAGACCTTACCGGGCTTGTCCTGAGTTCTTGCATTAAACTGCTTACAGAACTCCATAATGTTAACTCCGGCAGCACCTAAAGCGGGTCCAACCGGTGGCGACGGATTCGCAGCACCTCCCCTAACTTGTAGTTTAACTACTTTACTTACTTCTTTTGCCATTGTTTAAAACTAAATTTATAATTAAAGTGTGTATAAACGGAAGCACACACTTCTATACTCTCAACTACTAAAAAAGTGGATATTAAACTTTCTCCACCTGCATATAACTAAGCTCTAATGGGGTCTTTCTTCCAAATATCTTCACCATCACTTCAAGCTTACGTTTCTCTTCATTAATTTTTTCTACAGTACCGTTAAAACCATTAAAGGGCCCATCTATTACCTTTACTGTTTCTCCTATAATGTAAGGTATGGCAACATTATCTGCTTTTACTGACAATTCATCTACCTTGCCAAGCATTCTGTTTACTTCTGATTTACGCAGAGGCACCGGATCTCCCCCTTTTACTTCTCCAAGAAATCCAATTACTCCGGTAATAGACTTTATAACGTGAGCGATCTCACCTCCCAGATTGGCCTTCACCATAACATATCCGGGAAAATAAACGCGTTCTTTATTAATTTTTTTTCCGTTCCTGATCTGAACTACCTTTTCAGTAGGCACAAGCACCTCATCAACATAATCAGAATAGCCAAGTCTGGCGATCTCATTTTCTATATAAGATTTCACCTTATTTTCCTGGCCGCTCACAGCCCGTACTACATACCAATTTTTCACCAATGCTTCTGCCATTCTCCCTGAATTAGTAATATTAGTTGATTACATCAAAATAAAGACCAATGAGTTTCACAAAACCGGAGTCAACCCCCCAGATAGCCAGCGAGAACAATACCGAAAACACTGCCACAAGAACCATAAGGTTTTGCCCCTCGGCCCAGGTAGGCCATGTGACATTTGACCTTAATTCGTCAAAAGACTCTTTTACATAATTAATAATTCCCATATACTTTTCTTTGCACGGGAGGAGAGACTCGAACTCCCGACACCTGGTTTTGGAGACCAGTGCTCTACCAACTGAGCTACACCCGTATTCATATGGAAAGGTATCCGCCCAAAGGACGGACACCTCCTATTAAGATCTAATTCTTTTTAGTCAAGAATTTCAGTAACCTGACCAGCACCTACCGTTCTACCTCCTTCACGGATCGCAAAACGTAAACCAACGTTAAGTGCAATAGGCTGAAGAAGGTCAACTGTAATGGTAAGGTTATCACCAGGCATTACCATCTCAACTCCTTCAGGAAGTGTAATTGTTCCTGTTACGTCAGTTGTACGTACGTAGAACTGAGGACGGTAGTTATTGTGGAATGGCGTGTGACGACCACCTTCTTCTTTTTTAAGGATATACACCTCTGCCTTAAACTTGGCATGTGGGGTTACAGAGCCAGGCTTACAAATAACCATACCTCTTTTAATATCCGATTTTTCTATACCTCTTAAAAGGATACCTACGTTATCTCCGGCCTCACCTCTGTCAAGTATCTTTCTAAACATCTCAACACCTGTAATGGTAGAAGAAAGTTTTTCGGCACCCATACCGATGATATCAACAGCATCTCCGGTACGTGCAACACCTGTTTCGATACGTCCGGTTGCTACGGTACCACGACCTGTAATGGTAAATACATCTTCAACGGGCATAAGGAAATCTTTATCGATATCACGCTGAGGAAGCTCGATCCACTCATCTACAGCATTCATAAGCTCCATAACTGTATCAACCCACTTGTCTTCTCCGTTCAAAGCACCCAAAGCGGAACCTTGTACTACAGGACCATTATCACCGTCATAATTATAAAAGCTAAGTAGCTCACGGATCTCCATCTCTACAAGCTCTAAAAGCTCAGGATCGTCAACCATATCCACTTTATTCATGAAAACCACGATTCTTGGCACTCCAACCTGACGACCAAGAAGGATGTGCTCACGAGTCTGAGGCATAGGACCATCAGTCGCAGCTACTACAAGAATAGCACCGTCCATCTGAGCAGCACCGGTAACCATGTTCTTTACATAATCGGCGTGACCAGGACAGTCAACGTGCGCATAGTGACGCTTCTCTGTTTGATACTCAACATGAGAAGTATTAATGGTAATACCTCTTTCTTTTTCTTCAGGAGCGTTATCAATAGACGCGAAATCTCTTACCGCAGAAAGACCTTTATCAGCCAGTACTTTAGTAATCGCGGCAGTTAACGTGGTTTTTCCGTGATCCACGTGTCCAATAGTACCAATATTTAGGTGGGGTTTGGAACGATCAAAAGTTTCCTTTGCCATGATTTAATTAATTTTAATCTTAGTTATATATTAGTGTTCAAATTTAAACTCAACGCGAGCCAATGACGGGAATTGAACCCGTGACCTCTTCCTTACCAAGGAAACGCTCTACCCCTGAGCTACATCGGCGATTTGACAGTTTAAGAAACCATCAAAAGAATGCTTGCTACTAAGCACAACACTCCGGTAGAGCGGGAGACGAGATTCGAACTCGCGACATTCAGCTTGGAAGGCTGACGCTCTACCAACTGAGCTACTCCCGCATTTATTTTCAGCATGTCAATTTCCAGGATATCGCATTTTTATGCAATCTTCACCTTGAATATCACAAAACATGATCAGTGGGGAGAGCAGGATTCGAACCTGCGAAGGTAAAAACCAACAGATTTACAGTCTGTCCTCGTTGGCCGCTTGAGTATCTCCCCATTCATTATAATTCATTAATTTTCAGAACTTTATCTAAAACATACTTTAGATGCATTTTTCTTTTTTTCGAGCCGATAGAGGGATTCGAACCCACGACCCCGAGATTACAAATCACGTGCTCTGGCCAACTGAGCTATATCGGCTTAAAACATAAAAAAAGTCCGCTATTTCTAACGGACTGCAAATGTATAGATTTATTTTATTATTCAAAACAATTTTAAAAAAATTTTCCCGCTAAATATGAGCTCTCAATTTCTCTTTTCTTTTCAGTAACACTCTGCCTAAAGAATCGGTTGCCATATCAATACCCTCTTCAAAAGTTTTACACTGTTTTTTGACTATAAACTCATCTCCGGGAACATGCACTTTAATCTCCACCAGCTTATTTTCTTTTTTACTGGTATTCTCTAATTTGAGATAAACATCAGAATGAATAACTCTGTCATAAAAAGTATCTAGTTTATCCATTCTTTTCTGAATGAAGTTCACAAGCTTTTGATCTACTGTAAAATTGACAGATTGAGTGTTTACTTTCATCACATTTAGTTTTAGATTAGACTTTACTCATACGGTTATTATTTTTTGTTTCTGGGGTGTGACCGGCTATGTACCTTTTTAAGTTCTGAAATACTATTATGTGTATATACTTGTGTAGAGGCAAGACTGGAATGACCCAGAAGCTCCTTAACCGAATTTAAATCTGCACCCTGGGAAAGCAAATGAGTCGCAAAAGTATGCCTTAAAACATGGGGACTCTTTTTAACTTTTGAGGATGCTTTACTAAAATAATTATTAATTACCCTATAAACAAACGTTTCATAAATTTTATTTCCATTTTTCAACAAAAGAAGATAATTGCCTGAATACTTGGTGATTACACAATCCCTATGCACAAGGTAACGATGTATCTTTGACGAGAGTTCCGGTAAAAGCGGGATCATTCGTTCCTTGTTTCGTTTCCCCAATACCTTAAGCATACCAGCGTTTAGATCTACATTTTCAAGTTGCAAACCTATAAGCTCGGCCCTTCTCATACCTGTAGCATACAGAAGCTCTATAATAAGCATATCACGTACAGTCTCAAAATCATCTTCATCCTGAAACAGATCAAAAACTCTTCGCATATCGTCCGGAGAGAAAGGAACTTCCTGTTTTTCGGAAACTTTAAGTGCTTTATGCCTCGCAAGCGGATTGACCTCGATCACCTTATTAACCCTTAGAAATTTATAATACGATTTCAAAGAAGCTATTTTTCGATTAATGGTACGATTGGATACTCCTGAATCTACCAAATGTATGATCCAACTTCGAATTTGAGAATAATGTATGGTTTCCAGACAATCTTCACCAAACGTTTCCGTACAAAAATCCCTGAACTCGAAAAGATCTTTACCATAAGCAGTACAGGTGTGCCGGGAATAATTTTTTTCTAAGGAAAGATATTTTAAAAATAATTCGGGAGACATAAAAAAAACCGTTAATCATCAAAGTTAACAAACTTTATGTATTAACGGTTTTCTATGTAATATTAAGAGACCTTAAATTTCTTCCTGATCTCTGAGGCTTTGAATGTATTGCGCCTTTTGTATTTGAGTTCTTCTCGCCACAGATGGTTTCGTGAACTGTTGACGGCTGCGAAGTTGCCTCATTGTACCGGTTCGGTCAAATTTTCTTTTGTAACGCTTGAGAGCCCTGTCTATGTTCTCTCCTTCTTTAATAGGTATAATTAACATGCTTTTATCACCTCCTCTCATTTAGGACTGCAAAAATAGCCTTTTTTATTAAATAATGAAGTAAAAAAATTACTTTATTGACCAGACTGTGTAACTCTTAGGGGGTGCCTGTATTTTAACACGGCCGTCCTGAGCGGTAACCGGCTCCCAATTTGAGTGACCCGTATAATCTTTAATTTGTATTCCAGACCAATTGGTTGATACCCATTTTTCATCCCAGTTATTGCTATTGTTGATATACACCACTATACCAGATCCTCCGTTCCTTCTGGCTATGTACTCATCATTGTCTGTGTACAAATTGGTAGTACTGCCGGAAACAAGATTATTGTGTATCCATATAAGGTTATTCAGTTTATTCTTATCCAGCCATTCTTCATAATCTCTGTAAAAAATAGTGGGGTAGCCTTCATGGGTAAGTATATATGCGTAGGCTAATAACTTACCATTAATTATCTCATCGGTATCGTGGTTCGCCACAAAAGTAACCGCTCTCATAGGGTTACGCTTAAGCAGCATATCTACATTTAACTGATTAAGGTCATTTCCCTCAAAAGCATCACGCATACGGTAGTAACAGGCAAAGTCAAAAGCAGATACTTCTGCCTGATTGGCCCACCACTCCAGGGTAGCGGCATTACCGTCCCAATACTCCCCTACTGAGAAACCGCCTACGGTATTTTTCCATTCTTTTACCACCCAGGGCTCAAAGCCTTTAACATAGTCAAAGCGCCAGCCATCAAAGCCTAAAACATTTTTATAATATTGTGCTACTGAGTTGGGTAGCTTCCATAACCAATCCTGCACATAAGGTTTAACATGGCTCAGGTCGGGAAATCCTCCAAAAACCCCGGTATCATTTTGAGCTACATCGTTGGGGTGAAAATCGTAAGACGACCTGTAAAACAATCCGGAGGCCGGATTGTAATCAGTATAGGTATTGGTGCCTGTAAAAATATTGAATTCAGAATCTCCTCCGCTGTTGTGATTTAGCACAATATCGGCAATAACGCTAATATTGTTTGCATGTGCGGCAGTAATGAGTGCTTCCAGTTCGGTTCGTGATCCAAAACGGGTCTCCAGAGAGCCTTGTTGATTATAGTCCCCAAAATCGTAATAATCAAAAGGATCGTATCCCATTGAAAACGGTCCATTCATAGCCTTCGATACAGGAGGTAACCATATAGCGTCAATTCCTGCACTGCTCCAGGCAGGTATTTTGGTACTCACTGTATCCCACCAGGTACCTCCTGAAGGAACGTTCCAGTAAAATGCCTGCATCATCACTTTGGTACCCACAGACCTCGCAGTAAGATCTCCTTTTTTCGAATCAGATAAATGGTCTTCTGTACTTATGGCATCCGTTTGATCCTGCTCTGCAAGAACCTCTTCATTTTCACAGCTCCAAAAAGTAAAAAGGAGCATCAGCATCCAGATAATAGAATTTTTTTTCATAATAATTGATTTAAATTTCTTTCAATTTTATCAAAAAAAACCACATAAAAAACTATTAACAGGCACACTTACTCACGAAAACGTTTGAATGTTAAAAAACAATACATACAAAAAAAATCGCCATAAAGGCGATTCAGTTCTATTCTTTATTTTTTTGGTTTAATCACAACTACCTGAGAATATTTCTGGAGATCACAACTTTCTGTATTTCGGTAGTTCCTTCTCCAATGGTACAAAGCTTGGAATCGCGGTAATATTTTTCAACCGGAAAATCTTTTGTATAACCATATCCTCCATGTATTTGCACAGCTTCGTTTGCCACTTTTACACAAACTTCAGAAGCATACATTTTACACATGGCACTTAATTTGGTCATATTCCTGCCTGCATTTTTTTCAAAAGCAGCTTTGTGCAGTAGCAACTCAGATGCTTCAATTTCAGTAGCCATGTCGGCTAATTTAAAGGATATTCCCTGAAACTGGCTAATAGGTTTTCCAAACTGCACACGTTCTTTAGAGTATTTAACAGAGGCCTCATAGGCTCCTTTGGCGATACCTAATGAAAGGGCTCCTATGGAAATACGCCCTCCATCCAGTATTTTCATGGATTGAATGAACCCTTCTCCTATTTCTCCAAGTCGGTTAGTATCTGGAATTCTGCAATTATCAAATACAAGTTCTGCCGTTTCACTGGCTCTCATGCCTAATTTATCTTCTTTTTTGCCACTGCTAAAACCGGGAGTTCCTTTTTCTACTACAAAAGCAGTCATCCCCCGTGAATCACCTTTCTCTCCCGTACGCACAATCACCACGGCAATATCACCGCTTTTACCATGGGTAATAAAGTTCTTGGCCCCATTTAGCACCCAATCATCTCCATCTTTAACTGCGGTAGTATTCATTCCCCCTGCATCAGATCCGGTATTGTGTTCGGTCAGGCCCCACGCTCCAATAAACTCTGCCGTAGCCAATTTTGGAAGCCATTTGCTTTTTTGTTCTTCATTCCCAAAAGAAAGAATGTGGTTAGTACAGAGAGAGTTATGAGCAGCCACAGACAACCCTATGGAAGGGTCAACTTTAGATATTTCTTCTATTATGGCTATATATTCGTGATACCCCAAACCGGAACCTCCATATTGTTCGGGAACAAGTACACCCATAAATCCCATTTCTCCGGCTTTTTTAAAAACCTCTACGGGAAATGTCTGTGATTCATCCCATTCCATTACGTAAGGACGTATATGCATTTCAGCAAACTCTTTTGCCGAAGCTGCTACCATTTGCTGGGTTTCTGAATAATCAAAATTCATTTGCGCAACAACATCTAGATCCATTTCTAAAGCAATTTTAGTTAACCGTCAAATATACTTTAATTCTCTTAATTTTTTCTGCTGGAAAGCCTTGTATTTTTGTTAATTCATCAATATCTCTTATTTCTCCTGTTTGCGATCTGTACTTCAAAATCATTTTAGCACTTTGTGCATTGAGATAAGGAATTCCTTTCAATTGCCGAAGCGTAGCTATATTGATATTTATTTTCTTTATTTCTGGCAAAGAACGTACTGTAAATTTTTCGAGCAGGCGCTGGACCACCTCTTCTTTCAGGCCATATACCTCTGTGAGCTGGGAATCATCACTAAAGCCTCCAAGAAAGGTACGATACTTTACAATACGATTTGCCAGGCGGCTTCCTACTCCATAAACAGATGACAGCATTGTAGTATCAACTGTATTGAGATCTGCTTTTTCCTTTTTGGCGAGATTCCGATAGTTTAGATTCTGGAAGGAAACGGGCCGGGAACGTACCGGGAACCTGAAAACAGGTCGCAAAGCAGCAAGTAAAGAATCTGTGATTCCTGTGATTCTCTGGAATTCTTCGGGTGAATTCACAAAAAGACCTTTTTCTCTAAATTGAAAAAAACGATCAAGGGCCTCAACACTTATACCCAGCTCGTACCCTTTTTCGTCTGAAATGAAATTAGGATTAAACTGGTAGGCCCTGTTTTTTTTTGATGGTATGGTTTCACTGATCAGGATCGTATCTGAAGAAATGTTCGTGAATGTTCGCACAAAAGGCCCTTCCCGGAAACCCCGGGTTATATATACCATAAAATATCCTGAAAAAATAAAAACCAATAAAAAGAAGATCCCGTTTCTCTCTCTTTTACGAAATAACAAACGGGATCCTATTTTCATATTATCATGAAAGTGGTGATTAACTATCCCACTTTTTCTGGTTTTGATTTTCTGAATAATTGCCGGTTTTTTAGCTTGGACAAATAGCTATTGAGATCTGTCTTCACTTCACCGGACATGAGATACAAACCTATAATATTAGGAAAAGACATGGCCAGGATCATCATATCTGAAAAGTCAAGTACGGCACCAAGCCCAACAGAAGCTCCTATTACTATAAAAACAAGGAACAACATTTTATAAACAAATTCTGTTTTTTTACTTTTTCCAAAGATAAACGTCCAGGCCCTCATGCCGTAATATGACCATGAGATCATGGTTGAGAATGCAAAAAGGAATATCGCTGCTGCCAATACGTAAGGAAACCAGGAGATAACGCTTCCGAAAGCATCTGAGGTTAACTGTGCCCCACTAAGGCCATCTACCTGATGAAAACCGGTAAAAATGAGTACCAGTGCGGTTAAAGTACATACAACAACTGTATCTATGAATGGCTCAAGTAATGCTACAAAACCTTCTGACACCGGGTGTTTTGTTTTTGCAGCAGAGTGTGCAATAGCGGCGGAACCCACTCCTGCTTCGTTAGAGAAAGCAGCACGTTGAAAACCTACCACCAATACTCCAATAATACCTCCTTTTAAAGCTCCGGGATCAAAGGCTCCTGAAAAGATCTCAGAAAACGCAGAGCCTACGTTCTCAATGTGCATCACTACTATAATAACTGCCGATATTACATAAATAGAAGCCATAAGGGGAACGATCCTTCCGGTAACATTGGCTATACTTTTTATACCCCCTATTATTACGGAGCCTACGAGTATTGCGGTGATCACACCAAACCAGAATCCGTTACCCTGTAAAAATGAAAATTGCCCTTCAAGCTGTTCAAAAGACTGATTTGCCTGAAACATATTACCACCACCAAACGAAGCGCCTATACACAATACAGCAAACATATAGGCCAGTACTTTCCCAAGTTTTCCTTTACCCTGAGCACCCAATCCTTTTACCAGATAGTTCATAGGGCCTCCAAAAACGCGTCCATCGGGAAGAATATCTCTGTATTTTACACCAAGTGTGCACTCTACGAATTTTGAAGACATTCCGATAAGTCCGGCTACAATCATCCAAAATGTAGCTCCGGGGCCTCCCAGGGAGATAGCTACCGCCACTCCGGCAATATTACCAAGTCCTACCGTACCGGAAACTGCCGTGGCCAATGCCTGAAAATGAGTTACCTGCCCCGGTGCGTCTCCTTCGTCATACTGCCCTCGGGCCAATTGTATGGCATGCTTAAAACCTCTCACATTTATGAAGCCCATACGAAATGTAAAAAACAGAGCACCAATTACCAGCCAGATTACAATAAATGGAACCGGGCGGGTCATTTCATCTCCGTTGGGATGAAGAATGGCTGCACCTTTATCATTACGAATTACAGGATCATAAACACCTATCGCCGCAAAAGGGTCCCAAAACAAAATGGAACCTATTCCATCTACAATAGGTTTCATAGTCCCATTAAAAACTTCAGTGATCGCTTCAGCGGGGACTTCGTACTTTTTGATAATTTGATTTCCTCCGGCATCTGTAATGACTACCTCATAAAGCATTCCCTCAACTAAGCCACTGGCTTTATTTGAAGAAAGAGAAGTACCTTGATTACTCCATTTATACGTATATGGCTCAACACCACCACTTACTTCCAGAGTTATAACTCCGTCATTGATCTCTTTAGACGGGTTGGTAAGCGTCTCTTTTACGGAAAGTTCCTGCGCATTTATGAACAGAAAACTGAATATGGTAAATGTGGAGAAAATCTTTTTTCTCATAATAAAGGTTTGGTTAATTCTTTGTTATCTTTAGTTAAACAGCCGCCAATATCTTAAAAAAAAGGTTGGTAGGCAAGTTTTACCCGTTAAATATAATTCTCTTAAATATGGAACAAATCATTCAATTTTTTGATTTGTTCCGGACGACCAAGTACCACAATTTTGGAACCGGGAAGCAATAAAGTTTCGGCTTCAGGATTAATTATATATTCCCCGTCCGGCTTTCGATACCCTATTACATTACACCCTGTTTTTCTGCGAAGATCAATTTCTTTTATAGACTTATTTTTAAATTCTTCAGGGAATGATTCTATACCCACTTCTTCCAGGTTGGTTTTGTTACCGCCTTCAATAGATAGTTGATTCATGAACTCCACAATATCTGGCATAATTATCAATGAAGCCATGTGGTCACCTCCAATCTTGTCGGGCATAATAGTTTTATTGGCTCCTGCCAGTTTAAGCTTTCGTTGTGAAGTCTCCAGTGACGCTCTGCTTATAATACTTATTTTATCGTTCAACTGTCGGGATGACAAGACAACAAACAGATTATCTGAATCATTAGGTAACGTAGAAATAAGATATTGGGCCTTTTTAATACCTGCTTCTTCCAGTACATCATCCTCATTGGCATTTCCTTCAACAAAAAGCACTTCTTCCATGTGTCTTTCTATAATTTCTTTGTCTTTCTCGATTACTACAAAAGAACGTCCGTAGGCTTTTAACTTTAAAGCTGCCTGTTTACCATTTCTTCCAAAACCACAAATAATTACATGGTTTTCTAATTGGCGTACTTTTCTTTTCATCTTACGTATTTTTAAATTGTGAAATGAACTTCGGGCGAGCACATACTCAGTAATGATCGCTATAGCATAAGCAAAAACAAAAACACTGGTTACAATCAAAAAAATGGTAAACAGCTTGGTTTGATCATCCACGGGCGCTACTTCCCTATACCCCACAGTTGTAACCGTAATAACGGTCATATAAACTGCATCGATCCATGTATAACCGGCAAGCATACGATACCCAAGAATACCGGCAGCAAAAACAAAAACCAGCAATGATAAAGCAAGGTAAAATTTTGAACGAAATAGTTTGAACATATCAGAGATCGAATACAGAAGTCCTTTTGGTATAGACTAAATCTTTTAACTTAAGCCAGAATGCGAGGGTTAAATATACCCCAAACCAGGCTCCAAAAGTGGCAAAAGAAACATAAATAAAAAACAATCGTACATTTTTTGCTTTCATCCCAAGCCGCTCCGCCAGTCTCGAAGAAACAGCAAAGCCGTGTTTTTCAAAAAAGTATCTAATACGGTTCATTGTGCCCATGCTACAAAAATGATGATTTTTCGCGAATTAAAAAAGCAGGCTGAAGCTTATAAAACCAATAGGCCAGCAGTAGCTGTAGGCTCTGAGATTTTCTCTGAGGTTTTTAATGTAAATACTAGATATTCTTTGATTTTTCGATAACTTGCATAATTAATGATTGACCTACAAAAAAAAATGAAAAATCTTCTTTACATACTTTTGATAATACTTCTCCCCTGTTCGTTATACGCACAGAAAAAGGTACTAAAAAGCATGAAGGAATCCATTCAGGCGGTAGATAAAGATACAATGGGTAAAGGATTTTATTTAATACAAACCCAACATATTCAGGAAGTTTGTAGCCAAAACGCCTTTACACTCATAAAGAAACTTGAAGACAACTTTAATATTATACACAGTTCAAAACCGCCCGTGTTTGTATCGAAGGTATCAGAAATATATGCTTTGAATAATCTCTGGAAAATATCGAAGGGTTTAAAGAAAAAGAAAGAAAAGCTACGTTTTTCTTCTGAAAATATGCGGATCTCTATTGCAGTGATGGACCCCGATGATTTCGAGTCCGAATTACCTGCGCTATCCTCAAAAGCCCAAATACTTTCGTCCTATCAAACTTATTACCAATTAGAGATCCCTGTTAAAGAACTTGATTCTTTTGTAAATCATCCTCAGGTTGTGTTTATAGATATTACCCATACACCCTCCACAGAAGCACCGGTAAATGAGAACGACATTAGTGTTAACACCATTAATACAGTACACAACAGATTCCCGGCTTTAGACGGAAGAGGCATGACGGTGTCTGTAAAAGAACTGGCTTTTGATTCAACTGATATAGATTTTAAAGACCGATTTTTCTTTACAGGCCTTCAGGCTGAAGAAACAGACTCTCACGCATCTGCTATGAGTACGGTAATAGGAGGTGCCGGAAACAGTTCTTACAAAGGCAGAGGTGTAGCCAATGCAGTGCGCCTTACTTCGTCAAGCTTCATAAATTTGTTGCCCGATCCTGATGTTTCTTTTACCGATAATGACATAAGTGTACAAAACCACTCTTATGGAACTACAGTTGAAAGCCAATACGGTAATGAAGCTGCTGCGTATGATACTCAGATACGCACGGTAGGTTCTCTTCTACACATTTTTTCATCGGGTAATAGTGGTACTTCCATTCCAGAAACCGGCCCTTACGCAGGTATCGAAGGGTTTGCCAACCTAACGGGAAACTTTAAAATGGGAAAAAATGTGATCACTGTTGGTGCTATGAACACATCGGGAGAAATCGATGCCAGAAGTTCTAAAGGTCCTGCATACGACGGCAGAGTAAAACCTGAACTCGTATCTTTTGCACCCGGAGGCACATCAGATGCATCTGCATTGGTTTCCGGTTCAGTTGTCTTACTACAGCAACAGTATCGCGAGCAGAAAGGGCAACTTCCCAGTTCTTCACTTATAAAAGCGGTACTTATAGCAGGCGCAGACGATGTGGGCCCGCCTGCAGTTGATTTCACCTCTGGCTACGGAAGTTTGAATGCATTACAGAGTGTACAGGTAATAGAACAGGAAACCTATATAGAAAATACGGTCTCCCAGGGAGAAACATTGCGCTTCTCTATTACCATACCCAATAATACTTCTCGTCTCAGAGTAGCCTTATCCTGGAATGATCCGGCTGCCCGCCCCGGAGATGTAACTGCCCTTGTAAATGATCTTGATATGCAGATAACAGATGCTGCCTCTACTATCTGGCTACCCTGGGTATTAAATTCATATCCCAGTGTTGATTCTATTACACAAGTGGCCACTCGAAAAAAAGACCATTTGAACAACAACGAACTAATTACTATCGCTAATCCCGTACCAGGTATATTTACCATTGAACTTACCGGAAGTACAGTGAGTACGGGATCGCAACCCTTTTCCATAGCTTATTTCATGGAAGAAGAAAACCGATTTGAATGGACCTTTCCTACTTCTACAGATGCCATGAATAATCAGGCCGAGAATAAAGTACGATGGAACAACACATTTCAAGGGACAACCGGAACACTGGAAATCAATATTAATAATTCCGGATGGCAGGAGATAGAAAATAATATTCCGCTCAACAACGAATTACAACGCATTTCTCTCGATGGGATAGCCGGCTTTGCGCAGTTGCGTATGCAAATTGATGGCAATTCATACCTTTCTGATGTTTTTGGTATTTCTTCTGAAATAGTACCTGAGGTCTTATTCGATTGTGAGGAAGAAACCGCTTTTGCATGGAACGCCATAGAAGGGGCCACTGCATATACCATTAAAAATCTCGGCAACCGCTATATGGAAACCATTGAAACCGTTACCGATACTGTATTTACATATAACAAAGCAACTTACACAAACCCTCACTTTAGTATAGCACCCGTATTCACAAACACTAGCGGTTTACAGGGCAGGACCATCAATCGTGAACTTTTTAGTATAAACTGCTATTACGTTAATTTTTTCGCATTTATTGCAGACGACAGTTTTGTAAGAAGTACTTTAAATCTCAGTACCCGTTTAAATGTTTCGCAAGTGGTTTTCGAGAAAGTACAGGGCGATGAAATAACGGTTCTCGACACATTCCTCCCTCCGTTTGACACGCTTCTTCTCAACGCAGATGACACCCTAAATGATAAGGGTCTTTTTTCTTATCGTGCCGTAATCACCCTCTCAAATGGCACCACAATTGTTACGGAAGCTGTAGAAATACGTATCCCGGGATCAAATACGCTTATACTTTTTCCAAACCCCATTTCTGCCGGAAGTAACTTGAATATCATTAGCGCAGGTAACGAACAACGTTTTCAGATAGTTGACCTGAGTGGGAGGATACTGAAAGAAGGAGAGATCAACTTTATTCAGGATGCGGTAAATGTAGAACTATTGCCTGGTATTTATATTTTTCGTGTTATAAAAGATAATGAAACCATAACGGCTAAAAAATTTATTGTGAATTGAGTTTCCCTTTAATGAGATGGTTGCCCACAGCACAATCCAGACATTTGTTAACTGTACAATAATGATGATACAATTGTAATAATGACTGGCTCTCGGCTGCAGACCCCGAAGGTACCGAAAGTGCTTCATAATGATCTACAATCCTGTTTTTTTCAGGCTTGATCGAAAAAAGAAGCTTTCGCATTAAGTGATCATCATTTCTTCCGTTAAAACGTGCGTAACAAAATTTAAGAGGTGCTATGGTATTGATAATTAGCAGATCTATAAAGTTAGAAGACATTTTTTTTAGAGTAGTACCCGATCTTTTCCCAAAAGTATAATGGGTTTTCCAGTAATCACAAACCCCTATATCAAATATCCCGTAAAGTTCTTTTTTACTTTGCGCTTTCAATAGTAAAGAAAAAAGGTTGGGGTACGTAGCATAAAGGTTTGCTAATTGCGATATTCGTATTGTGGGAAAGTTAAGAGGGCGCAACCTGAAAAAAACAGGGCGTATCCCCTGATACTCTTCTAATTGGTATTTTCTTCTCAAATATGCGTATCTGCCCTTTTGAGCCATTAGGTATTCATCATTTACATCACTTACCGATAATAACCCACAGGTACCAAAAAGCAAGGCCTCCAGATCTAAGATATCATGACGTGTTTTTCGTACCACAGAGAAATCCAGTAAAGAGGCCGCATTGTAAAACGCATCGGCATTTACTTTGAGCCCAAAATTTTTCATAAGTAACCGGAACAGAGTGGCTTCCCAATCATTACCAGATCGTTTCAACTCCTCCATGATCACTGCAGATTTTGCTTCAAAACGTTTAATAAAAAGTGTATCCATCCAGTTTTTTACGATTCCATAGGGCACATCCTCAAGCTGCTTTTCACAGTTAATAAAACTCTTGTTTCCATTGATGAGGCGCTGATAATTACGAAAGGACGAGCGGTCTGTAATATTTTTTAATACCAATGTAGGTATGGGAGTGTTATCACGCCTGTAAATATCCACATCATCTTCCCAGACTACATGGAGTATCACATTTTCATATTTTGCATCTGTTTCATGGTTATGAAGATACCAGTGAGAAGATCTTAAATGTATTTCTACCGTACCTGCCCAGAGCTGTTCGTCTATAGAGAGACGTGCATTGAAAAAATCAGGGCCGGCATCC
Organism: Ascidiimonas aurantiaca; assembly: GCF_037646345.1. Lineage (NCBI taxonomy): Bacteria > Pseudomonadati > Bacteroidota > Flavobacteriia > Flavobacteriales > Flavobacteriaceae > Ascidiimonas > Ascidiimonas aurantiaca. The sequence goes on along the minus strand of NZ_JBBEWR010000007.1, from coordinate 93,482 downwards.
GTATTTTGAGAACCGGTGGCCATGACTTCAATACGTTCCCCACGGGTAGTAGTAAGATTTACATGATTGTATTTTCGATACTTCCAGATATAATGTAAAAAATCTTCTTTCATCAAGAAAAGTAATGGGTTTTTCAATTTGCAAAAGAAAGTTATATGCTATAAAAATAGTAAGTTTTTACATCGTTATCAATAGTTTTCAAAAAAAATCCCGCTATTGCGGGATCTTGTTTATTATGGACCTTTAAGATATCAACTGATAACTTCACCTTCCCATTCCAGCATACCTCCGGAAAGATTAAAAGCATTTTCAAACCCCAGTTGGTTCATTATAGCACATGCCTGCCCGCTTCTTTGACCAGATCTGCAATATACATAGTAGTTTTTGTCTTTATCGAGTTTCTCGATCTCATCTACAAAGCCTTGACCTTCATAGATATTAATATTAAGAGCTCCGGGAATATATCCGTCTTCAAACTCTTCCGGAGTTCTTACGTCAAGAACCACCAGGTTGTCGTTTTCAAGTACCTTTTGCGCCCATTCTTCCTGAGAAAGATCAGCCATAAATAATGAATTTAATTTGTTGTTACCAGACTTTATTTAATTCTTTCATACTTTAATGGTGCATCCAATAGCACGAGTATTTTGGATCTTCACTTCTTTACCCGCCAATAAGGCATCGGCAGCCATCTCAACGTATTTCTGCTCAACAGAGTTCGCATCCTGATAGTTGTCATCAATAGCACCTATATACTTAACTTTGTTACCCTGAGGTGTCTTTTCCAGTAAAAAAACATGTGGTGTTCTAGTAGCTCCATACTGAGGGTATATTTTTTGTCCTTCATCAAGTAAGTAAGGAAATGTAAATCCTTTTTCTTGGGCTCTCACTTTCATCAAATTGTAGCTGTCCTTAGGCTGAGCTTCCGGATTATTAGGGTTTATGGCAATAACCGGAATACCCTTAGGTGCATATTTATCATTAAGCGCTATAATACGGTCTTCATATGCCACTGAAAAAGGACAACTGTTACATGTGAAAATTACCAGGAAGCCTTTAGCATTTTTATAATCTGCCAGGGAAACCATTTTTCCATTTATATTTTTTAATTTAAAATCAGTAGCATAGTCACCTATTTTATACCCGTCACCTTCCGAATCAACAGGTGTGAAAGAAACCGTTAGCAATGCGGTAAAAAGCAGTGTCAGTTTTGTAATGTATCTCATTTTAGTGGTTTTTAAACTTCTCAATAATAGTTTCAAGTTCTTCATATTCTAGAGATCTTTCATAGAACTCCTTTTTAGAGTTTCTATAGACCAGGGTCGCAGGGATGGCACCAGACCATTCCTCACTCACTTTAGGTATCCAATCATTTTGCCTGGGATCATCCAATACAATAACGTTAGATTTTAGATCCCTCTTTTCTACAAATGGCAGCAAATGCGTTTCAAACATCCTGGGCATATCCAGACTTACCAAAACTACTTCCACATTACCGGCCGAATACTTTTCAGTGATCTCTTCAAAAAAAGGTAACTCGGCTACACAGGGCTTACACCAGGTAGCCCAGAAATTTATGATGTAAATCTTATCGTCCTGCTTCGAAAGCATGTGTTCAAAGCCTTCAAAATCATATACTTTTAAAGAACGGTTTTCTCCACGAATAATCTGTTTGGGCGCATCCTCCGGAATTACCGAAAAGGCATTATAACCTACTTCCTTTCTTTCTTCAGATTTACATCCGTATAAAATTACTAAAAAAACAATCAATACTACACTTTTCATACTACTTGCTTTAAAAGATAAAATTAAGGATATGATAACGGACTGTCTTACATTTAACAAAAAATTATAAACCGCTTTGCTCAGGTTTTTAAGTATATTATATATATTTGTATATACAAATTTTGTATAGACATGAGTCTGGAGCATATTTTAAAAACAGAACAATTACTGCCCAAACATCGAAAAGCCATTATTCATCTTATTCTGGTGAGTAATCATATTATGGAAAAGCTTACGGAAGAACTGAAAGTTTTTGACACTTCACTTCAGCAGTTTAATGTACTGCGTATTCTGAGGGGGCAAAAAGGAAAGCCCGCCAATCTCTACACTATTCAGGAACGTATGATCCATAAAATGAGTAATACCACCCGCCTGGTAGATAAGCTTATACTTAAGGGCTATGTAAAGAGGGCTGTATGTGAAAGTAACCGGCGTAAAGTGGAAATTCTGATTACCGATAAAGGACTGGATGCTCTAAAAGAAATGGATAAAGCAATACACGCCTGTGAAAAAGAACTCACGGCGCAACTCAACCCTCAGGAACTCGAAAACCTGAATAATTTATTAGACAAATTTCTTGTAACACTATGAATTCTTATATTGAAACACTTATCTGGCGGTATGCCACAAAAAAGTTTGATCCTACCAAAAAGGTTTCCCAGAGCGATATAGAAATACTTAAAAAATCTATTCAACTCTCAGCATCTTCTTATGGCCTGCAGCCTTACGAAGTGTATATCATAGATAACATGGATCTTAAAGAGAAATTACGCCCGGTTTCATGGGGACAATCGCAAGTTACCGATGCTTCTCATGTTTTTATTTTTTGTAACAAAAAACAAATAGAAGAAGGTTTTATTGATAGTTTTGTTGAAAACACAAGTAAGACCCGTAATATTCCTCTTGAAAACCTAAAAGGATATGCCGATTTTATGAAAACCAAGATCTTATCTTTATCCTCACAGGAGCAGCAAAACTGGACTGCCAGACAGGCATATATAGCTGTTGGCAATTTGTTGTCTGCAGCGGCTCATCTTCATATTGATACCTGCCCTATGGAAGGTTTTGAACCGGAAAAGTTTAATGAGCTCCTGGATCTTAACACTAAAGGTTTGCATGCCTGTGTTATGGTTACTGTTGGTTATCGTTCTGATGAAGACCAAACACAATTCAATGCCAAAGTACGTCGCTCTGAAGAAGATTTATTTACAACCCTATAAATATTAATTTTAAAAAAGAAGAAAATGAAAAACAAGTTTTTAAACACTGCTTTAATCCTTGCTGTAGCTTTTAGTGTTTCAGCATTCACGAATAAGGATAAAGAAAAAAAGGAAATTAAAACTGCCGAAAGCAAAGTAGTCTGGAAAGGATATAAAGTAACCGGTTCTCACGAAGGCACTGTAGCTCTTAAGGACGGATATCTTGAATTTGATGGCGACAATCTCACCGGAGGTATGTTTACTGTTGATATGACCTCCTTAACCAGTACAGACCTGTCTGGTGAATATCAAACAAAACTTAATGGTCACTTAAAATCAGACGACTTTTTTGGCGTACAAAAGCACCCTACTTCAAAACTGGTAATCACTAATACTAAGGCTACCGGTAAAAACCGATACGAAGTAAAAGGAGAGTTGACCATTAAAGACAAAACAAATCCCATCACTTTTGATCTGTCTATTTATGGCAGTAAGGCTACCGCCAGTCTAAAAATAGACCGTTCTAAATATGATGTTCGTTATGGTTCTGGTAGTTTTTTCGATAATCTGGGTGATAAAACCATCTACGACGAGTTTGACCTGGTAGTGGATCTTCAGTTCTAAAAATCTAAAATCCTATATAAAATCCTTCATAATTAAATTATGAAGGATTTTTTTTGTGCATTATTTTTCCAAAGTATTTGAAAAAACCATTTTCATCTTTATATTTGATCCTGAAAATGAAAACAAACATTAAAAATATCTGGTGGTGGCCCTTACGAACTCAAATAATCGTGAGGTAACATTGCTTTATCCGTATATAGAGAAGGCTTGTCAATCACGACAAGCCTTTTTTTGTGCTCAAAAACCATCTTTACTGTTATGAAAGAAACGTTCCATTTAACAACACACTTTAAAAAAATACTGGCCGATACCATAACACCAGTAAGTATTTATTTGAAGATACGAGATCGTTTTCACAACTCCCTTTTATTGGAGAGTAGCGACTATCACGCCAATGACAACAGTTTTTCTTATGTATGTTGCAACCCCATTGCATATATTGAAGTAAAGAATGAAGAAATAGTACAGCAGTTTCCCAACGGTAATAAAACCCATACAAAAATTACCCGTGATACCTTCCTGCCCGATGTGATTTCTGGTTTTTCTAAAAAATTTACGACCGACGATCACAGCCTTAATTTCATTACGAACGGCCTTTTCGGATATATGTCCTATGATGCAGTTCGCTATTTTGAACAGATTCAACTTTCAAAAAAAGGAGAACATCTTCATATTCCCGATGTGTACTATGCCGTTTATCAAAACATTATTGCCATTGATCACAGCAAAAATCAGGCATACCTCTTTGCCCATTGTTATCAGAAAGAAAACAATCTGGAAGAGCTTGAACAGTTATTGAACATTAAGAATTTTGCTACCTATGGTTTTCAGAGAAAAGATGCTCCCGTTTCAAATTTAAGTGATAATGAATACCTAAAACATGTAGAGTTTGCCCGTGCTCATTGCCACAGAGGAGATGTCTTTCAACTGGTACTTTCAAGGCGTTTTTCACAATGTTTTAAAGGTGATGAGTTTAATGTTTACAGAGCGCTTCGTTCCATAAATCCGTCTCCTTACCTTTTTTATTTTGATTACGGTGACTTCAAGATCTTTGGAAGCTCTCCGGAAGCACAGTTAATTATTCAAAACGGATTGGCTGAGATACACCCTATTGCAGGTACTTTTAAACGCACCGGTAACGATCTGCAGGATGCTGAACTGGCTCGAAAACTATCAGCCGATCCTAAAGAAAATGCAGAACATGTTATGCTCGTAGATCTTGCCCGAAATGACCTGAGCAGGAACGGAGAAGATGTTCAGGTAGATACCTATAAAGAAATCCAGTTTTTCTCTCATGTTATTCACCTGGTGTCAAAAGTTACCTGTAAGATACAAAAAGACAAAAATCCCATGCAGGTAGTAGCCGATACCTTTCCGGCAGGAACCCTGAGTGGCGCTCCCAAACACAGAGCCATGCAACTTATAGAGAAGTATGAGACCTGCAGCCGTGATTTTTATGGAGGTGCTATCGGGTTTATGGGGTTTAACGGTGAGTTCAACCATGCCATCATGATACGCACTTTTTTGAGTAAAGATCATCAACTCCACTATCAGGCCGGGGCAGGACTAGTAGCAGAATCTAATCCTGAGAATGAATTGCAGGAAGTGTATAACAAATTAGGGGCCCTTAATAAAGCACTCGAACTCGCAGAAGAAATCTAATTATGAAAAAAGTACTCGTTATAGATAACTACGACAGTTTTACTTACAATCTGGTACATTACCTGGAAGATCTGGGCTGTGAAGTGATCGTTAAGCGTAATGACCAGCTGGATCTGGAAGAAATAGAACATTTTGATAAAATTGTACTTTCTCCCGGCCCCGGTATTCCTGATGAAGCCGGCCTTCTTAAATCTATTATCGAACGGTATGCCCCTACCAAAAGTATATTTGGTGTTTGTTTGGGTCAACAGGCTATTGCTGAAGTGTTTGGCGGAAAACTCATCAATCTCGATAAGGTGTATCACGGTGTGGCGACTCAGGTTAAAATTACTGCTAAAAAAGATCCTCTTTTTAAAGGCCTCGATCCAATTATAGAAGCCGGGCGTTACCATTCCTGGACTGTCGATCCTAACCTACCCGATTCACTGGAAGCTACTTCTTTTGATAACAACGGACATATTATGTCGCTAAGACATAAAGTCTATGACGTGACTTCGGTACAATATCATCCGGAATCTGTACTTACTCCCAATGGAAAACAAATACTTAAAAACTGGCTAAACTCCTGAAAACAATGAAAGAACTACTCAACCGGCTTATTAATCATGAAACCATATCAAAAGAAGAAGCCAGAAATGTACTGGTAGATATCTCTCATGGCATGTATAACAGTCATCAAATTGCTTCTTTTCTAACAGTATATATGATGCGTAGTATTACTGTGGAAGAACTGGAAGGTTTTAGAGATGCTCTTTTAGAACTTTGTGTTTCTGTTCCTTTTACTGATCATGAAACTATAGACCTTTGTGGTACCGGCGGAGATGGCAAGGATACTTTTAATATCTCTACCCTATCATCTTTTGTAACCGCAGGTGCGGGTATCCCAGTTACCAAACATGGTAATTATGGGGTTTCTTCCAAATGTGGTTCCAGTAATGTACTGGAATATCTGGGAGTCCGGTTCTCAAATGACCCTGGCTTTCTCGAAAAATGCCTCGAAAAAGCAGGCATCTGTATCCTGCATGCTCCTCTCTTCCATCCGGCTATGAAAAATGTGGCCCCTATACGTAAAGAACTCAAAGTAAAAACATTTTTCAATATGTTAGGCCCTATGGTAAATCCCGCTTTCCCTAAAAATCAGTTAGTAGGCGTGTTCAACCTTGAACTGGCCCGTATGTACGGATATCTGTATCAAAATACAGATAAAAATTTTACCGTTTTACATGCACTGGACGGGTACGATGAAATCTCTCTTACCGGTAATACAAAAACGATCACCAATCAAAGTGAGACCATCATAAGGCCCGAAGACTTTGGAGTGACTTCTGTAAAACCTCACGAAATTAGCGGTGGGAACGATATTAAACATTCGGCAGATATTTTTATAAAAGTACTCCGTGGAGAAGGTACCTCCGCTCAAAATAACGTGGTAAGCGCCAATGCCGGTATGGCTATTGCCACTGTAAAAAACACCTCATTTAAAGAGAGCTTTGAAATAGCTAAAGAAATATTACTCTCAGGAAAAGCTTTAGAAGCATTACAAACCTTGCAGAAGATCAGCGCCTAATTATATATGATGACAATACTTGAGAAAATAATACACGATAAGAAAAAAGAGGTAGCTCTTAAAAAACAAGTAGTACCGGTATCGCAACTGGAAACTTCCGCTCTTTTTGAAAGGCCTGTTCATTCCCTATCACAACGTATAAAAACGACTCCGGGAGGTATTATTGCAGAACACAAAAGGAGATCCCCCTCAAAATCAGTCATAAATCAACAACTCAATGTTTATGAGGTAGCTTCAGGTTATGAAAAAGCAGGGGTTAGCGGTATGTCTGTACTTACCGATGGTAAATACTTTGGGGGCTCGCTGGAAGATCTGCTTCTTGCCAGAGCCTCCTGTAAGCTTCCTCTATTACGAAAGGAATTCATTATAGATGAATATCAGCTTATTGAAGCTAAGGCCTATGGTGCAGATGCCGTACTGCTCATAGCAGCCGTTTTAAACTCACAACAGTTAAAAGCACTCTCAGAATGTGCCTTTGCCCTCGGTCTGGAGGTTCTTCTGGAAGTGCATAACCGTAAGGAACTGGATAAAGCTTTATCCCTTAACGTACCCATACTGGGTATAAACAATAGAGATCTTAAGACCTTCAAAGTGAGCCTGGAAACCAGCCGTAATCTGGCTGCTCTTATCCCGGATACTTTTATAAAGGTTTCCGAAAGCGGCATTCATTCGGCAGAGGCCATTCAACAACTGAAAAGCTATGGCTTTTCAGGGTTTTTAATAGGTGAAAACTTTATGAAAACCGAAGACCCTGGTAAAGAAGCGCATACATTTATACAGCAAATTACGAGAGCATGAAGATAAAAGTATGCGGTATGAAATATTCGCACAACATAAAAGAACTAGCTGCTTTATCCCCCGATTATATGGGTCATATATTTTGGAAGTCTTCAGCCAGAGCGATGGACAACCCCCCTTCTGAAGTATCTCCTGATACTGTAATAACAGGTGTTTTTGTTAATGCATCCATCCCGCAAATTGAGAAAAAAGTAAATAATTACAACCTTGGCGCCATACAATTACACGGTGATGAAACGCCTTTATTCTGTAGGCAACTAAAAGATGTTTTCCAAAAAACATCAGTTATCCCATTACTTATAAAAGTATTTGCCGTAGGAAATACTTTTAATTTTTCCGTGTTGTCAGAATATGAAGAGGTATGCGATTTTTTTCTTTTTGATGCCAAAGGCCTGCTTCCGGGTGGAAACGGACATACCTTTAACTGGTCATTATTACAAAAATACACATTAACCAAGCCCTATTTTCTAAGTGGAGGTATAGGCCCCGAGCATATAGAAGAACTCAAAACTTTTTTCAGCAACCCTGCGTCAAAATACTGCCATGCCCTAGATGTAAACAGCGGTTTTGAAAAATCTCCGGGATTAAAAGACATTGAAAAATTAAAACTATTTATTCAGGCTGTACGACAGCTGGAGCAAACGCATTAAACGAACCGTTATGAGATCATATCATGTAAACGAAAAAGGATATTACGGTACATTTGGAGGAGCTTATATTCCCGAAATGCTTTATCCCAATATAGAAGAACTGCAAAACTCCTATCTGAAAATATGGGAAGACCCTTCTTTTCAAAAAGAATTCAGACAGTTGTTAAAAGACTATGTAGGAAGACCTACACCTTTGTACTTTGCGGCCCGGCTTTCCCAAAAATACAGTACCCGCATTTATTTAAAAAGAGAAGATCTCTGCCATACCGGGGCACATAAAATTAACAATACCATAGGACAAATACTTCTTGCCAAAAGGCTTGGTAAAAGCCGTATCATAGCTGAGACCGGGGCTGGGCAACACGGTGTGGCCACAGCTACAGTATGTGCACTTATGGGCATAGAATGCGTGGTATATATGGGAGCCATAGATATTAAAAGACAGGCTCCTAATGTGGCCCGTATGAAAATGTTGGGAGCCGAAGTACGTCCTGCAAACTCAGGGAGCAAAACCCTTAAAGATGCTACAAACGAAGCTATACGCGACTGGATCAATAACCCGGTAAATACTCACTACATTATAGGCTCTGTAGTAGGGCCTCATCCTTATCCCGATATGGTAGCCCGTTTTCAAAGTATTATATCAGAAGAGATTATATCGCAACTTCTGGAAAAAGAAGGCTCAGAATACCCTGACCATCTTATAGCTTGTGTAGGAGGAGGAAGCAATGCCGCCGGCACATATTATCATTTTCTTGATAATCCCTCAGTAAACATCATTGCAGTAGAAGCCGCAGGAAAAGGCATTGATACAGGAAAGAGTGCAGCCACTTCGGCACTTGGCACCGAAGGTATTATTCACGGAAGCCGCACCCTGCTTATGCAAACTCATGACGGGCAAATCACCGAGCCGTATTCCATATCGGCAGGGTTAGATTATCCGGGAGTAGGCCCTATGCATGCCCACCTTTTTAGAACCAAAAGAGCCCAATTTATCTCTATTACAGATGAGGAAGCCATGACAGCCGGGCTTGAGCTTTCAAAACTGGAAGGGATTATTCCGGCTATTGAAACCTCGCATGCTTTTGCCGTATTAGAAAAACAGAACTTTAAGCCAACAGAAACCGTAATCATTAATCTTTCAGGGAGAGGTGATAAAGACCTTGACACCTATATAGATCACTTTAAACTTTAAAGGCCTATGAATCGCATACAACAAAAAATGGCAGAGAACAAAAAATTGATCTCCATCTATTTTACAGCAGGATACCCTCAACTAAATGATACGCTCCCTGTTTTAGAAAAACTACAGGAAAACGGCGCCGATCTTATTGAAATAGGACTTCCGTTTAGTGACCCTTTAGCTGACGGGCCTACCATACAGGAAAGCTCTGCCACAGCCCTTAAAAATGGAATGACCACACAAACCCTTTTCCATCAGTTAAAAGATGTTCGAAAAACCATTCATGTGCCTCTTGTAATTATGGCCTACTTCAATCCCATATTGCAATATGGGGTAGAGGAATTTTGCGAAAAATGCGCCGAAACAGGTATTGATGGGTTGATCATACCAGACCTTCCCGTAAACGTTTTTCATGAAAAGTACCAGTCACTATTTAAAAAACATGATCTCTATAATATGTTTTTAATTACTCCGCAAACCTCAGATGAAAGAATTAAGTACATTGATTCTGTGTCCGAAGGATTCATTTATATGGTGAGTAGTGCCAGTGTTACCGGTGCTAAAAAAAGTTTTGGGCCGGAACAGTTTGATTATTTTAAACGTATTGCTTCTATGAACCTTACTACACCACAACTGGTTGGTTTCGGCATTAGTAACCGGGAAACCTATGAACAGGCTACCCAATATGCCAAAGGTGCCATTATAGGATCTGCTTTTATAAAAACACTGGGAACGCAGGGAATCGATGGAATTCCATCTTTTTTGAAGCATTTACGAAGTACAGCCAACGTTTAGAATTAAGGAAAAATCCTTAGTTTTATGCGCAGGTTTAATACTTAAAAAACAAATCTATGAAAAGGATATTTTTCTTCATTGCACTCATAACTTGTGTTTTGCTTAACAGCCAGGAACAGGAGAAGAATATAAAAATGGAAGTTCGCAAAGCTGCTGAGAACCTTAAGCAACTGGTAGCCATTCCAAATGATGCTTCCGAGCATAGTGATATTATGCGAAACATCACCTGGCTTACAAAAGCGTTTAATGACCGCGGATTTAATTCTGCAGTGCTTGAAACAGAAGGAGAACCTCTGTTTTTTGCAGTAAAACCCATGATAGAAGGAGTCCCTACCGTTCTACTCTATATGCATCTGGACGGACAACCTGTTGATCCTTCCAAATGGGACCAGAGCAACCCATACGAAGTGGTCCTTAAAAAAGCAGAGGGAGATGAATGGGTACCGCTAGAATGGTCTGATCTGGATGAAGAAGTGAATTATGAGCATCGCCTTTTTGGAAGATCAGTAGCAGACGATAAAGGCCCTATTGTGATGTTACTGTCCGCTCTTGATCTTTTGCAAAAAGAGGGTAAAAAAATACCTTTCAATATAAAAGTAGTACTTGACGGTGAAGAGGAAAAAGGCAGTAAACCTCTGCCTGATGCTGTAAAAAAGTATCGTGAACTTTTTGCTTCCGATTTTTTGGTGATCACAGACGGCCCGGTGCATACTTCAGAAAAGCCAACACTGGTATTTGGATGTCGGGGTATTACCACTGTAAACATTACTACCTACGGGCCCTTAAAACCACAACATAGCGGGCATTACGGGAATTATGCTCCTAATCCCGCATTTCAGCTTTCACAATTACTCGCTTCCATGAAAGACATAGAGGGACGTGTACGTATTGAAGGATATTATGACGGTATTGAACTGGACGCAAAAGTTAAGGAAGTACTGGAGAGTGTACCCGATGATCCGGAAATGATTCATAAAAAACTGGCTATTAAAACACCTGAAAAAGTAGGCAACAGCTATCAAGAATCTTTACAGTACCCTTCGCTTAATGTACGCGGGCTATCATCGGGGTGGACAGGAGAGCAGGCACGAACCATAGTACCGGATAAAGCTACTGCCGCAATTGATATAAGACTTGTACCGGAAAGTGATGGAGTGCGCCTTAAAAAACTTGTAAAAAAACACATTGAAGATAAGGGATATTTTGTAACTGATAAGGAACCTACCCCGGATGAAAGAATGCAACACGACAGGATAGTAACCTTTTCAGAAAGTGCCGTTACACTCCCGTTCAGAACCGCCTTAGATAATCCCTATGCTATATGGATAGAACAAATACTGGAAAAAGCACATAATGAAAAACCGGTCAAAATAAGGATTATGGGAGGAACCGTTCCGGTGGCTGCCTTTATTAATGAGTTAAACATTCCGGCAGTCATAGTACCTATGGTAAATCCGGATAATAATCAGCATAGTCCTAATGAGAATTTAAAAATAAAGTATCTGGACTATGGCATAAAGACATTTTACCACATTTTACAAACTCCTTTGCAAGGTTTTTGACCCTTAAAAACCCAATACCCATACATACTATAAAAATTAGTATCTTAATGGCTAATTTCAAGCATATAGAACAATGGGAAAAGGAGATAAAAAAACAAGACGCGGAAAAATCATTATGGGGTCGTATGGGAGATTACGCCCTAAAAGAAAAAAATTCAGGATCAAACCTAAGCACGTAAAAGGAGAAGAAGTAAATCAAAATGGTTAATTTCTAAAAAAGGGCTCGTACTGCATCACTCTAAAGTCTATGGTAGAAAAAGTGGTGTCTTTCTTTTTTAAATGTTTGTAAAGAGGGATACTTCCAATAGCCCTGTTGGCCGAACCGGACGGAGCGGTAAGCGATATGGTCGTTATATATCGCTTTTTATCCTGCAAAGATTCTCTTTTTACAGCTTTGCGATGATCGCTTTCCAGCACAAACCTGTGAATTCTGGGTACTTCTGTATCTACAGGTTCCAAACGGCTCCCATTTTCCTTTAGGTGTTTCCTGAAAAAGTATTCAGGCCCATTCTTACTATTACCTCCTGTAAACAAGATTGTATCTATGGTTGAATAGCCACGAAGGTAAAACAAGAGGTTACGAAGAGTTACTTTTTCCATACCCAGATCGGAAGCATCTATTTTTTTTCGGTAACAACTCTCCACAATATCACAAATACCAATATCATGCTCTTCCAGGAAGTTTTTGCGTTGGCTTATGGCCTCTTTAGTATTGGCATAGATAAGGTTCAAACCAAAAATGCGGTCAAGCACCGGCCAGAGCAATCCGTCACGGCTGCCGTAACAAAAATTCACATCGCCTTCTTTAAGGTCCTGCAAAGAAAAACGTGGTGGAGGTAATGTACCCACAATAAGTTTTCTGGCATTTGGCGGAATAAAAGGTGCGTACGGGTGTTTATGGAAAAACAGAGAAGACACTACCTTGATACTTAGCGCACAAAAACGAGTTCATTCTCTTTGACACTGTGCTCTTCGCTGTATCGATACCCTTCATAATCAAACCCCTTAAGGTCTTCTATGGTCTGGGCTCCGGTATCAATAATAAATCTGACCATCATACCCCGGGCTTTTTTGGCAAAAAAGCTTATGGTTTTAAGTTTCCCATTTTTAAAATCTTTAAAAACAGGCGTAACCACAGGCACTTTAAGGTTTTTTGAATCTACCGCATCAAAATACTCATTACTGGCAAGATTAATAAAAAGTTCTCCTTCATTCAGTTCCGAATTAAGATGTGCCGTTATTTTTTTCTTCCAGAAATCATAAAGCGTGTTGTTACGCCCTACTTTTAATTTTGTTCCCATCTCAAGGCGATAAGGCTGCATAAGATCGAGAGGTTTTAAAACCCCGTACAAACCACTCAAAATTCGCAAACTATCCTGTAAACGGTTTAGTTTTTCTTTGGGTACGGTATAAGCATCAAGGCCGGTATATACGTCTCCATTAAAAGCATATACTGCCGGACGGGCATTTTCCGGGGTAAACGGCAGTGAAAACTCATGATTTCGTTTCCAGTTAAGATCAGCCAGCTTATCAGAAATGCTCATAAGCCCCGAAAGAGCCTTGGGAGACTTTTTGCGGAGAACCGTATTTAGTTTTTCAGCCTCTTCCAGAAAAACCGGCATTGAGTTCTGAGAAGTAGGTAGTGTGCTCTCATAATTCAGTGACTTAGCGGGTGATATTACAATTTTCATATACTTTGGAAATCAATTTTTTAAGATTATCAAAATTAGGAATCCCATCGCAAACAAACCGGCTTTACCCGTAAAAGTTCCTGATACTACTATTTGCTTTGTCAATACTGGTTATTGACCTGCATGCGTTGCATAGTTACGCCATTTTTCAATACAGGCGGTCATATCATCTGGTAGTTCAGAATCAAAACGAAGAAAGGTGCCGGTAACAGGGTGTTCAAAACCAAGTGTCTTGGCATGCAGCGCCTGCCTGGGAAGAACCTTAAAACAATTTTCTACAAATTGTTTGTATTTTGTAAAAGCAGTTCCTTTCAGTATCCGGTTCCCCCCATAACGCTCATCGTTAAATAGCGGATGCCCCATATACTTCATGTGTGCCCGTATTTGATGCGTACGTCCGGTTTCCAGGGTACAGGATATAAGCGTTACATACCCCAAACGTTCTATCACCTTATAGTGCGTCACTGCCTCTTTCCCCTGGCTGCTATCTTCAAAAACCGCCATCTGCAAACGGTTTTTCGGATGTCTCCCAATATGTCCTTTAATAGTACCTTCATCACTTTCTACATTGCCCCAAACCAATGCGGTATATGTACGTTTTGATGTTTTATTAAAAAACTGTCGGGCCAGATGGGTCATTGCCTTTTCGGTTTTTGCAACTACCAGCAACCCACTGGTATCTTTATCAATACGATGCACAAGGCCAGGCCTTTCATTGCTGTTAACCGGTAAATTTTGAAAGTGATATACAAGAGCGTTTATCAATGTTCCCGAATAATTACCGTGCCCGGGGTGAACCACCATACCTGCCGGCTTGTTAACCACCAAAAGTGCGTCATCTTCAAAAACCACATCCAGAGAGATATTCTCTGGTGTTAGCAGAAATTCATAAGGCGGATGTTCAAACAGAACTTTAACTTCATCATCAGGCTTTACCTTATAATTAGACTTTACAGCTACACCATTTACATAAATATTTCCGTTTTTAGCAGCCTGTTGTATTTTGTTTCGGGTGGCATTCTCAATAAAATTCATCAGGAATTTATCTACCCTTAAAGGCTCCTGACCTTTTCCCGCAGTAAAGCTGTAATGCTCATAAAGCTCATCTTCCTGCTCTATAGGGTCATCATGCGTCATCATTTTCTCCTTCATTTATATCATCATCAGGCATATAGGTATCGGTGTTGCCATTTCCACATACCAGTTCCACTTTAGATGTTTTAGTAAGTTGCGTGCCTTCGGTGATATTTTGCCCCTTGTGTTTTATATAATACACCATATCCTTTCCCAGTTCATCAATATAGGTAACTTTTTCTACTTCAAGACCTACTGCCCTCAGCATTGATTCGGCATTTCTGCGGGTTACCTGTATGACATTGGGCACGGTTACTTTTCTGTATCCCGAAGGATTAAGTGTAAGATATATTTTTCGATTTTCTTTTACTTTAGTTCCGGGAGCCGGATTTTGTTCAATTACTGAAAAACGAGGATATTTAGGATTAAATTCGGCAGAATCTAAAACCTCAAAACGCAGCGAAAGTTCCTCCAGGTCATTGTTCGCCTCAAATACCGTTTTTTTGGCAAGATCCGGCACTACAACAAAATCACCGTGATTCGTACTTATTTTGAGCCATTGTAAAATAAGGAAACCTATAACAATCACGGCAAGGATCGCAAAACCCAGTTGTTTTAAAAACAACTTGCTGAATATAAATTTAAACAAACTCATAGATTATGTTTGATTGGCAAAGATATAAAACCCAATACTTTTTACTTTACATTAAATAAATGATATTTTTGTTTAAACGTTTTTACAAGCCATTTCATATATGAGCAAAAAAATAGCTGTTCTTATGGGTGGGTATTCCAGTGAATACCAAATATCGCTTAAAAGTGGAAACACGGTATATAAACACCTAGACCGTAAAAAATATACTCCTTACAGAATACACATTCTTAAAGATAAATGGGTTTATGTTGATGATGATGAAAATGAATACCCTGTAAACAGGCATGATTTTAGTGTTACCACCGAAAAAGAACATATTGTTTTTGATGGTGCTTTTAATGCTATTCATGGCAGTCCCGGTGAAAACGGGTATTTACAGGCGTATTTTGACCTGTTGGGACTCCCGCAAACCAGTTGCGGTTTTTATCAGTCGGCCCTTACATTTAATAAACGAGATACCCTGGCCGTCTTAAAACCTTACGGAATTAAAACTGCCGTTTCTTATTATTTAAATCGTGGGGATAGTATTGATGAAAATGCTATCGTATCAAAAGTAGGGCTCCCCTGCTTTGTAAAAGCCAACAGATCAGGAAGCAGTTTTGGTATTAGCAAAGTTCATGAGAAAAGTGCTTTAAAAAAAGCTATTGAAAGGGCCTATAAAGAAGATGATGAAATTATTATTGAGTCTTTTCTCAATGGCAGAGAAGTATCTGTTGGTGTAATTACCTATCAGGGCAAAGTCATGGCTTTACCTATTACTGAGATCACTACCGACAATGATTTTTTTGATTATGAAGCGAAGTATTTAGGCCAATCTAAAGAAACAACTCCTGCCCTGTTACCCGAAGGATGGGCTGAAAAAGTAGCGGCATTGGCGGTTCGTATTTACACGCTTCTCAAGTTACAGGGGTTTTCCAGAAGTGAGTTTATCTTTGTAGATGGAGAGCCACACTTGTTGGAAATTAATACCGTACCCGGACTCACTGACACCAGTTTATTACCAAAACAGGCTGGCAAAGCCGGTATTTCCTTAACAGATCTTTTTGCAAATGCTATTGACACCGCCCTGAATAATTATAAAAAATTAAAATAAGTACGGTAAAATCAAACTGCATAAACTTTATTTGTATGAGAAGAGCATTATTTCCGGGATCTTTTGACCCCCTCACACTGGGTCATTATGACATTATCAAAAGGGGTATCCAGCTTTTTGATCAAGTGGTAGTTGCCATTGGGATTAATGCTTCCAAAAAATATATGTTTTCTTTAGAAGAGCGTAAAGCATTTATAGAAAATGCCTTTAATAATGAGCCCAAAGTAAAAGTAACTACCTATCAGGGGTTAACAGTCGATTTTTGCCGTGAGATCGATGCTGAGTTTATTTTAAGGGGGTTGCGCAATCCCGCAGATTTTGAATTTGAAAAAGCCATTGCACATACCAACAGAAAACTCTCCAGTATTGAAACAGTTTTTTTACTTACCGCTTCAGAAACCTCATATATCAGTTCTTCCATAGTAAGGGATGTTATTAGAAATGGAGGTGACTATACAAAATTAGTGCCTCATAGTGTTCGCGTATCAAAAGATTCCTAGCGAAGACCATAGGCCTATTATAACTATTTAACAAAACGCCAAAAAGATTGAATACTTTCCCCAACTACTGAAAAAACAGGAGACACGACCATTCTTTATAATACTAATCACTCTGAAGAGACAAACTCTGTAAACCAGATAACCAAAAAGGTTTTCTTAGGTCATTATCAAAAGTTACAATATCGCCATTGAAAATGATTATTTATAGCCAAACCGTTTTGTGATATTTTAAGTATGTTTGATATGAAAAAATACAGATGTTTATGAAGCGGTTTCTTTTTATACTACTTA
This sequence comes from Ascidiimonas aurantiaca, assembly GCF_037646345.1. Classification (NCBI taxonomy): domain Bacteria; kingdom Pseudomonadati; phylum Bacteroidota; class Flavobacteriia; order Flavobacteriales; family Flavobacteriaceae; genus Ascidiimonas; species Ascidiimonas aurantiaca. Next base: position 76,356 of record NZ_JBBEWR010000007.1, on the reverse strand, counting down.
TAGCAGTAGCCTGTAAAAACCCTGAGCTTAAAAAAGAAGAAAGTTTCCCTACTCCTTTTGAAAAAAGCAATGGTAATCAAACCCCAGAGTATCGGGAAATTATTGATTTTTATATTGAACTTGCCAGAGAGTTTCCCGAAATAAATATACAAACCATGGGAACTACCGATAGTGGAAACCCATTACATATTGTAACTTTTAACGCAGACGGAGCTTTTAATTTTGCCAAACTACGGGAGAGAAATGCCATTGTACTTATAAATAACGGAATACACCCCGGAGAAAGTGACGGTATTGATGCTACTATGCAGTTGTTCAGGGATCTGGCCATACAGAAAATAAAACCTCCCAGAAGAACCGTTATTGTAACTATACCGGTATATAATATTGGAGGAGCCCTTGACAGAAACAGTTATACCCGAGCTAACCAAAACGGGCCTGAAGAGTATGGTTTTCGTGGTAATGCCAGAAATTATGACCTTAACAGAGACTTCATAAAGAGTGACACCCGTAATGCTTTCTCTTTTGCCGAAATATTTCATCTCGTTCAACCCGACTTTTTTATTGACAATCATGTAAGCAACGGTGCAGATTATCAATACACCCTCACTCACTTGTTTACACAACACAATAAACTTGGAGGCAAAATGGGCACCTATCTCAACAACAATCTTATGCCTGAGCTTACCGATTCTTTGGCAGCTAAAAATTGGGGTGTTACCCCCTACGTGAATGTACACAACAAAGTTCCCGAATCCGGATTTTCCAAATTTATGGATCATGCACGGTACTCGACCGGTTATACCGCACTTTGGAACACATTTGGTATGATGGTAGAAACCCATATGCTCAAGCCTTATAAAAAAAGAGTAAAAGGCACCTATGAGTTGATGAAGAGTGTGATTGCCATAACCGAAAAAAACAGAGATACTATTAAAAAATTAAAAGAAGAAGCCGTAAAAGCCTCAATGGCATCTTCCTTTTATCCCACTGCCTGGAAAGTAGATTCAACACAGGTATCCTATTTGAATTTCAAGGGCTATGAAGCAGATACCATAGTAAGTGAGGTAACAGGCTATCCCCGACTTTCATACGATCGATCGCGTCCTTTTACCAAAAAAATACCGTATTACAATCATTTTAAGGCAGGTAAGCATATCACAGTACCCGAAAGCTATATTGTTCCGGCAGGTTGGTATGAAGTAAGAAAAAGAATGGAAGCCAATGCAGTAGAGTTTACAGAGATCACCAAAGATACCTCCCTAATTGCCGAAGTGTATTACATAGAATCTTATAAAACCTTTCCATATCCTTATGAGGGCCATTACGGGCATTACAACACACAGGTAACCACTGTAAAAGACCGTGTTTTTTTGTGTAAAGGAGATATTGTAGTACCTACAGCACAACCAGCCATGAGATATATCATGGAAGCATTGGAGCCCGAAACTACTGATTCTTTTTTCAACTGGAACTTCTTTGATACGGTATTGCAACAAAAAGAAGGCTATTCGGCCTATGTTTTTGAAGATACCGCTTCAGAAATGCTGGCAAAAGACTCATTATTGCGAAAAGAATTTGAATTGAAAAAGGCAGAAGACCCTGTTTTTGCAGAAACCCCCCGAGCACAGTTGCAATGGTTATTTAAAAAATCGGTACACTACGAAAAGAAACATAACAGGTATCCCATATATCGCATTCCAAAGAAAAAGCTATAGTAAAGGGAAAAGCTCTTTTATGTTCTTATAAGAGTTTTTGAGCGCTTCGGCCGTTTCTTTCGAGTTCATCCATCGCACCTCTTTTATTCCCTCATTATGTTGCGGTACTAAGGGCCCTTTATACTTGGATCGCATGAGATACCAGTGCGTTTCTTTGAGTTTAAAGGTGCCATTACGCTTAAAAACATGATAAGTAGTTTGAAGAAATCTCTCAATACGCAAACCGCTTACCCCTGTTTCTTCTTCCACCTCACGTATTGACGCTTCTTCAATGGTCTCGCCTTTATCCATTTTTCCTTTCGGCAGATCCCATTTCCCGTTCCGTAAAATAAAAAGTGTGTCCTTATTTTTATTGATCACCAATCCGCCACCGGCAATTACCAGAGGTAATTTTGTTTGAAATTTAGATAAAAGATGTTCCGTATCAGAATCACAAAAATGAACCTCTTGTAATACCCCATTATACATTTTCCGGATCACTTCTTCTACTGGAGCCGTATCAAGCAGGTACAGCTTATGGTTTGCTTCCTCTGTAATTTCATTGGTTAAAATAATAGGGCGATCGTTAACAAAAACTTTATACATTTGCAATTATGATATTGGACAAGAACACCGCCAAAAAAACAGCAGAACTTCTTTTGCAAATTAATGCAATAAAGTTGAATCCCAAAAATCCATTTACATGGGCTTCCGGTTGGCAGTCACCTATCTATTGCGACAATCGTATTACCTTGTCTTTTCCTCCTATACGCAACTATCTGCGTGAACAAATGGCCAAACAAATAGAAAAGGAAATGGGTCGTCCCGATGTAATAGCAGGCGTGGCTACCGGAGCTATTGGTATTGGTATGCTGGTAGCAGAGTACATGGGTCTCCCCTTTGTATATGTGCGTCCTGAGCCCAAAAAACACGGGCGCGAAAACCAGATAGAAGGCTTTCTCGACCCGGGGCAAAACGTAGTGGTCATAGAAGACCTCATAAGTACAGGCAATAGCAGCCTTAAAGCCGTAGATGCCCTTAAAAACCAGGGAGCCCGCGTTAAGGGCATGATCGCTATTTTTACCTACGGATTTGATATTTCAAAAGAAAATTTTGAAAAACACAATATAAAACTATACACCCTTAGTGATTATGACCACCTGCTGGAGCAGGCCGTTGATACCCGATATATTGATGAAGCAGAGCTGGAAACACTCAATGCCTGGCGAACTTCACCTTCGGAATGGTCAATTGTACGTTAAGAATTATGCAGATAAAAAGTCCTAAAACCACCGTTCACAAATCTTCAGAAGAATTGTTCAATTTCCTTACCGATGTGAAAAACTTTGAAAAACTAATGCCCGACAGTATTAGTAAGTTTGAAGTACTGGAAGAGGGAAAATTTGTTTTTGCCCTGAAAGGCATGCCGGAGATCATCTTGAAACTAAAGGAATCCGATCCCTACCAAAAAGTAGTTTTGGGAGCTGCCAGTGATAAGATCCCATTTACCCTAACGGCAGACATCGGGGAAAAAGATGTTAAAGAAAGTGATGTAGAGCTTACGTTTGAAGGAGATTTTAACCCTATGATGGGGATGATGATCAAAGGTCCCATTACCAGCTTTATCAATACACTTGCTGAAAAAATGGGCCGGTTGACAGATCAGTAAAGTAATTTTACCTCTTTTAGGGCATATTCTTTCAGAATTTCATCTTCCAGCAATACTCTGAGTTTTCCATTTGGGCTTACTCCGGTAATGAAACCCATAAAATGCACATTAGTAGCCATATCTATGAATGTGGAAGGTTTGTCTTTTCTGAAAAGATAGCTTTCATATTCCTTCTTTAGTTGCTTTTGTCCGCTTTTGGTAAGATAGTTTTCATAGTGTTTCAATTTATCAATAATCACTTCCATCACCTCATCCGGGAAATACGACCTTCCCGTAAGCAATTTCATAGAAGTAGCATTAAAACGCTCGTCAAACTGGTTTTGATTTACATTGAGCCCAACACCTATTACGGCAGCATTCATAATATGCTGACGCAAAACCGTTTCGATCAAAATACCACATATTTTTTGATTTCCTGACAAAATGTCGTTTGGCCATTTAATTTTCACAGAAGGGATGACAAAGTATTCAAGAGCTTTTAAAATGGCGATTGATACTGCCATATTAAGATAAAACTGTGATGCCTTATTCACACCCTGCAATTGCTTAAAGACACTGAAAGTAAGGTTTTGACCAGGTTCTGCACTCCAGGTAGTACCCATTTGGCCACGCCCATGAGTTTGCTCCCGAGTAGTTACTATAGTATAATCAGGAAGTTCTTTTTGGCTACTTAAACCCTTTAAAAAAGTGTTTGTAGAATCAATGGCATCAAGTTTGATTATCATGTAAACGGTACAATGTTAGTTATTATCTAATCTTATGTTAATAACAAGGCGTAAAAAAACAAAAAAGTAATAACTTTGCGTAAAATAATTAAATTTAATGGCAATAAAAAAAAGTAGTGCAGATCAACTCATAACACTTATTTTAAAAGGGATTGAAGAAGTAAAAGGACATGACATAAGTATCCTGGATCTAAGAGAAATTGAGAATACGGTTTGCGACTATTTTATTATCTGCAACGGTACTTCCAACACTCAGGTTAACGCCATTGTAAACTCTATACAAAAAACAGTCAGCAAGGAACTTAAAGATAAGCCATGGCATGTTGAAGGGGCTAATAATGCAGAATGGGTATTGCTTGATTATGTGAACGTAGTGGTACACGTTTTCCAAAAGCACATCAGAGATTTCTATGATATTGAGGGTCTCTGGGGCGATGCAAAAGTTACTATGGTACCAACTAATTATTAATTTTTTATTCAAAGGATGAAAGAAAACAACCCAAATACAAAAAAACCAAGATTTGTTTCTTACTGGATATATGCCGTTATTCTTATTGTAATTATCGGTTTTCAGTTTTTTTCAGGGGGCAGTAGCTGGCAAAAACTCTCGCAAACCACCCCTTCCGAATTACAGGAGTTCCTGAAAAATGGAGACGTTGAAAAAATACTGATTATCACAAATACCAGAAATGCCAAAGTCTTTTTGAAAGATGAAGCATTGGAAAAAGATGTGCATAAGGATGTAAACAGTAAAACACTTTTACCATCAAATACAAAAGTACCGAATTACGAACTTAAATTCGGGGATCTTCAGAATTTTGAAAATGAGACCAAAAAAACAATCACAGACAATAACCTGGAAACTATTATAGAATACGATCAGGAGTCTAATTATTTTGCAGAGATTATTGGTTTCATTCTGCCGTTCCTATTAATCCTGGGGCTTTGGATATTTTTCATGAGAAGAATGTCTGGTGGAGGTTCTGGTGGTGCCGGAGCACAGATTTTCAATATCGGTAAATCAAAAGCGCGTCTTTTTGATGAAAAACTGGATACACGGGTTACTTTTAAAGATGTTGCCGGTCTTGAAGGAGCAAAAGAAGAAGTTGAAGAAATTGTAGAGTTTCTCAAAAACCCTGAAAAATATACCTCATTGGGAGGAAAAATACCTAAAGGTGCACTTTTGGTAGGCCCTCCCGGTACCGGTAAAACACTTCTGGCCAAAGCAGTAGCAGGTGAAGCTAAAGTACCTTTCTTTTCACTTTCCGGTTCAGATTTTGTAGAAATGTTTGTAGGTGTAGGAGCTTCACGGGTTCGTGACCTTTTCAAGCAGGCAAAAGACAAATCACCGGCAATCATATTTATTGATGAGATCGATGCTATAGGTCGTGCAAGAGGAAAGAACAATTTTACAGGCTCTAATGATGAGCGTGAAAACACTCTTAACCAGCTACTTACCGAAATGGATGGTTTTGGCACCAATACCAATGTAATTGTACTGGCTGCCACCAACCGCGCAGATATTCTGGATAAAGCACTTATGAGAGCCGGAAGGTTTGACCGTCAGATCTATGTAGATCTTCCCGATCTAAGGGAACGAAAAGAAATATTTGAAGTTCACCTGAGACCTATCAAAACCTCGGAAACATTAGACCTTGATTTCCTTGCAAAGCAAACACCCGGCTTTTCAGGAGCAGATATTGCAAATGTTTGTAATGAAGCGGCGTTGATAGCGGCACGAAACGGGAAAAAAGCCGTTGACCGTCAGGATTTCCTGGATGCTGTAGATCGTATTGTCGGCGGACTTGAGAAAAAGAACAAGATCATTACTCCGGAAGAGAAAAAAACCATTGCATATCACGAAGCGGGTCATGCTACCGTAAGCTGGATGCTCGAACATGCGGCTCCCCTGGTGAAAGTTACCATTGTTCCAAGAGGGCAATCATTAGGTGCTGCCTGGTACCTCCCCGAAGAACGCCTTATTGTAAGGCCTGAGCAAATGCTTGATGAAATGTGTGCTACCCTGGGAGGAAGAGCTGCAGAAAAAGTAATATTCAATAAAATATCTACAGGAGCACTCAGCGATCTGGAAAAAGTGACCAAACAGGCGCGTGCCATGGTTACCATATATGGTTTAAATGACAAAATAGGCAATCTAACTTATTACGATTCCAGTGGGCAAAACGATTACAGCTTTACAAAACCTTACAGTGAGGAAACAGCGCTTACCATCGATAAAGAAATATCTAGGATCATTGAAGAACAATATAAAAGAGCTTTGGCACTTCTAACCGAGCAAAAAGATAAACTTACGGAACTGGCCGAGCGGTTACTGGATAAAGAAGTGATCTTTAAAGACGATCTGGAAAAAATATTTGGGAAACGTCCCTTTGAAAAAGAAGAAGAAGTAATTGAAAAATAGGACTGCCTCCTGTATTTTATGGAGGCAACGCCTTGAAAATGTAAAAATTTCACTAGTTTAGTGTTTATTTTATCGCAATTTCAAACTAATGTTAGCATTGGTCCCAAATTCTAAATGAATTTATTCAAAAGAATCTTCGGCTCGAAAAAAAACAAAGACACTACTGGTAGAGGCCATGTAGCACGTGGTAAATATATGCCGGAAATCAGGCTACCCGTAGATGAAAAGTTTACGATAAACTTCAAGAAAAACGGAGGTAAGTTTATCTACTGTGAATCTATTGAAGAAATTGCAGACGCCTTTCAAAACATCTTAAAAGAAAATACCTGGAAAAACAGCTCTGTGTATTGCTTGGATCAAGATCTCAGGAATAAATTTAAGAGCTTTAACCTTTCTTTTTCCAACAACAGCCGGAGTGCCACCTTTTTCCTTTCAGGCTGTGAAAACCTGGTAGCCGATGTAGGGGGTATTCTTGTGAGTTCTAATCAGATTGGAGAACAAAAGCTTAATGAACTGCCCGATAATTTTGTAGTATTGGCCACTACCAGCCAGTTAATTGATACGATAGGTGAAGGGTTAAGGCGCATTAAAAATGAAAGCGGAAAAAGAATACCTACCAACATTACCACCATAAAGCACTTTAACACTATAGACGAAAAAGATTTTCTTTCCTACGGAAGTAGTTCAAAAAACTTATATTTGCTCCTATTGGAAGATCTGTAGAATGAAAGAACTTTTCAAGCGATCAATTACCGGGATACTATACGTTTTCTTGTTGCTGTCAGCAGCCATTTTGAATACTGAAGCTTTTAACTTTTTATTCCTGGTATTCGGGCTGGCCTGTCTCTACGAGTTTAAAAAACTTATTAAGCTGAGTGGTTATTATATTTTCCTAGCCTTTCTTGGGTTGTGGTGGTTGTTTCTATATCTTATTGAAGATTACACCCAAAAAAAAGAGCTGGCACTTATACTCCTTGTCACTACACTGGCCGCCAATATTTTTCTCATAGGTGAGCTTTTTCAAAACCGCAGACTTAAGTATTCAAACATGGCCCGATTTGCCATTAGTCTTTTTTATATAGGGAACGGATTCATTTTTCTTACCATGATCCCATATTACGAATACCATTTTGCTAAATTTTTAATTATTGGTATTTTTATTTTGATCTGGGTAAATGACTCTTTTGCCTTTTTAATAGGAAAAACGTTTGGAAAGCGCAAACTCTTCCCTTCAGTATCTCCCAAAAAAACTATTGAAGGATTTGCCGGAGGATTTCTTTTTGCACTCATCGCCTCCCTTATACTGGCCGAGTATGGTGACGATCTTTCGAGATGGCAGTGGCTTCTGCTCACCACGGTAGTAGTAGTTACAGGTACTTTAGGAGATCTGGTAGAATCTAAATTTAAACGCTTGGCAGGTGTAAAAGACAGTGGGGCCATCCTACCGGGCCATGGCGGACTCCTGGATCGTTTGGATAGTCTTATATTTGCAGCACCTTTTGCCTACTTAACACTTCAAGTTTTTAGTTATGTTTCATAAAGAAGGACATAAAATTATTCTGATCACATTTTTTCTGGTTGCTGCGTTAGCACTTACAGCAACTTTTTATATCAATATCCCCTGGCTTCGTTTAACCGTGCAACTGGCGGCACTCATTTTTCTTGTGCTTATTTTACAGTTCTTCAGAAACCCTAAACGCCAGACACCTGTAAATAATGAACACGTCATTGCTCCGGTAGATGGGAAAGTAGTTGTTATTGAAGAAGTGGAAGATCCCGAGTATTTTAAAGATAAGCGTATTCAGGTTTCCATTTTTATGTCTCCGGTTAACGTTCATGTAACCCGTTATCCCGTTAGTGGCACCATAACCTATAGCAAATACCACCCCGGAAAATATCTGGTAGCCTGGCATCCCAAAGCTTCGACCGAAAATGAGCGTACTACCGTAGTAGTTGCCAATCCCATATACGGGAAAGTACTCTACCGGCAAATAGCAGGGGCACTGGCCAAACGTATTGTGAACTACGCAAAAGAAAATGAGGAAGTAGTGCAAGGTGCTGATAGCGGATTTATAAAATTTGGTAGCAGAGTAGATGTTTTGTTACCCGTTGATGCTAAAGTAGCTGTCACATTAAACCAGAAAGTAAAAGGTGGCATTGATATTATCGCAAAGTGAAGTCATGAATGAAGATGCACTGGATAAAGCTTTTAAAGAAGCTGTTGAAGCCGTAAACAGGTACACCGATCCGCTTCCCGCTGATGTACTTCTGCGTATGTATGCCTATTTTAAAATAGCCAATAAAAACTTCGCCAATCCGGGAAGTAGAAAGCCCCTTATCAATGCTTTTAAAACCAATGCCCTTTTTCAGGCAAGGAATGTATCTGAAACCGATGCCAAGAAAAACTATATAGCGCTTGTAAAAAAGTATATTTTAGATTCTAAGGACAAAAAATAACCTGAAATATCTCTGATTTACAGGGTACACATCCTAAAAAGTTTCAGTTCGTTTTTTTAGATCACCTTATAAAAACCCTTATTACCCGGGCTTAAACATGTATTAGGCACCTTCCAACCCGGCAAGGCTCTCTTTCAAGGTTTCTATTTTGGCCAAAGCATCTGCTTCTTTCTGTTTTTCAATAGCTACCACCTTCTCCGGAGCGTTGTTTACAAAACGTTCATTTGACAGCTTTGCCTGCACTGACTTTAGGAAACCTTCGGTATAAGAGAGTTCTTCGCGTATTTTTTTAGCCTCATCCTCTACATTCACACTTCCGGTAACCGGAACAAAATATTCGTTTGAGCGTACTCTAAAAGATAATGCACCCGAAGGTTTCTCATGAATTTCTTTCATATCGGAAAGGTTTCCCAATTTTTTAATGATACTGTCAAAATTACCCGTAGTTTCCTCATTGTACAATACGAGTAAAGAGAGTGTGTCTTTGAATGGAATGTTTTTATCCTTTCGTATAGTACGAACTCCTGATATTACTTCAGAGGCTGTTACAAAGCCTTCCAATATTGAAGTATCATACGGCTGAAACTCGGGCCACGCAGAAACGATCAAGGCATTTTCAGGTGACCTTGACTCTATATATTGCCATATTTCCTCAGTGAGGAAAGGCATAAACGGATGTAACAATTTAAGGTTCCCTTCAAAAAGCTTTATTGCTGACTTATATGTAACGGCATCTATTGGCTTCCCATAGGCCGGTTTTATAATTTCCAGGAACCAGGAGCAAAAATCGTCCCATACCAGCTTATACGTGGTCATTAATGCATTAGAAATTCGGTATTTACCAAAATCATTTTCAATACTCTCAAATGCCTGCATAAATCTCGATTCATACCAGGCAATAGCCATACGGGAAGCTTCCGGTTGTGCTATTTCGGAAGATATATTCCATGTTTTTACCAATCTGAAGGCATTCCATATCTTATTGCTAAAAGCTCCTCCCTGCTTGCAAAGCTCTTCATCAAACATAAGATCGTTCCCTGCAGGTGAACTTAACAGCATACCTACCCTCACCCCATCGGCACCATACGAGGCTATTAGATCCAAAGGGTCCGGAGAGTTCCCCAATTGCTTTGACATTTTTCTTCTGAGCTTGTCTCTTACTATTCCAGTAAGATATACATTGGAAAAGGGTTTTTCTCCCCTATACTCATAACCTGCAATGATCATTCTGGCTACCCAAAAGAATAAGATCTCGGGAGCAGTTACCAGGTCATTTGTTGGATAATAGTAGTTTACCTCTTTATTATCAGGTTCCAGTATCCCATTAAAAACACTTATGGGCCATAACCACGAGGAGAACCAGGTATCTAAAGCATCAACGTCCTGGGTAAGTGCTTCGGGAGCAAGTGTCTGGTTTCCTGTTTTTTTACGAGCCTTTACCAGTGCTTCTTCGGCAGTTTCGGCTACCACAAAATCATCCTTACCCGAACCGTAATAATATGCGGGTATCTGGTGTCCCCACCACAATTGCCGCGATATGTTCCAGTCCCGAACGTTCTCCATCCAGTGGTTGTAGGTATTCACAAACTTATCAGGAACCAGTTGTACATCCCCTTTTGTTACTGCATCCAGTGCCGGTTGCGCCAATTCTTTCATTTTTAAAAACCACTGATCGGAAAGTCTGGGTTCTATTACGGCTTTGGTGCGTTCTGAGGTGCCTATTTTATTGGTGTGTTCTTCGGTTTTTACAAGGAATCCCTTCTCCTTAAGTTCATTTACCATCTCTTTTCGAACAATAAAACGGTCTTTTCCCTGGTAATGCAGGCCATTTTCATTTAAAGTCGCATCTTCATTAAAAATATCAATTACCTCCAATTGATGTTTATCTCCCAGTGTTTTATCATTCACATCGTGTGCCGGTGTTATTTTTAAACAACCGGTTCCAAACTCCATATCTACATAAGTATCCTCAATAATGGGAATACTCCTGCCAGCAATGGGGACCAACGCTCTTTTACCCTTTAAATGCGTATATCGCTCATCTTCGGGATGGATACAAATAGCCGTATCCCCTAAAATGGTTTCCGGCCGTGTGGTAGCAATTATTACTTTTTCATCACTACCTTCTATAGAGTAAGCTATATGATACAAAAAGCCCTGTCTTTCTTCATATATGACTTCTTCATCAGAAAGCGTGGTTTTTGCCTCGGGATCCCAGTTCACCATTCTGTAGCCTCTGTAAATAAGACCTTTTTCATATAAATCAACAAATACCCTGATCACTGAACGCGACATATCGTCATCCATAGTAAACTTGGTACGTTCCCAATCACAGGAACATCCCAGCTTTTTAAGTTGCTCAAGAATGATCCCTCCATGTTTATGGGTCCATTCCCAAGCGTGTTTCAAAAATTCTTCGCGGGTAAGATCTGCTTTGTCTATACCTTCACTCTTTAGTTTTGCAACTACTTTGGCTTCGGTAGCGATTGACGCATGGTCTGTGCCAGGTACCCAACAGGTATTATATCCTTTTAACCGCGCTCTTCGTATTAATACATCCTGAATAGTATTGTTCAACATATGCCCCATATGAAGGACACCGGTTACATTGGGAGGTGGAATTACTATGGTATAGGGTTCTCTTTCATCAGGTTCTGAGTGAAAATACCCTTGTTTCATCCAGTAATTATACCATTTGTCTTCTACAGCAGCAGCATTATATTTGGAAGGAATATCCATAGTTTGGTCTGGTTTTTGTAAATGTGAATGCAAAAGTAGCCATATCCCTAAAAATTTGAAAGGAATACGGTTTATTTTGAATGTTGAACAAAAATTAGTTATTTTACATTTCATTATAAAATTAAAAACCATGAAAAGAATTGTCACATTAGCCCTCTTTATCATAACGGGTATGGCCCTAAATGCCCAGGATAAAGTTGCTAAGATTGAGTTTAAAGAAAGTACAATAGACTATGGTGAGGTAGCCAAAGGAAGTGATGGGATCAGGGTATTTGAATTCACAAATACCGGTAATGCCCCTTTGGTAATTTCCAATGTATCTTCCAGTTGCGGATGTACCATACCTAAAAAGCCTGAAAAACCTATTCAGCCAGGTGAAAATGGCACCATAGAAGTAAAGTATGACACTAATAGAGTAGGCCCTATACGTAAAACTATTACTGTAATGTCTAATGCTGAAACACCTACTATAGCATTAAAGATAAAAGGGAAAGTCCTGGACCCCAATGGAAAATAAGCCTATTGCACAGAAAAAATTTTGAATAAAAAAACCGGCTATGCCGGTTTTTTTATAATACTTTTTTAAGCTGAAAATAAAAATTGAGTTTTTTTCCGCCCCGGTCCACTTTGATTTTCACACGCTGACCTTCTTTTCTATTGATCATTTCTACAATCTCATGTAAAGAATACCTGTGTGCCTGTTTGCCGTTTACAGATAAAATGACATCTCCGGTTCTAAGGCCTGATATAGCTGCAGGACTGGATTCCCTTATTTCTGCTATTTCAAAGGAAGGATATAACATAAGCCTGAACCGATCTCCCAGAAGCACCTGTACACCACTGCTGGTGTTACTGGTATTGGATTCGCTTAATGTTCTTGTGGTACCAAAGCTGGAGCCCAGCTCTCTTACATACCGTAAACCGTTATGCTGAAGCTCAATACCACTCATGTTGTATTTAAAAGGCTCATTAAAGTTTCCGTTCTTACGCAACGTGAGTTTTTTTCCCTTATAATCAAAAGTAACATGAAAACGCTTAAGCATCTCAGAACCCAGACTACCGTTACGTCCTTTCAGATTTCGCAAATATTTTATAGAAAGGGAGTCAGGAAAAGCAACTTTTGCATTTTTAAGATGGAAATCGGCCAGGCTAAAACGATTTACACGCGAACGTTTTCCAAAGATACTGCCGCTTAATCCCCTCCCCAGAAAATCGCGAAAACTCTTTTCGGGGATCTCTATACTTTTTGTTTCATTGGGAAACAACCAAAGGGCATCACTGCTTCCGGAATCTACAAGTAGTTTTACACGAGTTTCTTTTTTCCCTTCAAGTGCCACAGAACCCACTATGTAAGGTTTATTATTTACAAGTTCAAGATCAAACTCACGACATTTTTTACATTTTTTCTCTTTGTAATTTGTCCTTTCATAAAATCGTATTTTATGGGAAATGTAATTTATATCTACAATAAAATCCCGAAACAGGTCAAAACCTATAATACCGTGAACAGGAAATCCCAGCCTTGGCGAAAAATTGAGTTCCTGATCCATTATTACATAAATGTCCTGTAATGAATTGGTAATATTCTTAACCCTGAATTCATTGCCACGCGAAATATAAGCTTTGGTGGCCTCTCCCCTGCCTAACCCTCTCAGGTAGATTTCTTTAATATTACGCATTTGCAATGAATCATTCTCAGAGATGTTAAAGAGAATAGGTTTGTTAACTCCTGAATCCAGTAAAAAAGATAATTCAACACCATTTACTTCGACAGGAATAATAATAAGATTATTGATGAATTTAAAGCGAATGGTCTCTTTCACCTGGCCTTGGGGCATTTTAAAAACCGACTGCCCCGTCACTATAACGGGCATTAGCAGCGCTACAAGGCAATATGTAAGCAGGGCCTTCAATGAAAGTAATGTGTATTAAAAGTAAATTATTCTCGGGATGGTCAGTTATGTTAAAATAACAAAAAAAATTATTTAACAAATACATTTTAACAGTTTTTAACGCCGAAAGCTGCTAAAACATATTCAAAAAATCTAAAATATATTTCGCAAATTTGCAAAGCAAAAAAAGATTCTATGCCAGCAATTTCCAATAAAGGCACTAAGATGCCTGCTTCCCCCATAAGAAAATTGGTTCCTTATGCTGAGGAAGCCAAGAGAAAAGGTGTTAAAGTATTCCATTTAAACATTGGGCAACCTGATATAAAAACTCCGGAAGTTGCTTTAAACGCCATAAAAAATAATACTCTTACCGTGTTAGAGTATAGCCGAAGCGAAGGTTCTGAAGCTTATCGTGAAAAGCTAGCTCAATATTACCGCAAAAATAATATAGAAATCAATGCTCAGGACATTATAGTGACCACAGGAGGTTCTGAAGCGCTGCTCTTTGCTATGGGTACTATTGCAGACGATGGAGACGAGATCATTATTCCAGAGCCATTTTATGCCAACTACAATGGTTTTGCCACAGCATCAGGCGTAAAAGTAGTTCCAGTAATATCAAAAATACAAGATAACTTTGCGCTGCCTCCCATAGAAGCATTTGAAAAACTCATAACGCCCCGTACCAAAGCCATTTTGATATGTAACCCGGGAAACCCAACCGGATACCTGTATTCAAAGGAAGAAATACATAAGTTAGCAGCTATCGTAAAAAAACACGATCTCTTTCTTATTGCAGATGAAGTGTATCGTGAATTTGCCTACGATGGTAAAGATCACTATTCGGTATTACAGGAACCTGGTCTGGAAGAAAACGCAATAATGATTGATTCGGTCTCAAAACGCTATAGTATGTGTGGTGCACGGATTGGCTGTTTGGTTTCCCGAAATAAAAAAGTAATTGCTACAGCTTTAAAATTTGCACAGGCAAGATTATCGCCTCCCACTTTTGCACAGATAGCCAGCGAAGCTGCACTGGAAACCCCACAAAGTTATTTTGATGATGTAATTGAAGAGTATGTAGAACGCAGAGATACGCTTATACACGAACTGAGCAAAATTGAAGGAGTTACTGTAGCAAAACCGCAGGGTGCTTTTTACTGTATTGCCGAGCTTCCCGTTCAAAATGCAGACGATTTTGCACAATGGATGCTCGAGAGCTTTCATCTAAATGGTGAAACAGTGATGATGGCTCCGGCAGCGGGGTTCTATTCAACTTCCGGCATCGGACTCAACCAGGTTCGCATTGCATATGTTCTTAAAAAAGAAGATCTTGTTACATCTGCAAGGATTCTTAGCGAGGGCTTAAAAGCCTATAATTTGCAGAAAGGTTGAACATACAAAAAAAAATATCTCTAAAACCCTATAATACCTTTGGCATTGATGTAAAGGCGCGGTATTTTGTTGAAGTAAACACAGTAGATGATCTTATCAGGGTATTACAACTACCCGGTTATCCTAAAAAGTTTATATTGGGCGGAGGCAGCAACCTTTTGCTTACCAAAGATCTCGATGCGCTGGTTATTCATCTTAACATCAAGGGTAAAAAAATTAATAAAGAAAATACTCATCACGTGCTCGTACAAGTGTATGCGGGTGAAAACTGGCATGATTTTGTTTTATGGACCCTGGCACAGGATTACGGAGGACTGGAAAACCTTTCCCTGATCCCGGGAAATACCGGTGCTGCTCCTATTCAGAACATTGGTGCCTATGGGGTAGAATTAAAAAACGTTTTTCATTCCTGTGAGGCAGTACATATACACACCGGAGAAAAACAGGAATACAATCTTGAGGATTGTAAGTTTGGGTATAGAGATTCTATTTTCAAAAATGCTTTAAAAAACAAGGTCGTAGTTACTTCCATGACCGTAAAACTTTCAAAAAACAAGCATATTTTAAACACAAATTATGGGGCAATTGAAAGTAAATTACATGAATTAGGCATTACGAATCCGGATATACGCGACGTATCAAAAGCAGTTATCGCCATAAGGCAAAGTAAATTACCGGATCCGCAAATTTTAGGAAACAGTGGTAGTTTCTTCAAGAACCCTGTTATTGAAAAATCTCATTTTGAAGCGTTACAAGTAAAACATCCCAAAATACCAGGATATCCCACAGCCAACACCTCTAAAATAAAAGTACCTGCCGGATGGCTCATTGAGCAATGCGGTTTAAAAGGAAAACGCTTTGGAGATGCCGGAGTACATGAAAAACAGGCATTAGTGTTAGTTAATCATGCGAATGCTACCGGAAAAGAAATACTTACATTAGCCAATCACATACAGAAAGTAGTAAAGCAGCAATTTCAAATTGCCATTGAACCGGAAGTAAATATTATGTGAAGCTTATATGAACCTTACTATGGCAACATCCCGGTTTTTTTTAGTGATTGTAGTAATTGTCAATCTGCTTTGTGATCAAATATCAAAAGCTGTTGTGCGACAGGAGCTTGAAATGAATGAATATATTGAACTGGTTGGAAAAAATGTGATCTTAACACGCGTTGAGAATACCGGTGCTTTTTTGGGGTTTGGCAGTACATTCCCTCCTGTTATTAAAAGCTTTCTCTTTCTTATAATACCTGCTTTTATCTTGCTTTTTATTTTGGGATATCTCATTTTTAAAAAACAATTGAACCTCAATGTTGGTCTGGCACTGGCATTTATTACCGGAGGCGGTTTAGGCAATGTGTACGACCGTATTTTTAAAGAGGGGGTTACTGATTTCCTGTATGTGGATATCTGGATATTTGAAACGGGGATCTTTAATCTTGCTGATGTATCAGTAACCGCAGGCACACTGTATCTCCTGTTTTACAATCTCAGGTACCGTATGCCACAAGATGAAAAGAAAAAATCCTCCTCTAATTAAAAAAACACGATAACTTAAGTGTTACTCTTAAGCTTGTTTTTTCGGCCGGTGGTCTCCAGTAGTTTCACTATAAGCTGTTCTACATTTTCACTTTGCCAGTTTTGTGAGATATTTTCCAGTTTCATTACCTCATCCATAATGGCGGCCTGACGGTCTCCTTCTTCCAAAGCTTCGGCATAGGGGCGATCTGAAAAAGTTACCCTACTGTATAAAGGCACCCATTTATCAGGGTGTTTTTCAGAGAACCATTTTTCTATTTTCTTTCGCAGCAGGAAATCTTCGTCAGCCGTCTTACTGCTCATTTCCATAAAGTTTCGGTAGCTCAATTCGGCAATAGCATCGGCATTGGGTTTTCTAAGCGTTTCGTAGTTCTTAAAAATAGCTTCCCAGTCATTTCCATACCTATCCATAAGTTCATGTAGTACGGTAATATCTTCAAACCCCGCATTCATACCATGTCCGTAAAACGGTACAATTGCATGAGCAGCGTCACCTATCAAGGCTACTTTGTTCCAGTACGTCCATGGAAAACACTTAATAGTAACCAGCGTACTTGTTGGGTTTTTAAAGAAGTCTTTTACCAAATTAGGAATATCATCGGTAACTATTGGAAAGTGTTTTTCAAAAAACACTTTCACCTTCTCTTCAGTATCCAGTTCATCAAAAGAATTTTCACCCTCAAAAGGCATGAAAAGAGTACAGGTAAAGCTACCGTCAGTATTGGGAAGTGCCACCAGCATAAACCGCCCTCTAGGCCAAATATGTAATGAATTTTTTTCCAGTTTGTGGCTTCCGTCTGCATTTGGCGGTATAGTTAACTCTTTATAACCTGCATCAAGAAATTCCTGAGAGTAGTCAAAACGACTGCGACGCTGCATTTTATGTCGTATTCTTGAAAAAGCCCCATCCGCACCAAAGACCAGATCAAATTTTTGAGCTTTCCAATCTGATTTTTCTGAATCTCCTGTAAATAAGGTTGCGGTAGGAAGATCAATATCCCAAACTTTAGATTCAAAAAGAAACTCTACACCCGCTGTTTCAGCCAGATCTATCATCTTTTTGTTCAGTGCTCCTCTTGATATGGAGTAAATAGCCTCTCCTTCTTTACCGTAATTCTGAAAATACAGGGGTTTACCAACTATATGAATCCCTCTTTTATTCATTGGGATCGCCATTTCTCTAATAGTATCGCCAATACCAATAGCATCCATCGCTTTCCAGCCACGTAAAGACACTGCCAGGTTAATAGACCTTCCCGAAAACTGAATGTTTCTAATATCCGGCCTTCGATCGAACACCGTTACCCGGTGGCCTTTTTTCACAAGATAAATACCCAGTAGTGAACCTACCAGACCACTGCCCACAATGGCAATTCTTTTGGAATTTTGCATAGAATAGGATAAAATAGTTTCAGTGATACTAAAACTGTACAAATGTACTAATTTAAACGAACTTTATCTTTTAGTAAACTTTCTAATTGTTCAAAGTTTTATTATTTTTATTAAACAAAACAAACAAATGAATATACATTATACTCAGGAAGAAATTAAACAGATGGACAGAATATTTCGTCTTAATCTTATTAACAGTTGTGCAGGCTACAAACCGGCCAATCTCATAGCTACCGCATCAACCGAAAAAAACACCAATGTAGCTGTATTTAACAGTGTGATGCACATAGGCAGCAATCCGCCATTATTAGGTTTTCTGATGCGCCCGCTCACCGTACCCCGGGACACCTATAAAAACATAAAGGAAACCGGCTATTTCACAGTAAATCATATCGTTTCTCATATGGTAGAAGATGCACATCATAGTTCTGCCAGTTATCCCGAAGGCGTATCAGAATTTAATAAAACCAAACTGGAAGAGATATATCTCGATACATTTCCTGCTCCTTACGTAAAAGACAGTCCGGTAAAAATAGGCTGTCGATACGTAAATGAATATGTAATTAAAGAAAATGAAACCCGTCTTATTATAGGTCAGATCGAGCATTTGTATATAGAAGAAAAATTGCTCACCACAGAAGGCTCTCTTAAGTTGGATGAAGCAAAAGTGGTGGCTATAACAGGGCTGGACACCTATTCGGAAGTTCAACTGCTGCAACGTTTTGCATACGCAAGACCAGATCAGGAAACAAAAACTTACTAATGCGGGGGGTCAGGAAATCTCACTTACCTTCACGAATTTGTAAAACCTGTAAACGTTCGTTCACATGGAGAAAAAAATGGGAACTAAACTGGGAAGAAGTTCTCTATTGTAGTAAGAAATGCAAAAACAACAAGAAAGTACCGCTTTAGTATGGTTTCGTAATGATCTTCGAATCTGCGATCAGCAATCACTCGCTTTAGCCTGTAGTAATCACAAAAAGGTACTAGCCGTGTATTGTTTTGACCCAAGACATTACCAAACAACCATATACGGCTTTAAAAAGACCGAGAGGTACAGAGCAGCATTCCTTATCCAAACCGTGAAAGAACTTCAAAACTCACTGAAAAAACACAACATATCACTCATAGTAGCTCATGACACCCCCGAACATACAATCTCTGCCCTTATAAAAGAGTATAATATCACCGCTGTATATTCTCAAAAAGAGTGGACTTTTGAAGAAACCCGTATAGATGTGTCCTTACAGGAAAACAACCCCCGGGTAAAATGGATAGCATCTTACGATCAATTCCTTTTTCATCCTGATGATATTCCTTATGAAAGCATAACCGCTATTCCTAAGGTTTTTACGACTTTTCGAAAAAAATGTGAAAAACAAACACAGGTACGTCCTCCTATACCTCCTATTTCGGTAATGCCCCTGGAAAACCTTTTAAAACAGAATACCCCCATCCCTACTCTTGAAAGCTTAAGCCTTAAGGACTTTGAAAAAGATACTCGTACGGCATTTCCCTTTTTAGGGGGAGAACATAAGGCCAGGCAACGCATAGATCATTATTTCTGGCAAACGAAAAAACTACAGGTTTATAAAAAAACAAGAAACGGGCTTTTAGGCACAGAGTACAGTTCTAAGCTTTCTCCCTGGCTTGCCAATGGCAGTATTTCTGCAAGAACAGTCTATAGCGAAATCAAAAAATTTGAAACCCAAATCGCAAAAAACCAGGATACTTATTGGTTATACTTTGAGCTGATATGGCGAGACTATTTTAAATATATATCCCTAAAATACGGTAATGCTATTTTCAAAATACATGGAATACTTTATAAGAAATATGAGTGGAAGGACCACCACCCTACTTTTCTTAAATGGGTACAGGGTAAAACCGCCGATACTTTTGTAAATGCCAACATGAAAGAACTGGCACAAACCGGCTGGATGAGTAATCGTGGAAGGCAGAACGTGGCAAGCTACCTGGCTAAAGAACTGCACGAAGACTGGCGTAAAGGGGCAGCTTACTTTGAGAGTATGCTTCTTGATTATGATGTTCATAGCAATTGGGGTAACTGGATGTATGTAAGCGGGGTAGGCAACGACCCCAGAGATCGAAAGTTCAATACCAAAAGACAGGCAGAAAGATATGACCCGCATGGAAAATTCCAAAGATTATGGCTCCAGGAAAAGTTGTTTTAAACTAATTTCTTAATTAAACAAGCATGAAAAAAACACTAAGGCTCATTTTAGGAGACCAGTTAAATTATCAACATAGTTGGTTTACCAAAGTCGATAGTAATGTAGTGTATTTTATGGCCGAAATGAAACAGGAAGCTGAGTATGTAAAACACCACATTCAGAAAATAGTAGCATTTTTTATGGCTATGCGTCATTTCAAGAACTGGTTAAAAAATCAGGGACATGAGATTATATATTATGAAATTGACCATTTGGAAAGTTCCAAAACACTGTCCTCAATAATAAGTGAGTTGGTCTCTAAATACAATATAGAAGTTTTTGAATATCAGTTACCAGATGAATATCGTCTGGACCAGCAATTAAAAGTAATTTCAAATACTCTGTCCATAAAAACCTCTTATGCAGATACAGAGCACTTCTATACTAACAGGGAAGAACTCGCCAATTTTTTTAAAGGAAAAAAACAACTGTTAATGGAGAGCTTTTATAGGATGATGCGTAAAAAACATGCAATACTTATGCAAGGTGACACACCTATAGGCGGACAATGGAATTTTGACCAAAGTAATCGTAAAAAATGGAAAGGCTCCCCGCAAATACCCACCTCATTTACTTTTAAAAGAGAGATCGCTACTATAATTAATCAATTACAAAAAGCAGAAGTAATCACTTTTGGAAACAGTGATGAGGACGAGTTCTGGTGGCCGGTAAACCGTGAAGAAAGCCTTGACCTCCTTGATTATTTTTGTGAGCATTTATTGATGCATTTTGGGGATTATCAGGACGCTATGCACACCCAGGAAAAATTTCTCTTTCATTCCCGGTTATCTTTTGCACTTAATACCAAGATGCTTACACCAAAAGAAGTTATTCATACTACCGTGCATTACTACGAGCAGCATAAAGACCATATTCATGTCTCTCAGATAGAAGGTTTTGTACGACAAATTTTAGGCTGGAGAGAATATGTAAGAGGTATATACTGGAAAGAGATGCCTGCCTATGAAAAGCTTAATAAACTTGACAATCATAACCCCTTACCCAATTTTTACTGGACCGGCGATACACAGATGAACTGTCTTCAAAAAAGTATCTCGCAAAGTCTGGATCATGCGTATGCTCATCACATTCAGCGATTAATGATTACCGGCAATTTTGCTTTACTTGCTCAAGTTCATCCAGACAAAGTAGATGAATGGTATTTAGGTATATATGCAGATGCTATTCAATGGGTGGAGATCACTAACACACGAGGAATGAGCCAATATGCAGACGGGGGACTATTAGCTACCAAGCCCT
This sequence comes from Ascidiimonas aurantiaca, assembly GCF_037646345.1. NCBI lineage: Bacteria > Pseudomonadati > Bacteroidota > Flavobacteriia > Flavobacteriales > Flavobacteriaceae > Ascidiimonas > Ascidiimonas aurantiaca. The sequence continues at coordinate 54,933 of NZ_JBBEWR010000007.1, read as the reverse complement.
ATGTTTCAAGCGGAAGCTATATTAATAAAATGAGTAACTACTGTGCATCCTGCAGTTATAATATAAAAGAAAAAATAAGTGAGAACAGTTGTCCGTTTAATTCCTTGTACTGGAACTTTCTCGATGAAAAAAGAGAATTCCTGAAAAATAACCATCGCATGCGAATGATGTATAGTTTGCTTGATAAAATGGATACAGACACTCTCCGGCAGATCAAAAAACGTGCTGAAGATATTATTCAGAACCCAGATCGTTTTTAAAAAAACCATTCAAAATCCAAAGTATCTTTTTTTATCGTATATATTAAAAGTCTTACAATTCTATTTTCCGCTTTATGCGCCTATATATTTTCACTTCTCACCCTCTTTGAAAAACAAAGAGGGTATTTTAATTGTAATGTTCTTCATGTTTTACGGACTAAGGTGACATGGTACATATTTTTAAAGAGTTTTCTACAGATGCTATGCTTAAAATTGCAGATGAAGAATTACTAACCGGTTATGATATACCCAAAGTACTGGATTTATATACGTTTATACGCACCACACATCATTCCATACGTATTGTAGTAGATAGCGTACCCTATGAGATTCCTCCTGATCATATTGTCGCTTTAAATCCTTTACAATACTTCACATATTCTGAAGGAAGCGATGTATTAGTATATCAGTTTAATCGTGAGTTTTATTGCATTAAGGATCATGAAAAGGAAGTGAGTTGTGCCGGGCTTCTCTTTTTTAGTGATACACATATTCCCATTATGCACCTGCCTCCTGCCGCTACTCGTAGTTTTAATCTTCTTCAGGAAGTGTTTCTGGAAGAAATGCAAACGTCTGATACGATCCAGGCAGAAATGTTACGTATGTTAATGGCCCGTTTTATTATTAAATCTACCCGCATATTCAAACAAAAAAATGGTTTTTCAGACAGGTACAAGGTGCATTCCAATATGTTAAGGACTTTTAATATGCTGGTAGAAAACCACTTTAGAGAGGCTCACCAGGTTACTTTTTATGCATCTGCCATGAATAAGTCGCCTAAAACACTCGCAAATACCTTTTCAGAATATGGAAAAAGTCCGCTGCAGATTATCCATAACCGTATCATAGTCGAAGCAAAACGTCTTCTGGTATATTCTCAAAAAACAGGAAAAGAGATCGCGTATGAGTTGGGCTTTGAAGATGCCTCTCATTTTAGCCGACTTTTCAAAAAACACACCGGATGTTCTCCCCTCGCCTTTAAAAAACAAATTCAACCGGAAGCATATATCTATCAAAGTCTGAACCCTTAATACCTAACCAAGAACATGTTAAAAATAAAAACCCTTAAAACATTAACCCCTCTGCTTTTGCGCATGCTCATAGCGGTTATTCTATTACAAACCCTGCGGTTTAAATTTTCGGCTCATCCGGATAGTGTATATATTTTTACTAAAACAGGAATAGAGCCCTACGGACGAATCGCCACGGGAATAGTAGAACTTATTGCTGCAATTTTACTGCTGTTACCCCGTACTATATGGATAGGAGCTCTTATGACCTTGGCGACTATTGGGGGTGCTATTATTATGCACCTAACTCTACTGGGTATAGAAGTTAATAATGACGGCGGCGCCCTCTTTCTAATGGCATTGGTAACTTTTATACTTTCTGCCATTGTGCTTTGGCACTATAAAGAACAAATTCCCTTAATAGCATTTAGCCGTTAAAACCTGTTATTAGAATACAAAAGCTTTTTAATACCTTTAGTGACTTATAATCAAATAATATGTGGCACCTTAAAGGTAAAAAGGCTTTGGTTACGGGAGGCACTAAGGGCATTGGTTGTGCGGTCGTTGAAGAGCTTTTGGCATTAGAAGCATTTGTACTATTTGTAGCCCGTAATAAAAATGCAGTTACTGCTTTAGAAAAAAAATGGCAGAAAAAAGGAAAAACCATCTATGGAATAGCAGCAGATGTATCTTCAACCAAAGACCGGGAACGCATTCTGCAATTTGTTAGCTCCCATTTCAAAACACTCGATATCCTTGTAAATAATGCCGGTATAAACATACGTAAAAAGGCTCTTGAATATACTGAGGACGAATACCAGAAAATTATAGCCGTAAACCTCTTAGCCCCTTTTGAACTAAGCCGTATGTTTTATCCGCTACTCAAAAAGGCACAGGCAGCATCTATTATCAATATTGCTTCTTCTGCAGGTATTCAGGATGTTCGGTCAGGCGCTCCGTATGCTATGGCAAAAGCCGGTATATTACAACAAACACGAAGCCTGGCTACAGAATGGGCCTCAGATGGTATTCGGGTAAATGCCGTTTCACCATGGTACACACAAACCCCGTTGACCCAACCTGTATTTGAACAGAAAGAACGTTTGGATTATATCATTAAACGAACTCCTATGCAAAGAGTAGCACAACCCGAAGAAATAGCCGCTGTGGTTGCTTTTCTTTCTATGGACAAGGCCTCTTACATAACCGGTCAAAATCTTATTGCCGATGGAGGTATGAGCATAAGTGCCCTCTAAAATTCTGTTGTACATATAGTTTTAAATGTCATGAGCTTTTTTTTCGTGAAATATGGCAACACGGGAAAAATTGACAAACTATCGGGAAAAAATACCCTTTATTACCCTTCTGATTCATCGCAACTTTGTACCGTTCAATAGATACAAACCTAATAAGGAGATTGAACAGTAAACTATTAATAACATAAAAATATTATCTGATGAATCATTTTGAAATATTAACCAGAGAAAACGTAAGTGCTCAAAATCAGGCAATTTTTGATAACCTGCAAAGCAAATTAGGTTTCGTACCTAATATCTATGCTACCTATGCGTATTCAGAAAATGCTCTTAAAACGTATTTGGATCTTCAGGGAGCAAAAACTTCATTGAACAATAAGGAAAAAGAAGTGGTAAACCTTGTGGTAAGCCAGGTAAACGAATGTACCTATTGTTTATCTGCCCACACGGCTATTGCCAAAGTAAATGGCTTTACCGAAGAGCAAGTACTCGAATTACGATCTGGGACAGCCCCTTTTGATGAGAAGTTAGACGCACTGGCAGCCCTTGCTAAAAACCTGACCAAGAACAGAGGAAATCTGGACGAGAATATTCTAAATGCATTTTTTAATGCAGGTTATACCAAAGAACATTTTATAGATACCATTGTTCTTGTAGGTGACAAAACCATTACCAACTACCTTCATAAGGCTACCAAAGTAGCCATTGATTTTCCTTTGGCCCCCTCGCTCGAAACCTCAAATGTTTAATATAAATCTTTACTAATAATAATCTGTCATGAAAAAGTTTTTTAGCTCTATTGTAATTATTTTTGCCTTTGTGGCTTCCCTGTCTGCACAGGAAAAAGTGTCTCTAAAACAAACCGAAGGCGAATTTACCCAGAAAGAAGTACGGCTTGCACCCGGCAATTACGTTTTTGAAGTTACCAACGAGGGTGTAGATCGCAAGGTTGGTTTTGTTCTGGCTCCCAAAGGTAAAACTGACCAAAAATATCATATCAAAAATGCGTATTTACAAAAAACCATTGCTAATGGAGAGACCGCAACCTCTAAAGAGGTACTCTTAAAAAAGGGAGAATATGTTTATTTCTGCCCTTTGAACCCTACCCCTCAATACACCTTATTGGTTGAATAAAGGGAATTTAGTTTTTAATCATGGTAAAGGCTTTCTTTTTTCAGGAAAGCCTTTTTTATTATTTAAATTTGTGTTTTGCAGGAAAATTCCTTTTCGAAAAACTTGTTATCCATAAAAAAAGATCATAAACCTGAGCCGGCAAATATGACGGCATGCCTGTATTTAACAGCCTTACCAAAGTATATATGGAAGTACATCCCATATACAGAAAAGTGGAACTCATGCATTATGAAAACACGACAAACCTTGATCTTTTATAAGAGAAAGGGTACTTTAGCTTTATTGCCCTCCCTTTAAAAATATGAGGTGGTACAGGATCTCCCGTAAGAGCTGTTGCAGTGTTTGAAAACAATTAATTTTTTAAGATTTTGACATTGCTTTTTTGAAAGAAAAAACTTTATATGTATTTTTACAAACAACCTAAATCAATATATCATGAAAAATATAAATATCTTTCTATTTACAATCATACTATTTCTTGCTTCATGTAATAATGATACAGAAATTCAGGCAGAAACCACCTCATTAACCTTTGAAGATATTCAGCAAAAGTATAATTTTCCTAAACCCTATACAGAAGCTTCAAAAGAATATATTTTGCAGCAGTTTGAGACTGTAGAAAATTATCACAGCTTTCTTAAAGAGCGTATGATTGAAAAACAGAACAAGACAATTGTATCTCCACACAATAAATCATCTTTACAAGACAGAGATCTCGCATACAACATCTATTTATTAAACAGACAAACAGGTATAGAAACTAAAATAAGGCAGTTTATTTGGGAAACCACTTCCATTTTAGATACAGCAGAAGAATACGGTTTGCAATTACCTTACAATGAGCGGGCAGGTTCCAGCACTACATGCATTGCCTTTTTAACAGATGGCGGTGTTAATCATGAAACAACAACTATTTTATCACAAAGTGATATAGAAAAAGGGTGGCGTTTACCCTGTGTAGCTTATGCAGTTACAGATTGTCGCCTTATTACACATGCAGAAGATGCGTTTTATGACTCATCATGCGGGCTTACATGGCACGGTGAGTGCAGATAATAATGTTAAAACAGTAGAATATGAAGATCACTTTACTTGCGATATGTATTTGCTTAGTTTCATTTGCACAGGAAAAAGAAGAAGAAATCGATTTTTTAACTTATAGCTATAAATACCTGGATCGCGATCACCAAATTACTATTGATTCCCTGACTTTTCAAGAAGGCGTTAAGAAATATAAGTTTATACCAGACAGGATCAGGACGTATAAAGATTCTTTATCTGTTATTGCCATGTTAAACTTTGGTGACTGGAAAAAAGAAAGAAAAGTAGTTGGCAGAATCACATATAGCTGGGAAGCCCTGTCTTATCACCTCTGGATGAACGAAAAAGAAACCGAGAGTTTTGCCAGATCTTTAGGCATTACCCACCCGTGGAGAATGTTTGAATTCCTGAGTTTGGAATCAAATACAAATACTGAAGTCAACACTTTCTTCACACAATTAAAACAAAAAGTCACAAAGCATACCGGCAAAGAGATCCCAACAACAGTTACCAGGAAAAAATTCCTTAATTACGCATTCAGGGTGAATCCCGTACGCATCGAAAAAGCAAAACAATATTTTAAAGAAAAGGGACTCGAAGGCCATTCTCATGAATGACCTTTTTTTAGTAACTTTAAAATATGGCAAAGTATTTTTTAGTTTTCCTTGTATTTTGTTTGGTGAGTTGCACTGTAAACCGTACCATGGCGCCACTCTCCCAAAATGAAGAAAGATTATTGCAAGAATTCCGTTCTTTGCCTATTACAAGTAATCTTATCATTGCCGATATAAATGAACCCGGAGACCCGCTGAACTTATGCCTTACGTTCACAAATGCCGAGACCAGAGAGATCCTCCCCTATCAATTAGTAAAATTTTATCACACCTCATCTGTTGGGAATTATGAACCTACAGATCCCACAGACGAATCTACCGCACGCTTAAACGGGACATCCAGAACAAATACGAACGGACGTATTTTTATAAGTACTATTTTACCAGGTGATTACGGAAGTTCTGCGAACAACCGGCATATTCATACTACCGTTTTTGGTGCTTCTCCCGAAGGGTATGATATTCATTTCAAACAGTATTCGGGAATAATGGGGCGTAACTTTATAAGCAACAGTGACCAGCATTTTCTGGTGAACCTGAAAAAGGATGCCAACGGCACTTTAGTAGGTTTTATAACCATTGAAGTTAAAAACCCGTCTTAACCGGTTTCTGCAATACTTTTTAAACACAATCTCATTTACTACAAATGAGCGGGATCTATTACACCAAATTTAAAATATACGAACAGGTATCCGAAGCATACTTTTTTAACAATTTTTTTCTTACCTTTAAACAGATGTAATACCGATGTATTATACGCATATTGACTGTTATTACCTTAATGAAACTTCATTTAGCAAATAAAAAAAATACAAGCCCTGTTTCTGATAATACAAAACAAACAGGAAAGCAGTATGATAATTCTCTTGTATTTCGTTTTCAGGATAACCGGCACGAAACAAAAAAAATAGCTGCTTTAGAAAACATTGCCGGTAATAGTACCCCTGTACAACGTATAAGACATTTACAAAAAGTAGCTGGTGATTCACAACCTGCTTCGGAAATAAAAAATAGTGTTAATGAAAACCCATATCCGGTTCAACCAAAATTAAAAAAGGAAGGCTCTGTTCAAAAAACAGTTCAATTCATTAGACCCGGAGAAGCCGTACCCACCCAAAGTGAGGAAAGAGAAGCCTATCGTACACAAGAAAACCTGGCTTATGTAGCAGGTCCTGCTGACAAAAAAATTTCAGCTACACCCTCAAGTGAAAACAAAAAACAGCTTAGCACCGCATTAGCCAATACCAGTTTTATAAAGTTTCTACTCCGGTTATTACCCGGTAAGAGTAGTTCTTTTTCTCTTTTTTCACAAGGCACTAAGGAAATTGAAGAGAATTCAGAAGGGCTTACGGTGGCTACAGCATGGGAAAATCTTGTTGCATCCAGTAATATTACTGTCAATTATCATGATGATCTAGGCGGGTATGCCCCTATGGACGATCATGAAGAATCCCTAAAACGCAAAGAGGAAGAAAAAAAGGTAAAATCAATAATGACGGCCAGATTAGTGGCTGCCAATGCTATTATCCATCAAATAGTAGATCCGGTTTTACTGGTAAAAATGCGGCCACCAAAGGTTACAATAATGATGGAACCGCACCAACGGGCTTACCAGGCAGATGATGGTATAAAAATAGCTAATGGTGATGGCATACATCTTATTGTTCATGAAATTGGGCACTATATTGAAAATAATTATCCTAAACTATGGGAAGATGCAGCCATGTTTAGAAGACGAAGAGCCCATGAAGCCGGGAATACCGTAACCGCAGAAGAAAATGATAAAGGCATGGAAGAAGAAGGGCGAATGGCAGGAGCTTATCCGGTAACCGGCAAATATACCTCTAAAATTTATGAAGCTTTGGGAAGCACAGAAGTTGTCTCAATGACTATGGAGTATATGTCCAGTAAAGAAAAACTGAGTAGTCTTTTAAAAGACGACCCTCAACAACTGGGTATTATCTTGCGAAGAATACAACCTAATGATGAAGAATTAGAAGCTGTATTCGATAGATTTCATGAATTTTTCCCGAACTCAGACTCAGACAGAGAAGCTATTGACAAAAGAGAGAGTGAAAGAGAACATATACGCCGATACCCCGATCCTTTAAGAGAACCCTTACTCAAGAAACAGTAACATCCCTGTAAGTTGATCTTACAAAACATAAGCTATGATGTTCCTTCGTTGCTCTTTCAACTCATGTCATTCCAAAACTCTTTTTTATAATCATCATAAGCAATTAACATCATTAATGTTAAAAAACCTTATTTTTTTGCAAAAAATACATTAATTTCTTATCTGATACGCAAAATAATTTCGTATTTCCAAATTCCAAATTTACATTTTATTACATATCTTTCCCACTAGAAGAGTTGAGTATTCGCTAATTAGTGAAGTTCATAAATTACAATTACAAATATATTCTTATATCCGGGCTATAGGTATGGGTTGGCCTCCCTAGTGTCAAAATATGTGAAAGCTGCTAAATGACCCAAAAAATGTGCAGACGAGAAACCGAAAATCGAAAGAGTAGGAAAAAAGTTCAATCTAAAAAATTTTATTATTATGAAAAAGAGACAAGCAATATTCGGATTAATTTTAAGTGCCGGATTTTTATTATGTATGGGAAGTTTTCAAAACAATGCTTCTGCCAAAGCCGGATGGGCCGTTGTAGAAATGATCGATTCTGATACCGAAGCCGGACAGGCAGCCGGACAGGCAGCCGGAGCTACTTTAGGAGCCGGTGGTGCAGCATGGGCCGGAGCCAAAATGGGTGGAAAAATTGGTGCCTTTGTAGGTGGTCCTGTTGGAGTTGCTATAGGTGCCGGACTTGGTGCTCTGTAAATTTTGAGAACTGTACCTCTTTGCCGGCGGCAAAGGGGTACTTTTTAATAGTAATAGTATGCTTGCGTATATACTTGCCGGTTTTGTACTTTACATGACTTTCATGTTAGTTCGAATTGTTCTGGTTTCTATAGTGGCCCTGCACTACAAAGAGCCTATTACAGAACACCTCACTTTAAAGCCAGTAGTTGTTATTGCAGAAGTTTTCTTTTTTTCCATAATTTTTGCATGTGCTTTATGGCTTATAAAAGATTTTATGGCATCATCAGGTATGCAAATTTTGATCGCTATATTCTTTGTCGCTTTGATCCCTTCATATAATTATATCATAACGCCGCTTAAGTATTTATTTTCGGGAAGTAAGTATCGTAAAGATGAAAAACTTACACAGTTCTTAAAAAACTTTAAGTGCCCGTATAATGTTCGTATTATTAAAGGAAATGTTATAAATGCATACGCAACCGGAGTGTTACCCTTTTCAAAGACTATTCTCGTTGGTGAAAATCTCGTAAATAACATGCCGGAAGAAGAAGTACAAAGTATTTTGTTACATGAAGTAGGACATCTAAAAGGTAATCACCTCTTTAAACTATACTTTCTAAATGTAGTGCTTGCTACCTTTTCGTTTTTATTTTTTTTCACGCAACAAAAGGCAATTTTATTTGAACAAATGGGTATTCCGGAGCCAGTCGTAGTTATTATTTCAGGTGTTATTGTTGGGCTTTTGTTTTGGTATTTCCCTGGAAAAATTCAGTATTATTTTGAATACCAGGCAGATCTATATGCTGCAAAGCGTAATGGCGTAAAGCGTATGATCAACGCTTTGCATACTCTGGATAGATTATCAAATGGAGAAGTGTCTAAAGGAGGTATTACGCATCCTACACTCACTAAAAGAATACATTCTATAAAAAGACAGAATGAAAAGTAATATACTCGCTTTGCTGATCATTATTTTCGGGATGGTATTTTACTTTGTCTTTAACTCTGAAATACCAGACACGCCTACTTCCCAGGAGTACCGAATTGATTATGATGACGTAAAGAGTATAAAAACCGGGATTGATCTTCTTGATATTTTTCTTAATAATCTGTTCGTGGGCCTTATGCTTTCGCTATTGGGATTTTTTACAGGTGGCCTACTCACCACACTGGTATTATTCTGGAATGGTTATATTCTTGCTATTGTATATCATATTGGTTTTGAAGTGCTTAGTTTTGATACACTTTTGTATTATTCAAAACATATCCCACTGGAGTTTTTTGCTTTTATATTATTTGCCAATACAGGCTTCAAAGGCTTTTATTTCATAAAAGATATTATACTGAAGAAGAAAATTAACCTTAAAATGCTTCCAAAATTCCAAAAACTGCTTATTCCTACCTGCTTATTATTATTGGCCGCTATTATTGAAGTATTATAACTATGAGAAAAACTGCTGAAAAGAAAATTGCCGAATTTATACAGTTACTATTTATTTATTTTATACTTTCTCTCGCTATAGGAGCCGTTAAGGTATATTATGTAACTGGTATTTTGAATCCAGAGATTATTGAAACGGCTAAGGTCTCCGGGTATGTAAGTCTGATAGTTAGCTCTATCGTCTCAATGATTGTTTTGCTCCTTATAACCGGAATATGTTACTTTGTTATTCAGGTCTTTGATCTAAAAATAAGTACGCCCGTACTTCTGGAAGGTATTAAAACATCTGTAATTGTGTTCATGATCGCAGAACTCGTTAAATTTTCTTTCGTTTTTATCTTTTTAAGGCAGGAAATTCAAACTTTTACTGCTTCTGTAGATATTATGCCCGAATTAAAACTGACACGATGGTATTTTTATGATTCTACCGTTAAATACGCAATGCTCTTAATAGGTACCTTTGCTTTTGGTTTTAAAACCTATGAAATTACACAAGGGCGGTATTTCTTTCACATATTGGTTTTAAGCATGGTTCTTTTGGCCGGGTTTTATGTTTCTACCATAGATCTTTTCGGGGTTTTTTAAAGATTAGTTATCACCACAATGAAATAATTGCTTAGAATTAAGTATCTTTTATGTGAAAACTCAGGGTGCCCGGGTAGCATCAATGTATGTTTTGGTTCTAATTATTTAAATACCTGAGCAAATGGTACGCATTACGCTAATCCTATTCTTTTTCATTATAAGCTGTGTTGCCTCGGTTCAGGCACAGGAATTATACCTCAACCGTGATGTATCCGTCTTAAAAGTCTCCGGCACTTCTACCCTTCACGACTGGACGGTGAATGCAACCCATTATACTGTTGTAACCACTTTTAAAGACCTTTCAGATGTTACCACTCTTAAAGATTTACAGGTTACGGTAGTAAGTAACGGTTTAAAAAGTGGTAAAAAAGGCATGGAAAAAAGTATGTACAGGGCATTACAATCTTCTTTGTTCCCTACTATAAACTTTCAGTTACAGGAAGTCACATCTGTATCAAAGAACGGCGATAACCACTATACCCTAGAATGCAATGGTTATCTTACCACAGCGGGTGTTAAAAAGCCGGTTTCACTATCTCTGCAGATAGAGACAGATACTAACGGCATATGGCTATCAGGGGAAAAACCACTTAAAATGACAGACTATGGTATAAAACCGCCAAAAGCCTTATTGGGTGTAGTAAAGGCAGGTAATGAGGTAGAAGTAAGCTTTAAAGTACGAATGGAAAAACAACGTTAATTCTTCCAATATTTACTCTTCCTATGAGGTATATTTCATAAATAATTTAAAATCTAAGGAATTTCAGGTATTTGTACGCTATTTTTTTGTAATATTTTTCTTTATTTTTAGATAAATCATAAATTAACAAGCTATGAGTACTACCAATCTGCCTTAGGATATCACTAATTATGTTTACAAACCAGGAGGTATTCCTGCAACCACTTCCGGGGAATAACCATTGCAACCCGAAAGTCTGTAGCGCATGCGGGAAGTAGTGCTGTTATTCCTTATAAAAAAATAGAGAAAACATCCTAAAACCTAATTTAACAAAACTCTTCTTTTAAACAAACCTAACAAAAAAACAGCTTTCATTCAGAAAGCCGTTTTCAAATATATTTTCACAAAATCCTTAAGCACCCATAATACCATCTACAATACCATACGTTACTGATTCTTCGGCATCCATCCAGTAATCCCGATTGAAGTCTTTCATAACCTTTTCTACCGTTTGTCCACAATTTTCGGCAAGTATTTTAGCTCCTATTTCCCTGGTTTTTATAATTTCCCGAGCCTGTATTTCAATATTGGAGGCCTGGCCCTGAGCCCCTCCACTAGGCTGGTGGATCATTACTTTTCCATGAGGATACACAAACCTACGGCCTTTTTCACCTGCAGATAACAAAATAGACCCCATAGAAGCTGCCAGCCCCGTACAAACCGTAGAAACCGGGCTCTTAAGGGATTTTAGTGTATCATAAATAGCAAATCCCGAGGTAACATACCCTCCGGGACTGTTTATAATAAGCTGGATCTCATCATTGCTAACAAGGTCCAGGTACAACAAACGGTCAATAACATGTTTTGCAGAATCATCATCTACCTCTCCCCACAAAAATACCTTGCGCTCTTCCAGCAGTTTAGTATCTATAAGGTCTTGTATCTTATCTTTTTTTGTACTCATATTCGTATAAATTTTAGAGGTCTAAAATATAAAAATTTATCCGTTTTTTGTACCCAAAACAGGTATAAAACCAAGATATATACCTCTTCATAAAAGTGACTTGCGTTCATTCTATTTATTTGTACCTTTAACTAAAAAGTATTTATGAGAATTCTCACCGTCTTCCTTCTAATTATAATATTTTCATCCTGTAAAACCGATAAAGGATCAAAAGAAAGTGCTCCTGAAAAACCCTATACGGTACCTGAAAAGATTGCCAGGGCTCATGGTTTTGAAAACTGGAAAAATGTAAAAGAGATCCGGTTTACATTTAATGTGGACAGAGATACCACGCACTTTGAGAGACATTGGCAGTGGAACACCAAAGCCAATGAAGTTACTATGATCCTTGCCGGAGATACCATTTCTTACTCAAGAAATGCGATAGACAGCCTTGCGATGAAAGTGGACCGGGGGTTTATTAATGATAAATTCTGGCTGCTGGCCCCGTTTAACCTTATGTGGGATCAGGGTACTCAATTAGATCATATTGAAACGACAACGGCTCCCATAAGCGGGAAAACCATGCAAAAGCTCACGGTTACATATCCCACAGAAGGAGGATATACCCCGGGAGATGCTTATGATCTCTATTTTGAAGATGATTATCTTATTAAAGAATGGGTGTTTAGAAAAGCAAATACACCGGAACCCTCTTTAATTACCACTTGGGAAAACCACGTTAATTATAACGGAATCTTGATCGCTACAGACCGAAACAAAGATGAGAGTAACTGGAAATTATATTTTACAGATATAGAGGTATTTACTAAATAAAAAATTTTACTTTTTTATTCGGAAACCGGCTAAAAAAGAAATAACGGTAAACAAAAAAAGAGCAATAAAACTAAGCTTTAAGCTACTGGTACGTGCCAGAAAACCAAGAAAAACCGGGCCCAAAAGAAAACCTGCAAAACCAGAACCGGCAACAAAAGATATTCCTTTGGCACTATCTACACCTTTGGTTTTTCCGCCTAACCGGAAAAGCTCAGGTACAATGGCTGATAAGCCCAACCCTACCAGCCCGAATCCAAAAACCGCAAATATTGTAAATTCTAAAAGCACACATAAAAAGCCCAGCCCCCCCAGAAAACTCCCAATAAGTACAATATTCCGGGAACCGTATTTTTGACTTACCTTATCACCTAAAAAGCGGCCCAGTGCCATCATAAAAGAAAAGGCCGTATATCCAAAGCCTATAAAAGTTTTCGAGGCAAGCGACACTTTTTCCAGGTATAAAGCACTCCAGTCAACTATAGCTCCTTCACTTGCCATTACCAAAAACCCTATCACTCCCAGCAAAACCAACGGACGAAAATGTTTCAGGTCAAAGCCGGGTTTTTCAATAATATCAGACTGTATATAAAAATAATTCTTAACTAAAAAAAGATGTACAACCAAACAGATACCTATCACTACCAGTATATGATTTAAGGGCTCATTCACATAGGGGAGAAAAAAAGTACCTATTCCTGCACTTATCATACCTCCCAGACTAAAAAAGCCGTGATTTGCAGACATTATGTGAATGCGGTCTTCCTTTTCAACTTCGGTAACCAGGGTATTCATCGCTATATCAGTAAATCCGGTAGATGCCCCCACCAGATAAAGCCCCGTACATAACATCACATACGTTTGTGCCATAAAAGGCCCTGCAAAACAAAAAATCATCGCCAGTCCGCCAAAAGCAGTAGCACGCCCCACTCCCCACTTTTTAATAAGGTAAGGTGCCATAAAAAGCATTGTAAGCGTTCCCAGTGCCATAAAAAAAACAGCCAGCCCAATGGCTCCTTCATCAATTTGAAGTTGATCTTTTATAGCAGGTATATAGAGCGCCCAGGTACCAAACAATACATTCATGATAAAAAAAACCATAGCCGGAGAAGCATACCTTTTATGAGAAAGGATAAGCATGAAAGAATTCTTACCGTTGTGGTTATGGGCCATATTTTCTGTTTGTTACTAATTTAACAGTTTTGACAAAAGTAGTCGTGCTATTTGCTATTATTATCATTATTTTTATATACAATAAAACGCGTATTTATAATGACAAACAGGCTTCCCATTAGCACCTTCACAAAATTTAATCAATTGCAAAATCTAAAGGGAACGTCTCTGCAGTGGCTGGCAGATCATATGGAGGTTCACAATTTTGAAAAAGGAGATTTTCTTTTCAAAAAAGGAGACCCGGTAGAAAACCTCCATCTTATAGTTTCGGGAGAATTTGAGATCTATTCACAGGAAGAAGGCTCTAAAAAAGCAATAGGTCTTTTACAAAAGGGGGATATCTCAGGGTTGCTTCCTTTCTCACGATTAAAAAATGCTTCCGGCTTTGGAAGAGCCAATATACCGTCTCAGGTGGCTTCACTACACAAAAGCAGGTTTAAGGAAATGATCACCGATCATTATGAACTTACAGAAACTTTTGTTCATGAAATGAACAATCGAATCCGCAGTTTTACACAGGTACAGGTACAAAACGAAAAACTGATTGCTTTAGGGAAAATTGCCGCCGGTCTGGCACATGAGCTAAATAATCCGGCTTCTGCCATGGTGCGAAGTGCGGCTTTGTTACATCAGCACCTGTCATTGCTTCCCGAAGGTTTCAAAGCCGTGATAAAAATAAGGGCTGATGATGCCACTATTGATGCGATCAATGAACTTATGTTCCGAAAAATAAATCAACCCTATGTATATCTTTCCCTCGTGGAACGTGCTGAGCGGGAAGATGCTTTTATGGATTGGTTTGAAAATTGCGAGGTGGGTGACCCGGATGACCTCATTAACCTGCTGGTAGAGTATAACTTTTCTGTAGATGATTTATTGGACATCAAAGACAAACTTCGCAATGAAGATTTTTATCCCATATTACGCTGGATCGTTCAAAACATGACCACCCAAAAAACGGTTTCTGAGATAAGTGAGGCTTCGCAAAGAATAGAAAACCTTATAAAATCAGTAAAATCGTATTCCTATATGGATCGCAACCCTGATTTTCAACCGGTGAGTGTTCATGAGGGTATTCGCAATACACTTACCATTATGAACCATAAACTCGAGAAAGCCGGACATAAGGTTCTCCTTGATCTTGATGAAAATGTAACTACAGTACACGGACTTCCCGGAGAGCTAAACCAAGTATGGACCAATATTATAGATAACGCTATAGATGCTTTACCGCACAAGGGCGGACAACTGGATATTGCCACCAAAAAGACCAATAATTTTGTGATGATTCATATAACAGACAACGGAACAGGAATACCTGAAGATGTTAAAAACCATATTTTTGAGCCTTTTTACACCACCAAAGAAGTAGGAAAGGGCACCGGACTGGGCCTGAGTACCGTAATGAAAATTATGCAACATCATAAAGGAGAAATAAAAGTACAATCGGCTCCCGGTCAAACGGTAGTTGAGTTATGCTTTCCTATTTAGAAAAACACTATGAAAAAACCCGTTATTTTTGTTATTGATGACGATATCCAGGTGCTTAGGGCCTTAGTGGCCGATTTACGATCCCGCTATCGAAACGATTATCGTATTATATATACCGACTCGGGTAAAGAAGCACTCGAGGCACTCACCAGCCTTAAAAACCGGGGAGAAGACGTAGCCCTCTTTATTTCAGATCAACGTATGCCAGAAATTACCGGTGTTGATTTTCTCGAACAGGCCTTCAAAACTTTTCCTGCTTCCAAAAGAGTATTGTTAACCGCTTATTCTGACACCAATGCAGCCATCAAAGCCATAAATGAGGTACAACTTGATTATTATTTACTCAAACCCTGGAATCCGCCCGAAGAAAAATTGTATCCCGTAATAGATGATTTGCTGGAAGCGTGGCTGGCCTCATTTATACCCGAGTTTCACGGATTGCGAATAATAGGCTATCCATTTTCACCAAAAACCCACATCCTTAAAGACTTTCTATCAGGTAATCTCTTTCCCTATCAGTATCTGGATATTACCAATAATACCACTGCTCAGGAGCTTACACAACAAAATGAAATTACTACAAAAGAATTACCGGCTGTTTTTTTTGATGATGGTTCCTTTCTTAAAGACCCTACTTTGGTACAACTGGCAGAGAAAATAGGCCTTAAAGTGAAAGCCCTCGAATCATTATATGACGTAGTCATTGTAGGGGCGGGACCTGCCGGTCTTGCTGCTGCCGTATATGGAGGTTCTGAGGGGTTGAAAACGCTTCTTATCGACAGAAAAGCACCCGGAGGACAAGCGGGCACCAGTTCCCGTATTGAAAACTATTTAGGGTTTCCCAACGGGCTCAGCGGTCAGGATCTTACCCGAAGAGCTATTACCCAGGCTACACGTTTCGGTATAGAATTTCTGTCGCCCGTAGAAGTATCCGGAATAGACTCTTTAGAAGGGTATAAAATACTTCACATCTCAGATGGGAGTACCATAAAAACCAAAACAGTTGTCATTGCTACGGGAGTAGATTATAGAAAACTGGAAAACAAGAGTATGGAAACCTTAACCGGCGCAGGTATTTATTACGGAGCTGCTACGACAGAGGCTCATATTTGTCAGGGTAAAGATGTTTTTATAGTAGGAGGCGGTAACAGTGCGGGTCAGGGAGCCGTTTATCTTAGCAAATTTGCCAGAAAAGTATCCATCGTAATACGTCGTAAAGACCTGTCTAACAGTATGTCTCAATATCTTATTGATCAGATAGATGCCATTGACAATATTGTTTTACGCCCTAATAGTGAAATCATAGAAACTATAGGTGAATCACATCTTGAAAAGGTAGTAATTAAAGATCGAGTAACCGGTGAAAACAGTACCGAAAATGCTACGGCCATGTTTATTTTTATAGGTGCCAGACCCTACACACAATGGACAGGAAACCTTTTATTAAAAGACAATAAAGGATTTCTGGTAACCGGTAGAGGTATTAAGGAACACAATGAAGGAGCCAAAACCTGGAAAAAACCCCAGGAGCCTTATTTACTGGAGACCAGCATGCCCGGTATCTTTGCTGCCGGAGATGTTCGCAGTGGTGCCATGAACCGTATAGCTTCAGCCGTAGGGGAAGGAGCCATGGCTATAAGCCTGGTTCATAAATACCTTTCCGAAAACTGATTTTTAAAACAACTCCCTGTTTAAGATCGGAGCGCCTGTTTCAATATCTCTCCAAACCGGTACATATCCTCAAATGAGCAATAAAAAGGTGCCGGTGCCAGGCGTATGACATTCGGTTCACGCCAATCGGTAACAACTCCTTGTTTCATGAGATAATCAAAAACGGAACGGCCGTGACCATGAAGAAAAACCGAAAGCTGACACCCTCTTTCCTCTGGAGTAATGATCTCAAAATGAGCTTCTGCTTCTTTAGCTGTTTCCCGAAGTATATACTCCAGATATGCGGTAAGCAGTTTACTTTTTTCAATGAGCGCCTCCATTCCCACTTCTTCAAAAAGTTCCAGTGATGCCAGATAAGGAGCTATTGCTAAAATAGGAGCATTACTCAATTGCCAAGCTTCTGCACCCGGCATAGGGTCAAATTCCGGTTCCATAAGAAACCTCCGCTCTTTATTGTGCCCCCACCAGCCCTCAAACCGGGGTATCTCCTTTAGTCCGTGATATCTTTCATGAATAAACACCCCGGAAGCATTGCCCGGGCCACTATTCATATACTTATAACTGCACCATGATGCAAAGTCAACATTCCAGTCATGCAATTGCAAATGTACATTCCCTGCCGCATGTGCCAGGTCCCAACCTACTTTTGCTCCCTGCTGTTGCCCCGCACGGGTAATGGTTTTCATGTCAAAAACCTGACCATTGTAATAGTTTACGCCTCCAATTAATACCAAGGCTAAAGTATCACCCAACTCTTCTATTTTGGTAAGAATATCTTCTGTACGCCAAAAGTGCTCTCCCTCTCTTTTTTTTACCTCTACAATGGCTTCTTTGGGATCTAAACCGTGAAACCGAACCTGACTGGCCAACATATACTGATCTGACGGAAACGCTTTTTCTTCACACAGTATTTTAAAACGTGTTCCCTCAGGACGATAGAATGATACCATTAACAAATGCAAATTCACTGTTAAGGTATTCATTACTGTGATTTCATTAGGTAATGCCCCCACTACCGAGGCAAGGGGTTTTGCCAGCCTTTCATGGTAATCCCACCAGGGTTTCTCTGCATAAAAATGTCCTTCAACTGCCAGTGAGGCCCAGTCTCGCATAACATCATTAACAAACCCCGCTGTACGCTTGGGTTGTAATCCCAGAGAGTTTCCGGTGAAATAAATCACTTCTTTTTGGTTTACCTCGGGAAAGATAAATTCTTTTCGATACGCTCTTAAAGCATCTTTTTTATCTAACCCTCTTGCAAAAGCAAGTGCATTTTCAAATTGCATTCTTTTTCAGTTTTGCTCAAAAATAAGCATTCAATTTTAACTATTTTTGTAAAAAACTTATGCTATGCACTTTTTATCTGAAGATCTCGAAAATTATGTAGCTCAACATTCCCAATCAGAACCTGAACTGCTCAGAGAGTTATCTCGTGAAACTCATCTCAAAGTTTTACAACCGCGTATGCTAAGTGGTCATCTTCAGGGAAGAGTTCTCAGTATGTTATCAAAATTGATCCGCCCGGAATGTATTCTTGAAATTGGCACCTATACCGGTTATTCGGCCATATGCCTTGCAGAAGGATTACTTCCTACCGGGAAATTACACACGCTGGATATTAATGAAGAATTGCACGATTTGCAACGCAGTTATTTTGATCGCAGCGCATTTGGAAAACAAATTATACAACATGTGGGAAATGCACTGGATATCATACCTTCACTCAACCTGAAGTTTGATATTGTATTTATTGATGCCGATAAAGAAAATTATGCTAATTACTTCGATCTTGTCATCGAGAAAATGAATACGGGTGGTATTATACTTTCTGATAATGTATTGTGGAGCGGCAAAGTTATTGAGAAAGTCAAACCCAATGATAAAAGTACAAAAGCATTGATTGCCTATAACAAAAAACTGATAGAAGACCCCAGAGTAGAAACCGTCTTACTACCTATACGCGATGGTCTCAGTTTATGCAGAGTACTATAATGAATAAAGGCCGGTATTCAATATATACCGGCCTTTTCTTTACTTAAAATCTTGTTTATCTTACTGCTTTGAGGGCATCTATGTTCCCCCAGCCAAAATCACCGTTACGATTTGGGTAAAACTCGGCCGACTGAATAAGCTTATTAAGAACCTGGGTGCGGTTCCATGAGGGATTTCGGGACCAGACCAAAGCCGCAATTCCTGCGGTAGTTGCTGTGGCTACCGATGAGCCGCCTACATAATCTGTCTGGTTTTCACCAAATCCAAGAATGGGGATATGATTATTATTATCGCGTTCCATGCTCACAGTAAAGTCTATTTTGCTCCCTTTATGACAGGTATCACACTCGCGGTATCGCCCCTCCTCTATTCCCGTTACAGCTACCGTTTCATTCATAGATGCCGGAAAAATAACTCCCACAAAATTGGTGAAACTTGTAGAAGTACCTCCGGCACAAAAAATAAGCTTTCCTCTGCTATGCGCATATCGAATAGCATCTGCTATTCTCCCTACAGAAAAAATATGCCCCATAGACATTGAGATGATTTTTACATCACTTCGGTTGGCAAGTGAGGTAAAAGCACTGGCTACGCCTCTTTGTTCATGATACCCATCCAGTACCACGTTAGACGCGGCCCGGTAAGAAACCAGATTAGCATTGTAAGCTACACCCACAGGTTTACCATTATCATTACGAGGGGCTACTGCTACCGAGATCATGCTCGTTCCATGACCACATTGATCGTTAGGTCCATCCGTTTGAGAAGACCACGGCCAGACAGAATCTACAAAAGTACCGTACTTTTGAACAAAACGTCCCGATGAAAACCCATCATTAAAAGCATTGCCTAACAACGAATTGGAAGGGGTTATGCCTGTATCTACTATTCCTATGGTAATCCCGCTTCCTGTAGCGTATGACCAGGCCTGAGGAATGTTATGAATGTCAAAAGACCACGGCACTTTGGCATTTGGAGTTATGGTACGATAATCATTACTGTTAAGTGCTTCAGCTTCCGTTCCACAACCCGAACCACCCCCTTTTGCCTGCTCGTTTTGAAAATAGCGATATCCCGCAGGTTCCAGGTACCGTACTCCTTCGCTCTCTCTTAAACGCTCAATAGTCTCCAGGCTGGTAACATTTACATCAAGCAGTGTGAGTGTCTCATCTTCAAAGAATACCTGGTTTTTTTTATTGTTTTCAGACCAATTTTCAGCTTCCGAAATGGTTGCCAGTAAATCTGATTTTATTTTATCCTGGCCGGGACTATCCTGTCGTTGAAATGCATTTTCAGAATTGCCATACCCTACAGTGAGAATGTTTTCACCTCTTACTACCGCACTCCACAATAAGTGATTAGAAGCTTCGCTCCAGTCAAATCTTCCGTTGAGTTCAAGAGCTTTATCAATAGCACTGTTTATCTCTGCTTTCGTAAGTGGCTCTTGTTGATTGGGTACATTCCCTTCCTCAAAAGGAGTTACTACTTCCATATCATTGGAACATGAATACATTACAAATACGGATATAGCTATCCCGTAAAAAAGTTGCTTTTTCATTTTTTAAAAGATTGATTAATAAAAAGAAATATACTAATTTTTCTTATACGAATTGTAGTATTTATCGTGTAATCGATAAAAAGCCAAGCCTATGAGCGTTCCTATAATTGTTCCGGTCAGTATATCTATCGGGTAGTGCACACCCACGAAGATCCTGCTAAGAGAAAAAAGTACCGGCCATATGAATAGCAACACAGCATATTTAGTTTTCTTTTTTAAAAATAAGAACAGTACCATGGTAACTGAAAATGAATTGGAAGCATGGCCTGAGAAAAAGCTATAATCAGAAGGCGTCTGTAATACACGAATAAGTGTTTTAAGGGCCGGTTCATTATTAGGACGTAACCGGGAAGTAAATTCTTTTACTGCTTCTGTGAACAATAAGGTAAATCCCAGGGCAACAAACACAGTTATGGTAATAAAAACGGCTTCCTTTTTAGGGTACAACCTAAAAACCAAAAAAATAAAGATAAGAAAAAGCGGGATCCAGGTAGTTATTTGCGTGACCAGTACCCAGAAAGTATCGAAGCTCTCACCGCTTAGCTGATTGAGATAAATAAATAAAGATCTGTCGTATTCCAGTATCTTTTCTATCATTAAAGATTGCGTTTGATAGAACCTGTAAGATCATCTATATCTTCTTTAACCTTTTTTATCTCTTCGTTTACCCCATCTGTAAGACTACTGTCTATACCCTGCTTCTCTGCACTTTTTTGTATTTCGTGCTTTATGTCATTAGTGGCATTGCGAAGCTGACGCATACCTTTCCCAAGGCCTCTGGCTATTTCAGGTATTTTATCTGACCCAAAAACCATAACCACAATTAAAAGTATAAATAGTATTTCTCCTCCGCTAATGAATAAAAACATACGTAAAACTATCTTAACCGCTTGTACAAATATAAGGAAGTTTGAGTCGCTTACATAAAAAAAGCCGACTTGTTGAGTCGGCTTTTACAGAGAATTACAAAAATTATATTATCCTTTTACTTTTTCTTTAAACTGGTCAAACTCTGATTTGGCATCTTTACGCGGCCATTCATTATTAGATGTATCAATATCTGCAGTTTTTTCATCAGGGTCAACGATCACACTTTTCAATACTTTATTTGATGCCAGTACTTTTATAACCTCTTTGTCACTGAGTCTCCAAACCTGAGGCGGATAAGTGATTCTCTCTTTACTGCCGTCCTCATATACATATTCTACGATTAGCGGCATAGGGATCCCACCGGGTTTTTCAAAAGTAATTTCATAAAAATAGCTGGGTACTTTTATATTGGCACGCTCTTCGGCTGAAAAATTATCCTGAATATATTCATCTAGGCTCTTAGATAATCCCAAAGCCCCCTTTTCCTTACTTTCTTTGTAGTCATCACTTCCCTCCTGCACATAATATACCAATGGAGGGAGGTCTGCTTCGGTAATGTTATATCTCGCCATATACTCTTTGGCTCTTGTATTGGGAATAGAGGAAACATATAGTTTTTTGAGATCTTTTACGCCTATATCTACATAATCAGTGCTGAAGAACCAGGATCTCCAGAACCAGTCAAGATCTATTGCAGAGGCATCTTCCATAGTACGGAAAAAGTCTTCGGGAGTGGGATGTTTGAATTTCCATCTTTCAGAGTATGTACGAAATGCATGGTCAAATAATTCGGGGCCCATAATGGTCTCACGAAGTATGTTCAAACCTGTAGCTGGTTTGGCATACGCGTTACTCCCAAAATTATAAATGTTCTCTGAGTTGGACATAATAGGCGACAGGAAGTTTTGATCTCCAGACATATAAGGAACTATATTTTTGGCAGGGCCTCTTCGGGAAGGATACTCTTCCAGGTCAGGTAAATATTTTTTCTGGAAATCCTGCTCAGCAAGGTACTGCATAAACGTATTAAGTCCTTCATCCATCCATGTCCACTGGCGTTCATCTGAGTTCACGATCATGGGGAAGAAGTTATGCCCTACCTCATGAATAATTACACTGATCATCCCGTATTTGGTTCGGTCAGAATATTTTCCTTCCTCATTGGGCCTTCCATAGTTCCAGCATATCATGGGGTACTCCATACCCTGGTTTTTGGAATGTACGGAAATAGCCTTGTGATAGGGGTAATCAAAGGTAAATCTTGAATAGGTTTCCAGGGTACTTGCTACAGCCTTTGTAGAAAATTCTTCCCATAAGGGGTTTCCTTCTTTAGGATACATGGATACCGCCATTACTTTTTTACCATTAATGTCAACGGCCATCATGTCGTAAATAAACTTTCTGGAAGAGGCAAAAGCAAAGTCACGTACATTTTCGGCCTTGAACTTCCAGGTATTTTTCTTTTTTGCAAAAGATCTTTCTTTTTCTTCAGCTTCTTCCTGTGTTACAATAAGAACAGGTTCATCGTATGAATTTAATGCTTTTTTGTAACGCTTCATCATTTCTTTGGAGAAAACATCTTCTCTATTCTGAAGGACTCCTGTGGCATCTAAAACATGATCGGCCGGTACGGTTATGTTTACCTCATAATTTCCAAAAGGAAGTGCAAATTCACCACGCCCCCAGAATTGGATATTCTGCCATCCTTCTACATCATTATACACACACATTCTGGGAAAGAACTGTGCAATGATGTACAGGTTATTACCGTCTTTTTCAAAATGTTCATACCCGCTTCTCGCTCTGTTTACCACATGGTTATTAACATTATACCACCACTTGATACTGAAAGTAATTTTCTCGCCGGGAGCCAGTGCTTCCGGTAGATTAATACGCATCATAGTCTGATTTATGGTATAATCCATCATTTTACCTTTGGCATCTTTTACGTGTTCTATTTTAAAACCGCCATCAAAAGGTTCTTTTAAATGTTTGGAGGAAAACTCGCTTGCTGTTTCGGCAGAAGCAGCACTACTTGAAGAAATAAGTGGTGTTTTGGAGTCTTTAGCACGTACATTTTGGTCTAACTGTACCCATAAGAATTCAAGATAATCTTTAGAATTGTTATGGTAGGTTATGGTTTCATCTCCATACAGCTTTTGGGTCTCATCATCCAGTACAATATCCATTTTATAGTCTGCTTGTTGCTGGTAATAAGAAGGTCCCGGTGCTCCGGAAGCCGTACGAAATAAATTGGGAGTAGAAAACTCCTGATACATTTGACGAAAACGGTTGTTGTTAATATGCCCCGGTTCACGCTCTGGAGTTTTCTCTTCCTGAGCATACAGAATACCCGAAGGAACCATTAACATACATAGTACGTAAAGTTTTAATCGATTCATTGTTGCTTAGTTGAATTAAAATTTGTGAAAATTAGCTATTTTTCAAGACCTATTACCAAAAGGTTAAAAGTTTAACAATCCTTTATCATTTCCTTTAACAAACACAAAACTTTTAGCTTTATCCGGCAACCTGAAATGAACTATGTTTTGTTGTTCTTCAAAAATTTCATACAAAATACGATTGGTAATCACAATTGTTTTTAAACGCTTATATCTTACATTTTCAATTTCCATATAGCACTTAACTACATCAACATCATAGGTTTTCCCTATATATTTGATCTCTGCGGGCTTTCCATTAATGGTTACCGAAAGTTTGTCTTCAAGGTATTTTTTTATATAGCTATCTATATCCTTATGTTCCTGCTCTGTCATAAGATGTGCTTTGATACCGTAACGCTCTTCCAGCGACTTTTCAAAGTCATCAATAAAAATACGGGTAATCATTTGGAGAGAACGGCTCTCTTCAGAATAACGTACTTCGGTTACACTTAAATAAAATTTATGTAGCCCCGCACTAACTAAAAACGGAACAAGAAAAAATATACTTGCTTTTGCTAAAAAATGCATATTAAAATATTCTATTTTTGAAGTAAATTACTTCAGTGTATGTGTAAATATAAATGGGTTGTATCGGCTTTAATAATAACCGTTTCATGTAACAGCCCTCAAAATATTCTTCAAAGAAAACAAAAAGCATTCCAAAAATCTAGTCATCAAAATGTTAAAGTTTATGAATCGGCTTCCGGTTTGGGTCCCTGTGAGCCCAGTATTTATATAAATCCTGAAAATCCAAAACAAATAGTAGCCGGTTCTGTACTTGATAACGTGCATTACTCACATGATGGCGGTATCACCTGGCACACTAATAAACTTACCTCTTCTCTAGGGGTATGGGGAGATCCCTGTATTGTGGCAGATCAGGACGGTGTATTTTATTATTTACACCTTTCAGACCCCGAGGGCACTAACTGGAAAAGCAAAAACATTCTGGATCAGATCGTTATTCAGCGCTCTGAAGACGGGGGTAAAACATGGAGTGAAGGAAAAGGTATTGGTAAAAACACGCCAAAACAACAAGATAAAGAATGGGCCGCCGTTCATCCCGGTACCGGGGCACTGGCCGTAACGTGGACTGAATTTGACCGGTATCGCAGTACCGATCCTGATGATAAGACCAGAATACGGTTTTCATATTCTAAAGATAAAGGTGAGACCTGGACACCGGCCATCTCCATAAGTGAATTAGAAGGTAATACGAATGATGATGATCGTACCGTGGAGGGGGCTGTACCTGCTATAGCTGCTAATGGAGATATTTACGTGGCGTGGTCCTATGATGAAAAGATCTATTTTGATAAAAGTACAGACGAAGGTAAAACCTGGCTACAACATGATATAGTGGCAGCAGATCAACCGGGAGGGTGGTCGTTATCCATACCCGGCCTGGGCCGTAGTAACGGTATGCCCATTACCTGTGTAGATAACAGTAACTCAGCACACAGAGGTACTATTTATATAAACTGGACCGACCAGCGTAACGGCTCTGACAATACAGATGTATTTATTACTTCGTCCAAAGACGGAGGTCGCACCTGGTCACCTGCCTTTAAGGTAAATACGGATGATACACGAACACATCAATTCTTAAGCTGGATGAGTGTAGATGCCAAAACAGGTTTTGTTTACATCGTGTATTATGATCGTAGCCGGCAAAATGACAATGCCACCGAAGTATCCCTGGCTGTTTCTTATGATGGTGGAAAGAGTTTTACCTCTAAAATTATCTCAAATACCCCCTTTACCCCGGTTAAAGACGGTGTCTTTTTTGGAGATTACAACAATATACATGCGTTTAATGGTTTGGTGCGACCGGTGTGGACACGTTATGAGAATGGAAAGCTCAGTATCTGGACAGCACTTATTTCAGATCGCTAACCTTTTTGAAGTTGGTTGTATTCCTGACCTTTAGCCTTGAGGTATTCCATCATGAGAAGTAGATCTCCTGTTTCATGAACATTTAGAAAAGTAGGGTCACTGGCACAAAACAAAATAAAACCATCAATATGCTCAGCAGGTATTTTAAATACTTCACTGTATAACTCAGTATTAAAAGAAGTGGTTACAGATTCCAGCCTGGCGGCCTGACGCTCCAGTTTTAGTTGTTGTTTAAGTTTTTTTGTACGGCCACTAATTGCATTTATAATAGGATTAAGGGGTATAATACCCCCCCCGGTTCTCGCTTCATAAATACGCCTTTCCGTTTGTGTTTTGACCCGTACATATTGATTGGGCAGGCCAAGACTTACCCCGGTAACGATCTTATCCTGATCTACCTGATTAATGTCTTTCAGTAAATCGCCTGAAAGTGAATGTGGTCTCACCACTACTTCATCCAGTGCATTGACTTTGATACGCATAATTACCTCCAGTTCGCCTTTTTGATATATTTCTTCAGACACGATCACTTTTTCCTGCAAATACTGGATGGCAGAAAATGATAAGGTATCATTAACGGAGGCTACTACTGAAAAAAAGCCGTTCTCATCAGTAATAGTAAAGGTATGTCGTGTTTGGTTAAACACATGAATAGAAGAAACATCTTCACCATTGGAAACTACAGTGCCTTGAATTCTTTTGGTATCCTGACCAAAAACCGTTTCGGTTATCTTAATAAAAAGTATGAAAAAAAATATGATCTTATTAGTTCTTTGCATTTACAGTTTTAAGGTATTCTTTACTCTCGTTTACCAGAAAGTCTATGAGTTGAAACTCATTACTTTTTTGAAGAAGTGATTTAGCCGGCATTTTAGTATCCAGATAATACAAGAATTCATCAATTTTGTTAGCCGGTATATTAAAATTTCTAACAAAAAACTCATCCTCATAAACCTGCCTTAGCACTTCACTCATTTTGATCTGTTCTTCGAAGGGAACTTCTTTTTCCTTTTTCGATTTAAAGATCGCCTTAAAAATGTTCACAAAATTCATGCCATACTCCATTCCTGTAACACTTTGAGGAAGGGCTATATTATCTACACGACTGGCTTCATCCTGTTCATAATCTACCTTTTTAAATTCTTCCTCCTGGAGCTCCACAAACTTTTCTTTGCTGTCAGGACTTACCACTACCTCATCCAGTTCTGTTACTTTTTCTATGACCTCCACCACAAGGCGTCGGTTTTTAAGTATATCATCGTCAATTATTACTGATCTTATTCTGTAATTAACAGCCGAAAACACCAATTCATCGCCTTTTTTAACATAAATGTCAAATTCTCCGTTCTCATTGGTCACGGTAGCTTTTTCAGTTGTAATATTAATTACGTTTTCATTAGGTACGTTATTGCTTCTATACAGTACCTTACCTCTTAACAGAACCCTCCCATCATCTTCCTGAGAAAAAACAAAAGTGGTTAATAGAAGTGTGACAAGGAGAACTAGCGCTTTTTTCATGAGGCTTGGGATTACGTTTTGATACTATTGATAAAGAAATTATAAGTTTAGCATTTATTAAAACCAGGTTGCATTAAACTTATGTTAAAAGTTATTCTTTTTTAAATTTACGAAAAAACTAAAGTTTGTGAAAAAAATAATACTCGCCAGCACATCTACTCTTTACAAAGAGAATTACCTCGCTTATTTGATGAATCCTCTTGAGGTTTTCTTCAAGGATGTACAGGAAATATTGTTTATACCTTATGCTCGTCCTTCAGGTATAACACACGACAAATATACGGAAGTAGTTAATACTGCATTTGCCAAAATAAACAAAAAGGTCACAGGCATACACCAAAGCCCTGATCCTGTAATGGCTATTAAAAATGCGAAAGCTGTTTTTACTGGTGGTGGTAATACGTTTGTACTTACTTCCGCACTATACAGGGAAGGGCTTATGGAGGTACTAAGGAACAAAGTACTTTCAGGAATGCCATACCTCGGCACCAGTGCCGGTTCTAATATTGGGGGGCTTACTATGCAAACTACCAATGATATGCCTATCATGTACCCGCCATCATTTAAAACTATGGGGCTGGTTCCCTTTAATATTAACGCACATTATCTGGATCCGGACCCAAAAAGCAGGCATAACGGAGAAACCCGTGAGACCCGCATCAAAGAGTTTCATGAGTTTAATACTCCTCCGGTTATAGGATTAAGGGAAGGGAGCTGGCTGGAAATACAGGGAAAAGAAATTATTTTAAGAGGTATTTTACATGCCCGTATTTTCGAAAAAGGTAAAGCTCCTTATGAACAGTCTCCGGGAACTCATATTAGAGTAAAATAAAAACCCGGTTCCAGGAACCGGGTTTTTTTAGAGCGGGAGACGAGATTCGAACTCGCGACATTCAGCTTGGAAGGCTGACGCTCTACCAACTGAGCTACTCCCGCCTTATTCACAAACCTGAAAACAGGTCTGTACAATTCTGAAAAATTGATGACGGCAAATATATACAAACTTTAATATTCTTTCAAGAAAAATTTGTCGCCCTTCATTTTTTTTTAGCTTTTTAAACATGCTATAATTTACTGAAAAACCATATTAAAAAGCTTATAAAACCTTTAAAACGCAAAGTATGATTGTAAAAAAATACCTAAATTTACTTGAATGTTATACATTCAAGTATCTTAATATGTAAAATTGCTTTGGAAAATAAAATACGACATCAGCAAAAAGAAACCAAAGGCATCTTTTTTATTCAGGATGGCATGAAAATGGCTGCACACATGACTTATTCAAAAGCTGGTCCTGATAAGATTATTATTGACCACACAGTAGTGGAAGAAGCCTATAAAGGCCATGGTTTAGGATCTCAACTGGTAAAAGCAGCCGTAGTACATGCGCGGGAAAACGAACTAAAAATTTTACCCCTATGCCCTTTTGCGAATGCAGAATTTAAAAAACATCCTGAGTATGATGACGTAAAAGCATGAATATAGCCCTGGAAACTAAAAGATTGTATTTAAAACCTTTTGAATTACGTGATAGTATTCACCTGTATGAAATGAATGAAGATCCCGAAGTCATACGATATACGGGAGACCCTCCCTTTTCTTCGCCTCAGCAAGCAGAAAAGCTTATACGCGAATACGATCAGTACAAAAAGTATCATATGGGTCGTTTAGGTGTTTTTTTGAAAGAAACCAATGCTTTTTTAGGCTGGTGCGGACTCAAATACCATGCGGAAGAAAAACTTGTAGATGTAGGATACCGTTTCTATCGCAAATATTGGGGATATGGTTATGCCACAGAATCTTCCAAAGCCTCTATAGCTTTTGGTTTTGACCGGTTACATTTAGAAAGGATATATGCGCATGCACATATTGACAACAAAGCTTCCTTAAAAGTACTGGAAAAATGTGGTTTACACTATGTAAAATCTGTAATATATGATACTCTGCCTGTGAAATTGTTTTGTATTACAAAAAAAGATTATTATCAACAATTAAAAGAACCGGAATCATGAAGAGACGCCATTTTTTAAAAGCCGGTAGTATGGCCGGGTTACTTGCTATGGTAGTACCCCAAAATCTTTGGGCATACCAGACGTTTACAACCGATGATCTTTTGGGCAAGGGCACTCCCGAACTTTTTGGAGAAGGCAAACTCAGAAAACAGGCTCATGAGGCTTTCCTTAACATGAAAGAAGCGGCTGCCAAAGAAGGCTTTACCATAAAAATTGTTTCAGGCTATCGCAATTTTGACCGCCAGAAACTTATTTTCGAGCGTAAATACAAAAAGTTTACGCAAGCTGGTTTATCCTCCATAGAAGCCATTAACAAAATAATCGAATATTCTACCATACCCGGTACTTCAAGACATCATTGGGGTACGGATATAGATATTATTGATGATCATGGAAATTATGAGGGCGACGTTCTGGTAGCTGATAAGTTTCATGGGGAAGGGCCCTTTTGTAAATTTAGAGAATGGCTGGAACAACATGCCAATACCTTTGGGTTTTACATTGTATATACCAATGATCCTGACAGAAAAGGTTTTAAATATGAGCCCTGGCACTACAGCTATGCTCCTATTTCCAAACCTATGCTACAAGCATATAAAAAACTGGATATTCGAAAAATCCTCCAGGAGCAAAACCTGGCCGGGAGTGATTATTTTACAGAATCTTTTATGGACGCTTATATTAAAAACCACATTTTAGATATTAATCCTCAATTGAAACCCTGAGGTATCAGCCCATGATCAATTGTTTATAGCATGACGATCAAAAAACACCATAAAAGCTATGACCCTACGCAGATAAAAGTGAATATCCGCTTTTTCTTTTGCACTTGGTAGAACAAAATGCTCATTTTATCTAAAAATCTAAAATTAGGCTGAGGTAATTTTGGGCACATTCGTGGAGTACGCTACATTTGTTATATAAATGCCCCTCACCTTTTTGCACTACACCTACTGAAAAATGGCTGTTTTCGCCCCTTTTATTTCTTAATATCTTATCAAAGTTTAAAATACTAAACATGCTTTAGAATTGTTCATGTTTAATTTTTAAAATATTGTGTATGAAGATATTTCTACTTTTTAAAGAACTTTATGTTGACGCTTTTAAAGGAATTGGAGGAAATCCCGCAGTAGCCATTCTTAAGTCTATGAGTTGGCTTTGTTTTATCTGTATAAGTATCGTGCTTTATGCCTTTGTTTACAGAGTAGTTACAGGATACACTTTTTAGACCCTTTTGAAAAAACAAAAAATACCCCGGCAATGCCGGGGTATTTTTAAGGAAAGCACTTTCTTTTCGATCATACCTTCTTACTCAGGCTCTCCTTAATAACTTGTACCGCTTCGATAGCTCCGGAAAGTTCCGCGTACTTCAAAGCATTGTGTCCGGATGAAGATCTGGTGTTTAAGTTGGCTCCATGTTTGATTAACACCTTGAGAATATCACATCTGTTATAACGGGCCGCATACATAGCAGGCGTCATACCATTAGACTTCTTGTTTACATCGGTACCCATCTCAATAAATTTCTCTACTTTCTTCAAATCTCCCTTTACAATAGCAAGGCAGAACTCACTAACTTCCGGACCCACCAACTCTACATTGGTTTTCACTTCTTTAACTTTTTCAGCTGCATACAAACCTCCTGATAAGGAAAGTAAAGCAACCCCTAAAATAACTACTGATTTTTTCATGATGAATGTTTTTAATAAATGGTTTGCTACTTATATTGACTGTGTTTATTGAAATTTGTTTCATTAAAAACTGTTATATAACATAATTTTAACGATTGAGCCCTGTTTTATTAACATTTTTCTTAACACAGGCCACCTTTATTTAAAAAATGGCAAGAAGCGTCGTCCTGTTGAAGTAACAGATTGCCTGTTACTTATAAGGCTGTTACCGCACTAACAAATTAGCTTAACTATATACTATTTGTATATTTGCGCAAACAATGGCAACTATGAATAAAAAGGTAATGTTAATGATATTGGATGGTTGGGGAATTGCTAACGATCCCGAAGTATCTGCCATAGATAAGGCCAACACCCCTTTTATAGATTCTCTTTATACAAAATACCCAAATACCATACTCCGTACAGACGGTATGAACGTGGGGCTTCCCGAAGGACAAATGGGAAATAGTGAGGTAGGACATATGAACCTGGGCGCAGGGCGTATAGTCTATCAGGATCTTGCTAAAATTAACCTCACCGTAAAAAACAGAACCTTACAAAACGAAAAGACCCTTACAGATGCCTTTGCATATGCCCGCAATAATAAAAAGGCTGTTCATTTTATGGGACTTCTCAGCAACGGAGGAGTGCACTCCCATATTGACCATTTAAAAGGGCTTATTGATGCCGCTATAGCATCTGATCTTAATAATATCTATATCCATGCGTTTACAGACGGTAGAGATGTAGATCCGCACAGCGGAAAAGGTTTTGTAAAAGACCTTCTATCGCATATTGAGGGCGGCCCTGCGAAGCTTGCCACCATTATAGGCCGTTATTATGCCATGGATCGTGATAAGCGCTGGGAACGCGTTAAACTGGCTTATGATCTTATTGTGAATGGAGCAGGAACCCCTTCCCGGGATGCCGAAAAATCACTACAGGAAAGTTATCATATCGGAATTAGCGATGAGTTTATAAAACCCATTGTCATGCACACTTCTCAAAATGAACCAGTTGCTAAACTTAAAGAAGGTGATGTGGTGGTGTTCTTTAATTTCAGAACAGATCGTGGTCGCCAGCTTACACAAGTATTAAGTCAGGCAGACATGCATGAATATAATATGCACAAACTGCCACTGTATTATGTTACCATGACCAACTATGATGATACTTTTGAAAAGGTGCATGTGGTTTATGACAAAGAAAATATAAGCAATACACTGGGAGAGATACTTCAAAATGCAGGTAAAAAACAAATACGTATTGCCGAAACCGAAAAGTACCCTCATGTTACTTTTTTCTTTAATGGTGGGCGTGAAGAACCCTTTCAAGGTGAAGAGCGTATTCTTTGCCCTTCTCCTAAAGTGGCAACCTATGATCTTAAACCCGAAATGAGTGCCTTTGAAATAAGGGATGCCATTATTCCCAGATTACAACAACAGGATACTCATTTTATATGTCTTAATTTTGCCAATCCGGATATGGTGGGGCATACCGGAAATATGGATGCAGCTATAAAAGCCTGTGAAACCGTAGATATATGCGCAAAAGAAGTGATTACTGCAGCACTTGAAAACGGATATAGTATTTTGGTAATTGCAGATCACGGAAACTGTGACGTCATGATAAACCCAGATGGCAGCCCCCATACTGCACATACCACCAATCCGGTTCCTCTAATTCTTGTGGATCCCGATATTAAAGAGATTAATCCCGGCGTATTGGGGAATATAGCGCCCACCATACTTAAAATGATGGGTATCGAAATACCGGAAACGATGAATTTAAAATCTCTCATATTATGAAAAAAATGCTTTTCTTACTCACAATCGTATTTTTAATGGGTTCAAAAAGTACAATCATTGAAAAAGATTTTCTTAAAGCGAAGATTCAAGAAGAGGACATCCTTTTGGGAAAGCAAAACAGAGAAAGCCTTACAAAAGCACCTTACCGCTCGTGGTTTACTTCCCGTTATGACACTTATGATGTAGATAAAGAAATGCTTAAAACACTTACCCCTCTTTTAAAAGGAATTAAAGTAACCATTTTTATGGGCACCTGGTGCGAAGACAGTAAAAGAGAAACCCCGCATTTTTATAAAATTGCAGATGCCACCGGCCTTAAGGACAAAAACATAACATTAATTACTATGTCGCAGTCCAAAGATACCCCTGAGAAATATGAAAAGGGGTTAAACATAACCAATGTACCTACCTTCATTTTTTACAAAAACGGTAAAGAAATAAACCGTATCGTAGAGTACCCTATGGAATCTTTAGAAAAAGATATGGTTGCTATTTTGAGTGGCAAAGCATACAAACATGCATATTCAGATTAAAATTTAATAAAAAACCAGGATCATGCAGGAGGTATTCCGGGAGCTACCGTGGTTCATTAATTTTGTATCTTTGCCGTCCTGATAAAGAACATAAGAAAAACCTAGAAATGATAATTAAAAAAACTCCGGAAGAAATTGAATTGATGAGGAAAAGTGCTCTGGTAGTTTCAAAAACACTTGGGATGCTGGCTACCGAACTAAAGCCCGGAGTGACTACCAAGCAACTTGATAAACTGGCGGAAGCATTTATAAGAGATCAGGGTGCAGAACCCGGTTTTCTCGGACTTTATAATTGCCCATCCACTCTGCTTACCAGTGTAAATGAAGCGGTGGTTCATGGCCTGCCCACAGATGAACCTCTTAAAGAGGGAGATATCGTTTCAGTAGATTGCGGAGCATTCATGAATGGGTTTTATGGAGATCATGCTTATACGTTTGAAATAGGCGAAGTTGCCCCTGAAACCAAAAAGTTACTTCAGGTTACCAAAGAATCCCTTTACGTAGGCATTAGAGAATTCAAAGCAGGAAACCGTGTAGGAGATGTAGGCTTCGCTATTCAGCAATATTGTGAGAAAGAAGGATACGGGGTTGTTCGTGAACTTGTAGGACACGGTTTAGGTAAAAAAATGCATGAAGCGCCTGAAATGCCTAATTACGGAAAACGAGGAAAGGGTAAAAAATTCATAGAAGGCATGGTAGTAGCCATAGAGCCCATGATCAATATGGGTACCCGAAGAATACACCAGCTTAAAGATGGCTGGACCATAATTACGGCAGACAGAAAACCCAGTGCACATTTTGAACATAATATCGCGATGGTAAACGGCAAACCTGAACTTTTATCTACTTTTGCGTACGTATATGAAGCTTTGGGTATTAAAAGCGACGAAGAAGCGGAGTTTCGTCAGGAAACATTGGTTTTATAACAATAAGGGGCTTTTTAATTGCGTAGCATGAAAAAAATATTCAGAATAGTACTGAATGTAATTCCCCGTCCCTGGCTTATACGATTAAGCTATCTGGCAAAACCCTTTTTATCACAATTTTACAGAGGATCCCGTTTTACAGACCCTATTGACGGTAAGAGCTACCGCTCTTTTCTTCCTTACGGCTATCAAAAAACCCGTGAAAATGTACTCGCACCAGGCACATTATCTCTCGAAAGGCACCGGCTATTGTGGCTTTATCTGCAAAATGAAACCAACTTTTTTGAAGCTCCCAAAAAAGTGCTCCATTTTGCTCCTGAACAGGCTTTTTACAAACGTTTCAAAAAACAAAAGAACCTTGATTATATTACTACCGATCTCTTTT
This sequence comes from Ascidiimonas aurantiaca, assembly GCF_037646345.1. Taxonomy (NCBI): domain Bacteria; kingdom Pseudomonadati; phylum Bacteroidota; class Flavobacteriia; order Flavobacteriales; family Flavobacteriaceae; genus Ascidiimonas; species Ascidiimonas aurantiaca. Next base: position 20,359 of record NZ_JBBEWR010000007.1, on the reverse strand, counting down.
CTCCTCTCGCAGATGTAAAAGCAGATATTTGCGATCTCCCTTTTAATGAAAACACGTTTGATATGATACTGTGTAATCATGTTCTCGAGCATATACCGGATGACCGTAAGGCCCTGCAGGAGCTATTTAGAGTATTAAAACCAGGAGGTATTGGTATTTTTCAGGTCCCTCAGGAATTGGAAAGAGACCATACCTTTCAAGATGATACGATTACCGATCCGGCAGAAAGAGCTAAAATATTTGGGCAATATGACCATGTAAGGGTATATGGTAAAGATTATTTCGATATTTTGAGGAACATTGGTTTTACTGTAAATGAAGTAGATTATACAGCCGGCATGAGCCCAAAAGAGGTTGACCGGTACCGGCTCGCCCAGGGAGAGATCTTACCGGTATGTGTAAAACCCCGAAAATAAGGAAGAAAGTAAATTATATTTACTCAATTAACAATTCCTGAAATCCTCTGGTAACAAATTTTTGAATATCACCTTCTTTATCAGAAATAATAATATAAGCTTCTACATGAGGTAGCCTTTTTAGCAGTGCCTTAGTCTTATCGAGTTCCATGATCATAAAAGCTGTGGCATAAGCATCTGCTTCCATACAGGTTGGGGCAACCACAGAAACACTCAATACATTGCTTTTCTGGGGATATCCGGTTTTTCCATTGAGGATATGTACATACAATTCTCCTGTTTTATCATCTACGCGATACTTACGATAGTTTCCTGAAGTAGCCATTGCCTTATCTTCCAGTTTTACTTTGGCAATAAGCTTGCGTTCATTCTCCTGCTGCAAAGGATGGTCTATAGCTACTACCCAGTTTTTTACGAGTCGGGTGTTTTTTCCCCGTGTAAGTATCTCACCCCCCAGCTCTATAAGATAATTCTCGATCCCTTTACTTTCCAGCAAAGCCCCTAAAAGGTCAATAGTATATCCTTTGGCGATCGCATTAAAATCAAGGAAAACATGAGGTGATTTTTTGATAATGGTACCCTTTTCCGTGAGCTTCACTTTATCCATCCCCACAAGTTGAAGAATACTATCTATCTGCCTCTGTTGTATATTTTTAATAGCTTCTTCAGGCCCAAAACCCCATGCATTTACCAGGCTTCCCACCGTTGGGTCAAAAGCCCCCTCGGTTTCTTCCCAAATTTTTTTAGACATGTGGTACACCTCCTGAAAATAGCTGTCAACGACCACGGCAGAGTCCCCGCGATTTACCCGGGATACCTGTGAAGTTGGCAAATATGTGGACATTGAGTTATTGACAACGGTAAAAACCTGTTCTATGGCATTTCCTAAGTCTATGGTGTCTGACGGCACTTCATATTTAATGCTGTATGTAGTTCCCAGTGCAAAGCCATTTTCCTGTTTCATCACAGGTTCTTTAGACACTTTTTCGCAGGCAGCAATGAAAAGAGCCACCAAACATAGGTAAAAAAGATTAGATCTCAACAAGTCCTTGATAGTTAACCACATATTCCTGATTTTTAATAACGGGTTTTTCATAATCGGAAGCATTGGCTATACCTACTCCGGCAAAATAGGTACGAGCCTTAAATTTTAATGCGTGTTCTTTTATGGTCTCCATATAAACAAAATCCACATTGGCAGGGTTTTCGGGATAAGCCACTGCTTTTACTACTACAAAATGTAGCTTTTTGTTCTTTAAGCATACAAATTGCGGGTCTTTTTTAAGTGTACTGTTTACTGCCAGAAATTCATAGCCCTGTGCCTCCAGGTCTTCCCCTACTACGTTCATAGCAAGGTTATGTAACTCTTGTGCATTTAGGACTTCCATCGTTTTGTATTTGGGTTCTTTATTGTTTAAAAGTACAGACTCAAGAAGAAAAAACCGATACTTTGAAAAGTATCGGTTTTGTATAGTATCTACATTTACCCTCCAAAATCATCATAACGAACATTCTCGGGAGGTACACCAAAATCATCACACATTTTTTCTACGGCTTTATTCATAAGCGGGGGCCCACAGAAATAGAATTCTATATCTTCGGGAGCATCATGCTCAGACAGATAGTTATCTATTACTACCTGATGCACAAACCCTACAAAGCCGTCACCTTCTCCTTCCAGGCCGTCTTTAACACTCCAGTTATCTTCAGGTAGAGGCTCTGAAAGTGCTACATAAAACTTAAAGTTAGGGAAGTCTCTTTCCAGTTCTCTAAAGTGCTCCAGGTAAAACAGCTCTCTTTTGGAACGCCCACCGTACCAATAAGTTACTTTTCGGCCGGTTTTGAGTGTTTTGAACAGATGGTACAGGTGAGAACGCATAGGAGCCATGCCGGCACCACCTCCAATATAAAGCATTTCTGCTTCACTGTGATTAATGAAGAACTCTCCGTAAGGCCCTGAAATAATTACCTTGTCTCCTTTTTTAAGATTAAAAATATAAGAAGAAGCAATTCCCGGGTTTACAGTCATCCAGTCATTCTTAGCTCTGTCCCACGGCGGGGTGGCGATACGTACATTTAGCATGATATCTCGCCCTTCTGCCGGATAGGAAGCCATAGAATAGGCTCTTTCTACAGTTTCTGTATTTTTCATTACCAGTTTCCAAAGGTTGAATTTATCCCATTCAAGCTTAAACTTCATGGGGTCATCATGTTCCTCGGGGTGAGCGGTAATATCCATACCTTCATATTTGATCTCACAAGGGGGTATTTCAATCTGTATATAACCACCTGCTTCATAGTCCATATCTTCCGGTAACCTTACTACAAACTCTTTGATAAATGAAGCCACATTATAGTTTCTAACCACCTCGGCTTCCCACTTTTTAATACCAAACACTTCTTCAGGAACCTCAATAACCATGTCCTGTTTTACTTTTACCTGGCATCCAAGTCTCCAACCTTCGGCTATTTCTTTACGGGTAAAATGAGGGGCTTCGGTAGGTAATATTTCGCCACCGCCTTCCAGCACTTTACATTTGCATTGAACACAGGTACCTCCGCCACCACATGCTGAAGGGAGAAATATTTTATTATTGCCCAGAGTAGATAACAGTGTACCTCCTGAAGAAACTTCTACATCATTCTCCCCGTTAATATGTAAAGTAACAGGACCTGAAGGCACCAATTTTGCTTTTGCTCCCAGCAAAACAGCTACCAACGTGAAGATCAGCAATAAGAAAACTAATAAACTTGCAATGATTACTGAATAATCCATATTTTTTGTTCTAAAAGATTATAATTTGATTCCCATAAAACTCATAAAACCGAGTGCCATAAGGCCGGTAATAATAAAGGTTATACCGAGCCCTCTAAGCGGCGCGGGAACATTTGAGTATGTTATTTTTTCCCGAACGGCTGCAATAGCAAGAATGGCGAGGAAGAAACCTACTCCGGAACCTGCTCCGTACACCCCTGCTTCTGAAAGGCCACTAAAGTCCTTTTGCTGCATAAATAATGAGCCTCCCAATATAGCACAGTTTACTGCAATAAGCGGCAGGAAGATCCCCAATGCTCCATACAAAGCAGGGGCAAATTTCTCTACAACCATTTCTACCAGTTGCACCATAGAAGCAATTACGGCGATAAACATGATGAAGCTAAGAAAACTAAGGTCAATACTGGCATATTCTTCTCCTAGCCAAGTAAGTGCTCCGGGCCTGAGAAGGTAATTATCAAGCAAGTAATTAATAGGTACAGTAATACCTAACACAAAAATTACTGCTACACCGAGACCAACCGCGGTTTTTACGGTTTTTGATACGGCCAGATATGAACACATCCCCAAGAAATACGCGAAGACCATGTTCTCTATGAAAATACTTTTTACAAATAAATTTACGTAATCCATAACGTGATATTTTTAAGCCGAAGGCTAGTTTCTCTCTATTAGCTTCCTGTTTCTTGAACGTTGTATCCAAATAATGATCCCCACTACCAACAGAGCTGCCGGTGAGAGTAACATAAGACCGTTGTTTTCATAACCTAAAGCGTATAAACCGGTAGATTCTGCCAGAGTCGCTCCTTTATGCCCGAGTACTTCATACCCCATAAGTTTTCCGGAACCAAACAGTTCTCTGAAGAATGCCACTAAAATAAGTATGAATCCATAACCTGCAGCATTCCCTATCCCGTCAAGAAAGGATTTCCATACCCCATTACCCAGGGCAAATGCTTCTAACCTACCCATTACGATACAGTTGGTAATAATGAGTCCAACGAAAACCGAAAGTTGTTTACTTACATCGTATGCAAATGCTTTTAAAACCTGGTCAACGAGAATTACCAGAGCAGCAACTATGACAAGCTGCACGATAATTCGAATACGATTAGGGATCAGGTTTCGTAAAAGAGATACGGTTACGTTACTAAAAGCCATTACAGCTACTACGGCGAGGGCCATTACTATGGAAGGCTTTAACTGAACCGTAATCGCCAGTGCAGAACATATTCCTAAAACCTGAACGGTAATAGGATTGTCATCATTTAATGGATCTGAAAGCAGTTTTCTGTTCTTTTTTGAAAAGAGAGGTTCTTTCTCTTCTGCTACGAACAGAACGACAGGCTCTTTTATTTCTTCTTTGTTCTTAGCCATGACTGATTTATTTTAATGCTACTTGCGATTTTTGTTTTTTTAAATAAGGAAGATAGTGCTGTAAACGCTCAGCTATCATATCAGTAACTCCGTCTCCGGTTATGGTTGCTCCCGAAATGGCATCTACTGCGTTGTCTGATTTATCATTTCCTCCGCTATATCCTTTTACAACAGATATTCCAACAAATTCACCCGATTCATCTAGTATTTTTTCTTCTTCAAATCTTTTTTTAAACCAACTCTGGGTAATTTCAGCACCTAACCCGGGAGTTTCTGCCTGATGATCGAAGGAAACACCTTTTACGGTATTAATATCATCTTTAAGGGATATATAACCCCAAATAGCATTCCAAAGACCTGCTCCTCTAAGAGGTACAATGTAGTAAGTAGTCCCGTCAATTTCGGCAACATACAGAGGGAAATACTGCTCTTCAAGAGGTTTTTTGAGTTCTTTGTTAAGCTCTACTCCAAAAGCATTTACGGTTTCATCAACTACACCTCCCTGTCTCAAAGTGATTTCTTCTTTTATATATTCTTTATACTTCACTTCGGCCTCTTCTCTATCTACTTCTACTCCTATGGTTGCCAGTATATTCTGCATTTTCTCCTTGCGGATATTGTCATCCTGCCTATCTTTAAGACCGGTAGCTGCCAGGGCCAGACCTGTTGCTACTACAAATACCATAATGGCAGCAAATAGAAATGTATATGTATTACTATCCCTGTTCATAATTAAGCGGTTTTAAGTTTAGTTGCCAAACGTTTCTTTCTCCTTTTTATACTGGCATCAATTACATAATGATCTATGGTAGGAGCAAATACGTTCATGAGAAGTATGGCCAGCATTACTCCTTCGGGATATGCGGGATTGAACACCCTGATCATTATACAGAAAACACCTACTAATATACCGTATATCCATTTTCCTTTGGTGGTTTGGGCGGCAGATACCGGATCTGTAGCCATAAAAACAACACCAAATGCAAAACCACCTACCAGTAAATGCTGGTACCAGGGAAAACTCATTAAGGCATTGGCACCCCAAAGATTAAAAAGGAATCCCATAAAAGCGGCTCCAATAACACCACCTACTATAATTCGCCAGCTACCTACCCCGGTAAGTATAAGAATAGCTGCTCCGGCAAGAATCCAAAGTACAGAAGTCTCGGCTATAGAACCGGGTATAGAACCGGCAAACATGCTCCACATGTCATAACTCTCTGCTACTATGGCATCTTTACCTTGTGCCAGGTAGCCTAAAATGGTCTCTCCGGAAATGGCATCTACTTCAGAAGCTTCTGATACCCATACTTTGTTACCGGACATATATGTTGGATATGCGAAGAAAGCAAATGCACGAGCTGTTAACGCGGGGTTCAGGATATTCATTCCTGTACCTCCAAAGGCTTCTTTACCTATAAGTACTGCAAATGCAACGGAAACCCCTACCATCCAGAGAGGAATGTCAACCGGCATCACCATAGGTATCAATAAACCGGTAACGAGATACCCTTCATTTACTTCATGACCTCTATATACGGCAAAAGCAAATTCTATAGCCAGACCTACTCCATAGGAAACTACGATCATGGGCAGTACTTTCCAGAGCCCGTGAGTAAAGGCCTCCATGAATGTAAATTCGGCTCCGGTTTGTACAAGGTACTGGTAACCTGTGTTATAAATACCGTAAAAAAGTGCAGGGATCAAAGCTATCACTACGGTGATCATTGTTCTTTTAAGGTCCACCGCATCTCTAATGTGAGCTCCGGTTTTTGTAGTGTGGTTGGGCACATACAGAAAAGTGTCCAATGCGTTTACGGCAGGAGCGAACTTTTCCCATTTCTCACCTTTACCAAACGGTTTTTTTAGCTGATCTATTTTTTTTCTTAAAAAATTCATAGTTCTGATTTTTAACCAACTTCTTTAATCATCAGGTCCAGGCCTTCCCTTATGATCTCCTGTGCCTCTATTTTTGATGTACATGTATAATCTACCAGTGCAAAATCTTCCGGAGCTACTTCGTAGATACCCAGATTTTCCATTTTTTCAATATTTCCTGCCATACATTCTTTTAATAATTGCATGGGAAAAATATCCATTGGCATTACTTTTTCCATTTCACCGGTAACTACGAGAGCTCTTTCTTCTCCGTTAAGATTCGTATTCACCTCATAACGTTTATTCGGGAACAACCATGAAAGTGATGTTTTAGACATACTCGGTATGTTATTGTCTTTAAAAGGAAGCCATCCGAACATGCGATAGGATGCCCCTTCCGGAATTACTGATAAAGTAGTCGTGTAAAAACTAAGAAATCCGTCTGGAGAAACGGAATCTCCGGTGAGTACGTCTCCGCAAATAACACGTATATTATCGGGAGTATGTATTCCTGCATCGTATATGTAAGAAGATATCTGAGACCCTATAATTGCTTTATAATATCCGGGCTTTTTTACTTCCGAACCGGCTACTGCAATAATACGTTCTGCTTTGAACTGTCCGGTTCTGAAAATTGCTCCTATAATAGCTACATCTTCAGGATTGACCACCCATACCCGTTCTCCTGCATTTAAGGGATCGATATGGTGAATATGTACTCCCACATTTCCGGCAGGGTGTGGCCCTGATACTTTGTGAAGATCAACACCTTTAACACCGGTTAAAAAGGAATTGGCATTCTTTTGAACTGTAAGATGAACTTTCCCTTCAGTAAGTTTTGAAATGGCATGTATTCCCGCCTGAAAGTCTTCTTCTCTTCCCTGAAGTGTAAAATCTACTTCAGCCGCCAAGGGTGCAGATGCATATGCAGAAATAAAGATGGCTTTAGGGGTATCGTCCGGATTTGCGATAATGTCATACGGACGTTGTTTTATAAAAGGCCAGCAACCTGAAATAAGGAGGTGTTCCTTCACCTCATCAGCATTCATGGCCATCGGGTCTTTTTTTCCAAAATCCCTGTATGCCACTTCCTTATCTGCTTCAATGATCACTTCAAGTATTCTCCTTTTTGCGCCTCTTTTAATTTCTTTGATCTCTCCGCTAACAGGCGCCACAAACTTTACTTTTTCACTGTATTTTGAGAAAAACAACTCATCGCCTGCTTCTACTCTGGCACCTTCTTTTAGCACCATTTTAGGAGTTACGTTATGAAAATCGGTAGGCTTTATTGCGAAGAATTTTGATTTTGGCGCTTCGGAAATCTTTCTTTCTGCAACACCTTTTAGCTTAATATCTAAGCCCTTTCTAATGCGGATGTCGTTGGACATGTCTTTAAAATCTTTTAAGAATAGTGGTTAACTCAAAATTCGGGCAAATTTACAAATTAAAAAGATTGTTTCCCTAATAAATATTTATAAATTTATGGTAAATCACCCCCGGGAAAACAAGGGTTTTCAATTTGTTTATCTTTGTTTTAAGGAATCACACAGTCATGCAAAAAAAACTTAAACAATTCTTACTTTATCTTCTTATGTGCCCCGTGTTTTTTTCATATGCACAGATACAATATGAAGTAAATCCGCCCGCTCATATTCGTTCTATTGTCTTTAAAAGCAGTAATGAAGGAGATCAATTCCCTATAATCAGGCAAGGTGAACGCATTTCTCTTACTTTTGATGATCTTACAGCCGCAGAGAATGATTATTATTACAAAATCATTCACTGTAATTACGACTGGACCCCTTCCAAACTATTAAAACAACAATACTTGAGGGGATTGGACAATCAACGCATTATAGACTACTACAATTCTTATAACACCTTGCAACCTTTTTCGCATTATACACTTACTCTCCCTAATAATCTCACAGGGTTTACTATTACCGGAAACTATATGATAGAGATCTATGACAATCGTGACAATCTTGTTTTTTCAAGGAGGTTTATTATTTACAAAGATCTCGTAAACGTAGGTGCTATAGTAAAAAGAAGCCGTGACCTTAGTACAATTAACACACACCAAAGACTCGAACTTGTAGTGAATACGGGAGGCGCTAACCTGGTAAACCCCCAGCAGGAAGTAAAAGTAACCCTAATACAAAATTATTACTGGCCGGGAGCTATTAATGATATCAGGCCTCAGTTCTTTTCCGGAAATCAGCTTATTTATCGTTATGACCAAGAAGTTGCCTTTGCAGGTGGCAATGAATACATCTTTTTTGATACCAAAGACCTGAGAACTGCCAGCAACGGTATTTACAGGGTAGAACTGGAAGATATCTATCACCATTATTTATTTACAGACAGAGATCGTACAGACTTTGCATACACGTACAATCCAGATGTAAATGGCGATTTCCAGGTGCGTAACCTGGATGTTCAGGATATTAGCACAGAAAGCGATTACACCCGGGTGCATTTCAGTTTTGAATACAACAACCGTATTGGCCTTGACCGGGTATATGTGTTTGGCAAGTTCAACAATTACGAGCTGAATGAAGAAAACCTGATGACATTTAACGAGAATAATAAAATGCTGGAAACAGATATACTTTTAAAACAGGGGTTTTATAATTACAAGTATGTAGTAGTAAACGAGCAGGGCAAAATAAATTTCAACAAACTGTCCGGCAATCATTTTCAAACGGAGAACCAGTACCTGATTATTGTGTATTACCGGGATTTTGGCGGTATGTACGACAGTATTATAGGAATTGGCACTGCTAATTCTGCCACTATTTCAAATTAAGTATATTCGTATATTTATCAAACCAACCAAAACCACACCTTTTATGAAACCTGAAGGGCGTTCTTCTTTTAAATACAGGAACACCAAATGCCTTAATTGCGATTATCCTTTGGATGTGAGCGACAAATATTGCTCCAATTGTGCACAGCTAAACAGCAATAAAAAGTTAAGCATACGCGATTTTTTCAGTGAGTTCTTTTCAAGTTTCATTTCATACGATTCACGTCTTAGGAAAACATTACATTCTCTTATTTTCAAACCCGGTATCATATCGAAAGAATACATTGAAGGGAAACGTATGCAGTACGCCAATCCCTTTCGGTTTTATTTAAGCGTTTCCATTGTTTTCTTTTTACTGTACGGGCTCGCTAATAAGCTTGAAAACATAAACAGTATTAACCCGTTACACCAAAATATAAGTGAAGATTTTACTTTGTTCGGTTCATCACAGGATTCTGTAGAAACTTCTAGCAATACTTTTTACAGTGAAGATGTATTAGACACCATGAGCTTTACTGACAGGACCCTGGAAAAATTGACCATTTACGAAAAACACTATCAGGATAAAAAAATTAATGCCATAGATAGTGCATTAACTGACCTAGGGCACAGGCAATCTGCCTGGAATAAGTGGTTGTATAAAAAATCGGCTACTTCCCGGCAACTGTTTGAGAACCCGCAGGCTTTATATGAATATCTGTTTTCCAAACTCCCTATCATCGCTTTCTTTTTCCTCCCGGTATTTACTTTTTTCATATGGCTTATCTACTCAAAAAAGAAGTACTCCTACATGGAGCATCTCGTATTCGTTTTTCATACCCAAACCATGTTTTTTTTCATTTTACTCATCCCTGCTATCATAGACATGATTTCCGGTTTGGATCTGTCCGGGTTCTTTGTGTTGTTTTTCATGTTTTATATTTATAAAGCCTTAAGAAAATTTTATGGGCAAAAGCGCCTGTTAACAATAATAAAATTTGTATTTTTGAATGTAATGTTTATACTTTTAAGCTCAATAGGAGCCGTTTTTCTTTTATTGAGTTCCGTTATCCTGATCTAAACTAAATTTTTCAAATATTTAAATGATTACACAAGTAACCAAAGGTATTAAGATTTCTGTAGAGACCAGTTTTGAAGGCACTTTCTTCAAAAACTACAAAATGCATTTTGCTTTTGGCTATCGTATTACCATAGAAAATAACAGTAAAGATTCTGTTCAGTTAACCTCACGGCACTGGAAAATATTTGATTCTCTCAATAATCTGGAAATTGTAGATGGTGAAGGCGTTATAGGTAAAAAACCGGTTCTTAAACCAGGGGAATCCCATACCTACAGTTCAGGTTGCCTTCTTACTTCTCCTATTGGAGCGATGAGAGGCCATTACAATATGATCAATTTTACTTCTACCAAGAAGTTCAGGGTTTTTATCCCTACTTTTAAACTTTGTGCTCCCTTTGCCCTTAACTAAGATTTTTCGTATTTAACGATTAATTACTTAAATAAAGACTTCGTATTTAGTACCTTTGCGGCGATTAAATTTTAAAAAATAACAATTATGGGGAAAGGTTTTTTTCACGTTCCTGTTGCAGTGAACGAACCCGTTAAATCATATGCTCCGGGAACTCCGGAAAGAGAAGAGGTACTAAAACAGTACAGCGACTATTATAATGCAAGTGTCGATATCCCGTTTTATATAGGCAGGGAAGAAATACGTACGGGCAACACCCGGCCGATTACGCCCCCTCATGATCACACCCATGTGGTAGGTCATTATCATCTTGCGGAAGAAACCCATGTCAAAAAGGCAATTTCCAATGCACTGGAAGCAAGGGAACAATGGGCAAATCTTAGCTGGGAACACAGAGCATCCATTTTTCTGAAAGCCGCCGAATTAATTGCCGGACCATACAGGGCTAAAATAAATGCGGCAACCATGATAGGGCAGTCTAAAAACATTTTTCAGGCAGAAATTGATGCTGCCTGTGAGCTTATAGACTTCTTACGGTTTAATGTAGAATACATGACCCGTATTTATGATGAGCAACCTGAATCTTCCGAAGGTATCTGGAACCGTGTAGAATATCGTCCCCTGGAAGGGTTCGTATATGCAATCTCTCCTTTTAACTTTACAGCCATCGCCGGTAACCTCACATCAAGTGCAGCCATGATGGGTAATGTAGTTGTATGGAAACCCAGTGATCATCAAATATTTTCTGCTAAAGTGATCATGGATATATTTAAAGAAGCTGGCTTGCCCGATGGCGTTATTAATGTAGTCTATGGAGACCCGGTAATGATCACCGATACAGTATTAAACAGTCCTGACTTTGCCGGAATTCACTTTACAGGTTCCACATTTGTCTTCAAAGAACTTTGGAAAAAAATAGGCAATAACATTCACACCTATAAAACATACCCGCGTATTGTTGGTGAAACAGGAGGGAAAGACTTCATAATAGCACACCCCAGCGCCAATGCAAAACAGGTAGCTACGGCTATTACACGAGGTGCTTTTGAATACCAGGGGCAAAAGTGTAGTGCTGCTTCCCGAGTATATCTGCCTAAATCTATGGCCGATGATGTACTGAACTTTGTAAAAGAAGACATTGCATCTTTTAACAAACCCGGAAGCCCGGAAGACATGAGTAATTTTATTACGGCTGTAATTCACGAAAGGTCGTTTGATAAACTTGCCGGTTATATTGACCAGGCAAAAGAAGACAAAGAAGCTTCTGTATTTGCAGGTGGGGGATATGATAAGTCTAAAGGATATTTTATTGAACCTACTGTAATTGTAACCTCAGACCCTCAATATAAAACCATGACTACCGAGTTATTTGGCCCGGTTGTGACTGTATATGTTTATGAAGATGATGCCTGGGCAGAAACGCTGCAACTGTTAGATCAAACTTCTGAATATGCACTCACCGGTGCCGTGTTTTCTATAGATCGTTATGCAGTTGAAGAAGCCAGTATTGCTTTGCAAAACAGTGCCGGTAATTTTTATATAAACGACAAACCTACCGGAGCGGTTGTAGGGCAGCAGCCTTTTGGCGGGGCCAGAGCTTCAGGAACAAACGATAAGGCCGGGTCTGCACAAAACCTGCTTCGATGGGTATCACCAAGACTTATAAAAGAAACCTTTGTTTCTCCTTCAGATTACCGTTATCCGTTTTTAGGAAAATAGGGATCTGTACCATATATATATTACAACTTCCTTTTATGAAGTGCCCCCAAAAAGTTAAACACTGTTTGGGGGTATTTTTATGCTTGGCGATGGGTTGTTGACAAAGGAAGATGTACCACTTTTTTAGTTTCAAAAAAAGGCGCTTCAAAATATGAAGAAAGTGGATATTGCCCGGCTTGGGGAAAAGAAGACAACTCTTCGGTAAGATCTCCTCCCTTTAGGTACAATATCCCATTTGTTAACTGATGAGATGATTGCTTTTTAACTTTTTTGTGTACCCATTTCACAAAATCCGGCATTTGTGTCACCGCCCTGCTCACCACAAAATCAAATTCTTCTTTTACATTTTCGGCCCTAATGTGAAGGGCTTGTATATTGTTAATTCCCAGAGAAGAAGCCACTGCTTCCACTACTTTTATTTTTTTTGCAATAGCATCAATGAGTACAAAATGGGTATCAGGGAACATAATGGCCAGGGGTATCCCAGGAAAACCGCCTCCCGTACCTACATCCAGCACAGAAGCTCCGGGCAAAAAAGGCTGTACTTTTGCAATTCCCAGAGAATGCAATACATGACGTTCATACAAATGCTCTATATCTTTTCTGGAAATTACATTTATCAGGGCATTCCAGGTTTCATACAAAGGCTGTAATTGCCGGTATTTATCCAGTTGATGCAGGCTTAGTTCGGGAAAGTAACGTTCCAAATCTTCCATGGTCTTTACTAAGAAGTACAAAAATACTCTTTTAAACCATTTTTTTAATATTTATTAAATACCAAATGAAAGCTGAAATGCTTACTTTTGACATTATTACATAATTTACATTTAAAAAATCGTAATTAAAGCTATGGCAAATCCTACGGTACGATTCTCAAGAAGAGATTCTACACAATTTTTTAAAACCCTTAATCAGCGTGTTAATACCTACTTTAAAGAAAATAACATCAAAAGAACCGGGAACTGGAAACTGTATCTAAAAACAGTTATTATGTTCTCTATATTCCTTACCCCTTATTTTCTGATTCTCACACTTGACATGAACCAGTGGTTACAATTACTACTTACCGTAGTTATTGGTATTGGCATGGCCGGTGTGGGCATGAATGTAATGCATGATGGCAATCACGGTTCCTATTCTTCTAAAAAATGGCTCAACCAGCTTATGGGCAGCAGTATCTACATTCTTGCCGGGAATGTTTATAACTGGAAAGTACAACACAATGTACTGCACCATACCTACACTAATATTCACGGCCACGATGAAGACCTGGAAAATGGGGACCTAATACGTTTTTCCAATCATGCCCGCTGGCGGAGGTTCCATCGTTTTCAACATTATTACTCAGTACTTCTTTATGGGTTATTGACCATGAACTGGGCCATTGTGAGCGACTTTTCTCAGATGAAAAGGTACATGGCCGCCAAATTGTCTTACGGTAAGTTCCCAAACCCCGCTAAAGAGTGGAGTACTCTTATTATTACCAAGATTATTTATGCAGCGATCTGGATCATTGTACCTATGGTTATTCTGGATATTGCCTGGTGGAAAATATTGATCGGCTTTTTTGTGATGCATTACACTGCCGGATTGATCTTAAGTGTGATCTTTCAACTAGCTCATGTTATAGAAGAAGCAGAAACACCACTACCAGATGAAAGTGGTACCATGAAAAATACCTGGGCCATTCACCAATTGTTTACCACGGTCAACTTTTCTACAAAAAACAAACTGGTAAACTGGTACACCGGTGGGCTCAATCACCAGGTAGAACATCATATTTTCCCCAACATCAGTCATGTACATTATTCAAAGATATCCAAGATCGTAAAACAAACTGCGAAAGAATTTAATCTTCCTTACAACGAATATAAAACTACCAGAAAAGCTATAATTTCACATTTTAAACACTTAAAAGAACTTGGCCGAAAACCTGATTTACAATTTTCTTAAAGTATTTTAAAACGTACCTACATGAAGCAAGCACTCTCAGACAGAGTTATAAAAATGGCCACCTCGGCTACCCTGGCGATGGCTGCAAAAACCAGAGAACTAAAAGCAGAAGGCAAAGACATTATAGGCCTGAGCTTAGGTGAGCCCGATTTTAATATTCCTGAATTCATTAAGGAAGCGGCCGTTCAGGCTATTCATGATAATTATAACAGTTATCCGCCGGTAGATGGTTATACCGACCTAAAAAAAGCCATTATCACTAAGTTTAAGAGAGACAACCAGCTTGCATATATTCCCTCTCAAATTGTGGTATCTACCGGAGCCAAGCAGGTACTGGCCAATGTGGCCCTGGCAGTTATCAATCCGGGAGATGAAGTGATCATACCCGCTCCTTTCTGGGTAAGTTATTCAGACATCGTAAAACTGGCAGAAGGAGTTCCGGTTCAGGTAACCACCTCTATAGAAAGTGATTTTAAAATAACACCTGAGCAGCTCGAAGCAGCCATTACCCCAAAAACCAAAATGCTTTGGTACAGTTCTCCCTGTAACCCCAGTGGTTCGGTTTATAGCCGTGAAGAACTGGAAGCATTGGCCCGGGTACTCAGAAAATATCCGGATATTTATATCGTATCCGATGAGATCTACGAACACATCAATTTCACCGGCTCCCGCCATGTTAGTATTGCCGGTATAGAAGGTATGTTTGACCGCACTGTAACAGTTAATGGGGTTTCAAAAGCTTTTGCCATGACGGGATGGCGCATAGGTTATATGGGAGCACCTGAATGGATCGCAAGAGCCTGTAACAAAATACAGGGACAGGTGACCAGTGGTGCCAATGCCATTGCCCAAAGAGCTACCATTGCGGCACTGGAAGCCCCTGTAAGCAGTATTCAGTACATGATAGATGAGTTTCATAAAAGACGGGACCTTGTGCTCGATCTTTTAAATAAGATAGAAGGCTTTAAAGTAAACGTACCTGAAGGGGCATTTTATGTTTTTCCCGATATCTCTCATTTCTTTGGAAAAACCATTAAAGGTACAACGATCACTAATGCCAGCGATTTTGCTTTGTTTCTTTTGGAAAAAGCCCATGTAGCTACAGTAACCGGAGAAGCTTTTGGCAACCCGCAATGTATACGAATTTCCTATGCAGCTTCAGAAGCCGAGCTAAAAGAAGCCCTGAAACGTATTAAAGAGGCTGTTTCGTAACAGAAAACTTTCTACTCATAAAACCCATTATTCCCTCAGGTGACTTGAATAGCCACAATGGTCACAGATATGTACCTTTGTAAAAAAGTGGTACATGAAGGTACTTATCATTTATCTCAAGCAGCGTATGCGTATCCTTCCTCTTTCGGGATGGTCGTTGTTCCTTATTCTGTATGCCGGCGGATATCCTTTAGTGGCTGATAAAATACTGCTCCCACTACTGCCCGTATTCTTTTTTCTGTTCTTAATGCAATGGTATGAAGACCTGATGACCAATACCTCTGCTGCGGAAAACTATATTTTTAAACACAAGGAATGCCGAAAGCTGCTAACCATCATCTGGGTAGCGATAGTAATCGTTTTTATAACCATCTTTCTTTTTATAAGCCCGATAATCGCAGTAGTACTGGCTGTTTTTTTTATGGTAAATGACCTCCTGTATAGGGTTCTGGCGGGTTGGTCATTAAGACATCTGTTTTTACCGGCATTTAAGTATCCGCTGGTAACTGCTTTGCTGTTGGCACTATTTGGCGAAACGCAAAAGTATTTGCTTTTTGTCGGGATCACTTTAGCCAGTTTCACAGCTTTTATGGCCTTTACCTGTATGCAATCCTATGGGATACGCCATAGAATGAAAAAAACCGGCTTCTGGAGCATCCTTACAGGAGTACTCCTTTTCTCTTTTGGCACTATTTGGCAGTATGGATGGTTGTATCTGGCAGGCACATTCGTATTGGTTGCTGTATCGCAAAGTAAACATTCCCGGGCCCGTTATTGGTTTCTGCTTGTTTTTCTTGTGCTTAAAACAGCATACAGTTATCTTCTCTGAATTAAAAGCTTTACCTTATAAACTAACCATCATTACTTTTCGCAGGTACCGAAAAGTATTTTTCTTTAAGTTCGGCATACTCAGGACTCAGAAAAAACAAAGAGGCTCCTTCCAGCGATTCAAACTTTTCCAGATCCTGAAATCCGGTTTTAAACAATAGTTCCGTATAATACAGGGCGATATCATAAGAAACTTTTTTGGTTGCATATTGTATGATCTCCATAAGGACTTCAGTATCTTCCGGATTGGCAAGAGATGTAAATATTTGTATAAACAGCCATTCTTCTGTCTCCTTATCTCCTTTAAAACCTGAAGCGGCTTCTTTACCGGCAGCATATAGTAGCGACTTTAACCGTTTTCCCATTTTGCTTTTATAAGGGTCGGTATCTTTTACAAGGCTGTCCAGTCTTTTGTTTTCAAATTCCCACCACCCCAGTTTATCCATTTCTATTTTTTCAAGATCTTCCAGCAAAAGTTCAATATAGTTTATGCGTAAATCAGATTCGTTGATAAGTGCCTTGTTTTCCCTGTATAAAGAAGTACGGTACACTTTATCCTTTTTTAAGGCACGTATCTGCTTGCGAATACTATCGGTATCAAAAAAAGGTTTATAGTTCTTTCGCATATCTTCCAGCATTTCTACTGCTCTCACCTTTTTATTTATTTGAAGCATTTTTGCGACCGCCTTATACTTCCTGTTATATTGTGCAGTAACAGTATCCATATTTACAGGGAGTACCTCCCGTTTCATGAGTCTGAGTTTGATAGCATCAAAAACCCTTTCAATAATATGCTGAGGCGGCCATTCGTTCCCTCCTTCAAATATGAACAATTCATTAGGGATCGAGTTTTGAGACATATAATCGTGTGCCCATCGCATTTCGGCATAATTATAGTCTTCTTCGCCGGTAATCCCTATAAAATAGGTTTTTCGGAGTCTGGGAAAAGTAGAAGGGTCTGAAGAAAAAAGAGCCCCACAGGCAATAACCCCATCCATTTTTTTGGTGGCAATCGCTACAGAAGTTGCCAGGCGTGCGCCTCCTGCGAGTCCTGCTGTATATACCCTTCGCGGGTCTATGGGAAGCTTTTTGAATACCTCGCCAGACAAACGGTCAAAAGCTTTGAGGTTTTCACTTATAACACCATTACCTATGGCATTAGAGCTTACAACGATATACCCGTCCCTTTCCGCCATTTTTCTAAATACCGATACGGCATTACGCCCTTTTCCTTCCGGTTCAAATACAAAAAGTAACGGCCATTTTTTATTAACCTCAAAAGAAGATGGCAGGTATATTGCATAGGTTTCTGATGGTGCAGCATCTAAAGGAACGCTATCGGTGATGCGCCCTTTAAGCAATTGCATTTCCTGGGAAGAAGCATACGGAAGCCCCAGTAAAAAAACTAAAATACACAGGTATCTATTCATAGCATAAAACTACAAAATATCGTGATATGAAACATGACACTAATTGTTGAGAATACGTTAAAATGTGATAGAACTCTTTTTTTTGTCTTCTGTGCTAAGGATACAAAAGTCAAGTATAAGAATCTTGCGAACAGCTTAGCATTCCAAAAAGTAAACTCATCTGTAGCCTTACCCTTTTTAGGGAAGGCTACACTGGGTAATGGTGCCATCGTGGTTGCCATCGTACCAGTACTCAGTAGTGGCTTCGGCCCCGTCTCTAAAAGCGGTCACGGCACTGGCCGCTATGGCATCATCTACGGCCTGTAGCCGGTTACCCTGACAACTATAAGTAAGATCATCCATGAGTTCAAAACCCGAAGCATTTACATCCCGGTGGCCGTTCCTTGTCAGCTTTGTGATGTTCCCCATCTTGTCGTATTATACCAATTCTAGACTATAGTTGGGATCCGAGTGATTCGCGCTTACCAACCGATTCAACGCATCATACGTATACGTATAGGATTTCAAAGAGCACAATACGTCTCTTTTAAGAGACTTATTACAAATATAAATTACTCATAATCAAATTAAAAAATCAGACTTTTCTTTAAAGCACCCGTTTGGGACACTACCGCTTTTACCATTCATATTTCAATATGTCATCATTGACAGCACTATCCCTGTAAAGACCTATCTTAATATTAGTTACATAACCATCTTTGATTTTGAAGAACCCTCTAACAGGCTTATCATCAAAGATCAAAATATCATTTTCAACTTTAGGATTATTACCTAACTTTTCCATTAAAAACTCTTTGGATATACCTACTTCTATTGAATTATCAAATAGTTTTATACCTCTTTCCCATAAATTAATTTCAATAAATTCATCTGTATTTTTATCATATTTATATGGGTTTATATCATCATAAACAATCATTTTTCCAACAACATTAGATGGGTCTCCTTTTATCAAGTAATAAATTCCAAAAAAATTATCTTTTGGCTTCTTTATAAAAATTTCAGTATCCTTTTTAGATAAAAAACTAGTGGTAACATTATCAACTTGTCGCTTAATGTTCTTTATATCAACCTTTAAGTTTGTAGTTACGATATCATTAGACTGAACCTCTTTTTTCTGTTCTAAATTATTTATTTGAACTGATGTTGCAGAAGCTTTTTTACTTTCATTTTTACAAGAGAGTACTGATGTTATTATGATAAAAGCAGTTACTATATAATTTTTCATATTTTCAGAATTGTCTATTTTTAAAACTGACCAGGCATAACTTCATCTCTTCGCACTCTACTTCCATTAAGTAAATTGATGTAAAACTGTTCTTCGCCTGCTCCTGCATTCGCTCGGAATGTTGTCGAAGCACTTGGTAATTGTGGCGTAAAAGGAGCTATTCCTGCTGGTGTAACTGTATTTACGGCTCTTGGTGGATTAAGAGTTCTATTCATTAACCCAATAACATCCACACTTGGTCCAATTCCTTGAGAGCTAGCTTGGTCAAACGATATAAATTCTTTTGAACTTGCGTCCCATACCGTAAACTCCATAGTATTTACGTTTTCTGGATTCGGATTTGGGTAGCCTAATCCAACAGAGTCGTTTGCGCCAATTACCGTTACGCCAGTTATATTCGATAATGTTTGAGCAAATGATGCAGGGTCTCCTGAACCACAAGTTCCAGCATTACAATTACCTATATAAATAACCGCATTTTCAGCAAAAGAAATATCGCCATTTTTAATAGCATCATTTAGAACACTTAAATCAGATGTTGAAATACTGGTATTTCCAGTCGAACCACTTCCCCAAATATTTCCCGGTATTCCGTGTCCCCAAATAGCTACAAAACCAATACCATTTGGGTCTGATGCTGAAGCTATTTTAAAGGCATCTACAAAACTATTGACACCACCTGACTGTATATTTACGTGTTGCGCATCTGAATTTGCTTGCTCTATTATACCACCACGATATCTTACATCTTTACCCATTGTAATAGCCAATACAGCTTCAAGTCCTTCCAGTTCAAAATGACTTGTAACTTTGTTTTCACTAAATGCATACGGAGAATTGTAAAAGAACTTTTCCGCAAGTGGGTCAATACTCATAAACCTACCAATTGCTGGGTCGTGATTTCTCCATTTAAATGATAACCAATTTAAATCAAGTTCATCGTTGCTTTCTTGACCTTGGAACGTCTGGTAGTTGTTCTCAACTCCGTTGATGTTCGAGTTGTAACCCTGATGTTGCAGCCCAAAAGGATAGACGTTTATGCATTTTTTTCAACTATGGCATACTTCCCCGGCGGTTCCCCGCAAAAAAATATTCAAAGAACGTGTTCTTACAGCTCCCAAGATAGCCATTTAAAAGGGCTTTTCCTACCGGCCTCCGAACAAAGTGAAGGGGTTTTTGCTATCAAAAACATGGCTTGCTACAGGACTTCCCAAAGCTATCTTTACATAATGCGCAGTTATGGTACACCTGTAGCCGATAGCCA
>NZ_JBBEWR010000006.1:0-267970 GCF_037646345.1 Ascidiimonas aurantiaca | reverse complement strand
TGACAGTTAAAATTTAAAGTTAGAAAATTCTAATTTTAAGCTGTCCTATTTTTAGGGAAGGCTTCATGTCTAAAATACACGTTGAAAAGTGATTTTTTACCACATTATAGTTGTGGTTCTTCCTTTTGTATTCTCTAGTAAAATTCTGAATCTTATAATTTACAGGGATACCATTAAGTGAACGGCTACTATTATAAAGCTTTTTCAATCTGGCAAGAAGTGAGTTGCTCTGCCAAAGAATCAATTTCTAAGTCATCTAATAGATTTAAAGCTTATAGGTTAAATGAAAGGTAATAGTTCTGGGAAATGTAAACGTTCTAACTTCTTCAAATAATTGAGGGGAGAATGAAGATGTTAGTTTGAAACGGTTGTCAGCAATATTAAAAAAACGCAGTTCAAACCCCCATCGACTATCCTCTTTCCTATAATAAACAGAAGCATTAATATTATTGAAGTTAGTATTAGTTGTTGTTGTAAATTCATTTCTAAAAAAAGTTTGGGTATAATCTCCTCTAAATTGCCAATCTCCAATACTATAATTAAATCCTATATCTAAGTTTGTTCTTATTAATGTATTTTCAAAATCCCCAGTATTATTAAAGTTTAAAGTAGTATTTATAGATGCATCAACATTCGGGTAATTTTCAAAATTTGTTTCAACTTCTGCAGCACCTAATATTGTTTGCGATGTATTTTCAATAGTATCATCATTAATGATGGTATTAGCAATGGAATAACTATACTCAGATTGAAAAGTAATTTTCCAATATTTTTGATTTTTAGTAGTACGTAGCCTTCCATAGAAATTGGAATTATCTGCATCCAAGTTGATTGGAGAAAAAATACTATTAATCCCGTTAAAAACAGCATTATTCGTAATCATATTATTTCTTTTAATATATCCTATAGATGGATAAAAGCTCCAACCATAAGTTCTAAACTTTCGATACGTAATTCTAAATATGTCAGAAGAGCTTAAAGATAAATTCTGATTTCCTAGAAAGATGGTATTAAAAGATCTTATACGATTCCCCAAAGTAAATTGATCGAAATCTGGAAATTGTGTTCTACGTTGATAAATAGCTTCTAAATTTTCTTTTTCATTCATATCCCAAGTCAACTTAACGTCAGGTAAAAAATTTGTAGCAGTATCAGTATTCTCAGAATTAAACTGTTTAGTTCTCCAAGAGTAATTTTCAAAACCCAAAATAAAACTAGCCACCACATTACCAATGATATGTTTATACTCAAGGTTTGCATAGGTTTTTGTATAACGATTATCTAGATCATTAAAAAAACCTTCAAAATTATTTATAGAAGTGTCTGATAATAACTGAAAATCTTGTGTTTGCCTATTATCTGATAAAAATTCATTACCTATTTCTAAATATAAATGATTCTTACGGTTAATAATCCAATAATGTTTAAGAGCATACTTAAATAAATTATAACTCTTTTCTTCTTCTTGAAGAACCAGAAAGCTAGGGTCATCAATCAATGGGATATTTGGAGAAAAGAAATTTGTATCACTTATCCAATTGATATCTTGATCTTCACGCACTGAATTCAAACTAGATTTAAAAGAAGAAGTATGTGATTTTGAGAATTGTTTTTCAAAATCAATATTAAAACGAAGCGATAAATAGTCTGCTTCATTATTATTCTCAAATAGCGTAATGACATCTGAAGAATTTGTTGAATTATTTCCCCTTACATTTAAATCATTCTTCTCTATAATATTTTCAATTTTTAAACTTGTTTTACGGTTAGGCGTATATTTAAAACGTAGTTTACCCAAAAGGATATCATTGTCATTGTTGTTTGATAGTAAACGATTTTCTATAGCTTGATCAGTTAAATATTCAAAAGTATTATCTATTCTTGAATTTGTGTTATCCTTAATACCAATTACAAAAGTTCGCCATTCTATTTTTTCATTAGGGTTATATTGTAAATTAATACCTCCAAATTGATGTTTATTATTTACAAAATCTCTATCTCTTAAAAAACGTGACAAATTAGATCGAAAAATAGCAGCACTATTTTCTTTATCTAAACCGCCTTCAAAACCTACATAATCAGATAGAGAAAAAGATTTTTCAACAGTATTGTTTAAATCTCCAATAAAGTTTGCTGTAAATTTTGGGCTGTATTTAAATAATGTAGGGTGTAAAATATATCGACTTTCAATACCGCCGCCAATTTCAATATCTCCAAAATAAAAATTCTTTTTATCTTCTTTAAGATTAATATTTAAAGCTATGTCTTGAGAATCTTCCAAACCCTTTAAAAAAACTGTTTCGTGATAATCTTCAATAATTTGGATTTCCCGTATAACATCAGCAGGAATATTATTTACTGCCAGTTTACTACGTCCATTAAAAAATATTTTATTCTCTACTAGTACTTTTGTTACCTTTTTTCCATTGGCAGTGACATTGCCTTCTCGATCAACTTCAACACCTGGGAGCTTCTTTAAGACTTCTCTTAACTTTCGCTCTTTCCCATCTGTAAATGCCGAGACTTGATAGGTTGTCGTATCTTTTTTAATTTCAATAGGGACTTTATACTCTATAATAACTTCATCCAATTCATTAACGTCTTCTATTAATGTAAAGTCAAATACTAAATCAGATTCCTTAACAGTGATCTCTTCATTTATATTGATATAGCCAATAAAACTAATTGTTAACTTATAACTGGCATTAGGAACTAAGTTTAAAATATACGTGCCATCTTTTTTAGAAATACTAAAAGAGGTTTTTCCAATACTATCTATTGGAATTGCCAAAATATTAGCATCAGAAAGTGGGTTACCTTCTTCATTCTTAATTTTTCCGGAAAGAGAAATTTGAGAAAAACTTTGCAGACAAAAGAGAAGAAAAAGACACGATAGTAGTATCGGTTTAAACTTTATCATTTAGCCAATAATTAGATTAGACCACTTGATTACTATCTAATCTTCAGTGACTTTACGTGCTTTACGCATATAATAAACCATTTTTTTTACATCAATTTTCTCTCCTTCTTTCATGAAAGGAACTTTAACTCCATTTTTAGGGTTGAAAGTAATTTTATCTACAGTATGTAGAGTAGCATTATATTGCAATTGTAAAATAAGTCCTGGTAAGCCGCCATAACCTGAAGGGCCATAAGGTACAGGTATCTCTGGTGCATACCATGCAACAGTTTCAAAATAAGTTTCATTTCGATCATTATATTCTACTAAGATTGCCTTATAACACGTATAATTATCTATTTTTTTGGATTCTTCGGTTAATTTCCAGCCTTTCATCTTATAACTATAATCAACCTGATAAGTTATATTTGCTATTGTAACATTTTGAAAAGATTCTTTTGTTTTTAAAAACTGAAATGAATCTTCTATGGATCCAGATAAAACCCTTGCTATTCTTGCATAATACTCGCTATGTTTAGGCAAGTTCTTTTCTTTTTTATAATAAGATCCTTCTTTATTATAAGTCAAAGTAAATGTCATTAATTCCAATTCATCTGCAATTTTCTTTACTCTATCATTTTCGGTATTTAAATTCTCAGTAATATATTGTTGTGTACTATAGCTTACTATTCCACTTTGTGAAAAACTTGTAATAACATTAAATAAAATTAATACTATAAAAAAACTTTTTTTATTCATCACTTTTATGATTTTGATTCATTAGGTGTAAAGCAGAGAGCTTTTAACTCTCTGCTTTTAAAGATAATTTCAAAATTAATTACCATTAATACAAGCTTGATAAGCACCATCATAAACTGCTTCAGCCTCTGCAAGACTTTGCAATAAACCAGCATCTTCCCATGCACCTACTTCTAAGCACGCCTCAGCATGACAATTAAACAACGAGATACTTGCTGCATTTGCAGATAAAACACCTCCCAAAAAAACAAAAGCTATAAAAACTTTTCTCATAATACAAATATTTAAAGGTTAATAAAATTACATTTCTAATTATAAACCAAACTTTAATACGGTATATATTTTTGCTTGGTTACTATTTTAAGCATATCCTCTTCCAAAGAATCTACAGCGTATTCAACAATCCTGTTTAATTCTTTTCCATTTTTATAAAAAATAAATGTTGGTACATTCTTAATTTGAAAATCATCTTCAATATTACTCGGCACATTCTTATTTCTATCTAATGCAATAATTCTTACATTTTCAACCGGATAATCAAGAGCATCTAAAATTTTAAAAAATCTTGGTACTAAGCGCCTCGTATCTTTACACCAAGTACCTAAAAAAACTGTAATTTTTATATCATCCAATAAATTTATATGCTCTAATAATAAATCTTTTTTTGGTTTGTAATTATCATACTCAGGTATATACCATTTGGAAAAAGGTGCTGTTTTTAATTCACTTAAACTAGTAATACCTATTAGTATAGTTTCTTTCTCTTCTGCACTTACTAAAAGCTCTGTTTTTGACATTACTGCTTCTTGTCCATTACATATATACAGATTTAAGAAACAGAAAAACAATATTATTTTTCTATTAATTAAACACTTAAATATCATATAAATATTTAATTACACATTAAAATAAATGTAAGTTAAAATTACAGTCCTACCTTTATCGCTGCTTACTAACTTTAATTAAAAGACCGCTAGCTATACTGGATATTCCAATAATTAATATGCTACCATTAGAAATTATTGCCCTTCTCGTAGTTAAATAAGAAAAGTCATAAAGAAAAAATTGCACAAGAAATAACCCAATACAAATTGACCCCATAGAGATTAAAAGGAATCTGCCTAACTGCTTTTTCCCCATAGCTATTTAATTTGCAGCTTCATAAACACTGGCGACTTCTCTTTTTATTTCTTTTTTTCTTAAGTTACTTAAAGATTCCATGTCTGATTTTTTATATTTTTCTTACTCTTTTAAGGATTTTTGGTTTCTCCTGATACTAATTTGCTCGAACATGCTGGTATCTTTTTCCAAAATTGAAAAATAAGAATGATACCGCCAAAATAATTTCTGTTCTAAATTGTTAGATTTTCTTACTATTATTAGTGAGCAAATAACTAGAAGTCACACAAAATAAGCAGTTTAGCATGCCATTTTGATACATTTTTTTTGTCGCTTTCCTGGAAATATTTCTGCTTAACTAAAAAAGATCCAGGGCGTATATTCAAAATACACGGTGAAAAGTACTTTTTTACCGTAATATAAGTATTGTTCTTCCTTTTATATTTTCTAGTAAAATTCTGAATTTCAATAGTTTACTAGAATATTACTAGATAAACAGCTTTTGTTAAAGCCATATAGATATCAGCTCCTGGATTCCTTTTTTCTGTGTATTGGTTTCTATTTCAACAGCTTCTATTAAAATACTAGCAATTATCTATTTTAAGACTCTTGTTGATATGTAAATTACTAAGAGATTTTTTTATAATTGTAAGTATAAATATTAGAATTTATATATAATTTTGATATCTTAAAGTAAGATAATTTTTTCAAATTATTATTACCGATTAAATTATGTGAGAACCTATGGCTCTTCCATGGCTGGAAATAGTGTTAACTCACTGATTTATATAACATAGTTCGTACATTTATGGTAATTATTAACTTATAATTATCTAGTATGAAATCTATTTGTAAAACAGGGGTTCTCCTGACGTGTTGTGCATTATTGTTTGCCTGCGAGGCTAACACCCAAAGTGAAACTGAAAGTTTGTATGAAAATCAAGCAGTCGATTTATCAGAAATTAAAAGACCTGGTACTGGAGGGGGAGGAGGTTGAAGAAAGTAATTCTCGTTCCGGTATAACATCAAGAATTATTGGTTCTATTTTTATTACCTTATCAGGATTGGTACTATATCTTGATAAGGTTTTTGAGTACTATAATATCGAGTTTTTAATACCAAACAAATTTCATGAAACCGGTCTTAATTTTACGGGGTTTTTATGGATTTTAGCACAAACTATTTCACCTTTATTAATAATTTTAGGAAGTATTCTTAGACCTTATTACTTTTCATACCTCATTCCCGTTTACTGTTATATTCTACAGCTTTACTTTATATTATTTGATTACCAAATAGTTGATAACCATTATATAACATTTTATTCATTAGGTACTTTTATCCTTATAGTGCTGGTCTTTCACGGGATAAAAGAACTGCTGTACTATATGTTTAGACGTAAAATTTCTAAAATTAAGAATCAGATTAATCAGAAATACAATAAATAAAATGCGTAAGAGTAAATTTATTCACCTACATATTTTGCTCCATACAGCAAATGAATTATATTCTTCTGGCGGTATAAGTGATGAGATATATGAGAAACTTATTGAGACCATAGAAGAAGACTTTAATAAAATAGTAAAAGAGATGGAAACAAAAGAAATATCTGAAATACTGGAAAATTACATTTTAGGGTTTTCTTAGGGCTCCTTTTTAGTATCAGATTTTGTTTTGGCCTTTTCAATCTTGCGTTTCAAATGTTCTTTGTCTAAAAGATCAAAAATCAGTTCATTTGTAATTCTTATTTCTTCCAGTTTAACAACTATCCTTTTTTCTACTTCATCAGTAACAATGTCCAAGAGCTTATTAAATGGCTCTGATTCATGAGATTGGCCTATTTTCTTTCCTAGTAACAATTGATTAAGATCAATATCATTCTCCTCACATAAGGTTATAATTAATTTATAATCAACAGAGTTTCTTGATTTCCATGTAGATAAAGTAGTAGGGCTAATTTTAAGGAGGCCGGCGAGTTCTACATCCGTACTCAAATTGAAAACATTTTTAAGCTTTTCGATAATTTTATTTGCATTTTGCATATAATTATTTGTTTAAATTCTCAAATTGAGTATATTTGTATTACAAAGTTACAAACTTTGCCAAGATTATTTGCACTTTGCAAATACTTTAATCTAAAATCTGTAAAATATGATCTCACCCGAACAAAGAAAAGTATTAAAAAAAGTCTTAAAAGGAGACTATATAAAAGATGTTAAAAAACGGCTAAAAGCAAAGGGCATGTTTACTCAAAAAGAAAGTGAGTATAGTGATAAAATGATAAGTCACGTATTTAATGGCAGGTATCATAATGAAGCTATTGAATGGGCTATCTTACAGGTATATAAAGAGCGTAAAAAACACCTTGAAAATTGGGAAAAAGAAAAACATCGTGCTCTGGGCCTTCTAACACCAAAAAAAACAGATTCTAACGAAGCTATTTTGAAAGGGCTCGGCTCCGGTTCGTCTGCCACCAAAAACCAACAATCGGATGAAAACGACAAAGCGTAATCCGAATATTTATCAGGAAACACCCCCTACTCTTATTCTTAAACCTTCTATTTTAATGGGTTAATTTGGTTTGGGATACCCCGGGTTGACAACCGGGGTTTTTTGTTGTATGAAAAACCAAAAATGAATACTTTACTTTACAGATGGCCTTTGGAAATTCTCTTTTCCCGGAACGCTTTATACTACTACAAATTTGTGCTTCCCGTTGCACTTTTCTTTAACTAAAAGGTATCTTAGCAGTATGTTATTCACCTTTATAATTACCAGGTAAACATTCTTGCCTACACTTAAGAACGGTTAAACACCAGACTAAAAACGGTACCCTGACCTTCTTCACTCTTTACCAGGATCTTGCCTTTATGCAAAAGCATAATCTGCTTACAAAGGCTTAAACCAATACCACTTCCTGTTGACTTGCTGGTAAAAAAAGGAATAAAAATGTTTTCTATAATTTCTTTGGGAATACCCGAGCCATTATCATATACTTTTACAATGGTATTTCTGTTGGGGGTGAGTGATGCCTGAACTTTTATTTGCGCATCTTCTCTGTGTTTACACGCATCTTTGGCATTTAGAATAAGATTTATAAGCACCTGTTCAATTAAATGGATATCTACTTCCAATTCCAGCCTTTTGGGAGAAACCGTAAACTGAATGTCTATATTTTTAGATTTCATAGAAGGTTCCATGAGTAATTGAATATTTTGGAAAAGCTCTTCTACTCTAACGGTCTGTAAGGTGAGTTCTGTTACTTTGCTTAAACTGCGATAGGTCCTGGCAAATTTAAGCAGCCCGTTACTCCGGTTCTTAATGGTTTTTATACCTGCATTGAGATCTTCTGTGTCCAGTTGGTGAGTGTTTGGATGATCTAAATTAAGTTGTATATGATCTTGTAACGTATCGGCAAGTGATGCTATGGGCGCTATGGAGTTCATGATCTCGTGCGTCATAACACTTAGTAATTTTTTCCAGGCTTCTGATTCGTTCTTATTTAAGGTATCGTCTATATTATGTAAGGCAATTAGTTTAAAAGCCTCATCATTTACCTGAAAAACGGTATCTGATATGAGTACTTTTATTTCTTCGTTCTGTAAAGCTATATTAACTGAGCCGGGTTCTTTGTGATAGGTTTCAAAAATGGTATTATATAATTCTGCTCTTCTCTTTTTTACAAACCGAATGTTTTTAAACGATGGAAAATCTATAATCTCCCTAAAAGAGTCATTGCTCCAGAGCACATCACCGGTTTCCAGGTTATAGGCTATGATCCCCACATCTACCATTTCGAGTATTTTTTGGAGATAAACGTATTGTGCCTCATTTTTTGAGTTGATCTCTTTAATGGTACGATTTATTTCGTTAAACCCGGTGTACAAGAACCTGATATCTTTCGGGCCTCTGTCTTCGGGAAACCATCTTGAGAAATCGCGGTACTTAACTGCCTCAAAAAAATCGTCTATGGCCACAAAACGACGTTTTACAAAACTGTAAATATTGAACAGAAGATACAAGAGCCCAAAAATGCTCAGGGCTATGTATATTGTATTTTGAATATAGATAGCATATACCAGAGCAAGTAACACTCCGGTTAAAACCAGTATCTTCAAAAAAAGCCTGAAAATATACCCTCTATAATTCATATTTATCTAATCGTCTGTACAGTGCCGCCCGGGTGATCCCAAGTTCTTTGGCAGATTTGGAAACATTTCCTTTATTTTTTTCAAGAACGGTGAGAATCGCATTTTTTTCCAGATCATCCAGATTCATGGTAGTGGGAGTGGTGGGAGCCACAGAGCGCTCTATAGATGAAAAAACGAGGTCTTCTACCTGTAAAACAGTACCTTCGGCCATGATCACGGCACGTTCCAGTACGTATTGAAGTTCTCTTACATTTCCCGGAAAATCGTGTTTTTTTAGTTTGCTAATAAAACCGGGAGCAAATGTGAAAGGTGCTTTGTTGTATTTGTCGGCATAGACAGAAACAAAATGCCTGGATAATAAAGTAATATCAGCACCCCTGTTGCGGAGAGGAGGCACTGTAATATCTACTGTATTGATACGATATATAAGATCTTTTCGAAATCTCTTTTCATCTGCCAGCACATTGGGCTCAAGGTTAGTGGCACAGATAAGACGAATATCTATAGGAACTGCTACATTAGAACCCAGTGGTGTTACCTGTCTGTTTTGTAATACGGTTAACAAACGTACCTGCTGCCCCAGGGTAATGTTCCCTATTTCATCTAAAAACAAGGTGCCCCCGTTGGCAGCTTCAAAACGCCCTTTACGGTCTTCACGTGCATCGGTAAATGCTCCTTTTTTATAGCCAAACAATTCGCTTTCAAAAAGAGACTCGGTAAGGGCCCCCACATCTACTTTTACAAAGGGTTGTTCACGCCGGTTTGAGTGATCGTGAATAGCCCTTGCTATTAAATCTTTTCCTGTTCCGTTCTCTCCTAAGATCAAAACGTTGGCTTCTGTAGGCCCCACCTTCCTGAGTTTTAAGAAAACATTGTTCATAGCGTCACTTTCCCCTATAATGATATTGTTGTTTTGGGTGAGTAAGCTCTGGGCCGGAGTCTCAGACTTTTTGTGTTTTAGTAACGTCTCTATGGTATCTATGACCTTGTCGTTTTTCCAGGGCTTGACCAGAAAATCGGAAGCGCCTTCTTTCAGACTTCTAATAGCGAGGTCTATATCTGCATATGCCGTGATAAGGATAACGGGAGTATCAGGCTTTTGTGTTTTAATCGTATTCAACCAGAAAATACCTTCATTACCGGTATTCACCAGTGCATTGAAATTCATATCCAAAATAACCACATCAAATTGTTTACTTTTAATATAACTATGTATGTTATTCGGATTTTTTTCGGTAATTACTTCCCTGGACAGTGGTTTCAAAAGCAACCGCAATGCCGTTAATACATCCTGATCATCATCTATAATTAATATCGTTGCATCTTTCAGTAACATAATGTACAATATTACAATATTATAATCAGCTTCAAAAAAATTAATCAACAGGCAAATACTTCTGCTTTTCAGGTGTGTTGTTTTCGAACATAAAGTGTATCAAAACCGAACACTTTTATTTTTAAGATAAAAAATAAGTTGCTGATTATCAATTATTTAATTTTTTGGCATCATCTTCTCTAAAGTAAATATGAAACAAAAAAAACAATAATGGACGTTCCAATTCAAAAAAAGCAATTTTCAAGATCAAGAGTATTACTGGCCGCAGGTGTACTGGCTATTGTTGTTCTTATAGGTTTTGTGATCTTCAATACCCGTGGAGGCTCTAAATTAAACGTAAATAAAGAACGTATTTCCATAAATACTATTACCAATGATATTTTTCAGGAAAACATTCCCGTCAACGGTATAGTTTTACCCATTACTACCATTTATCTGGATGCTTTGGAAGGGGGCCGTGTAGAAGAGAAATTTGTTGAAGACGGTACCATTATGAAAAAGGGAGAGCCTATTTTAAGATTATCTAATACTGACCTGGAATTAAGTCTTGTCAATCAGGAAACAGCAGTATATAATTTATTAACACAAATGCAGATCTCTCAAAATGCCGCACGTCAAAACACCATTGACAGGCTCAACCAGTTTACCGATGTGGAAAATACACTTATCGAATCAAAACGTTTGTATGAGCTAAACAAAAGCCTGTATGACAAAGGAGCCATTGGCCGGCAGGATTATGAATCGTCTTTAAATGATTATAACTACCAGAAGCAACGTATGCATTTAACCAAAGAGATCTTACGCGAAGACTCCTTAGCCGTAAAACAGGAAATTGCACAGGCAGAAAGTTCCTATAGCCGTACGCAAAGTGCCTTGGAGCTTATGCGTAAGAAAGTAGGAGATCTGGTAGTTCGGGCCCCTGTTGACGGCCAGTTAACTTCTTTAGAGGCAGAGATAGGACAATCTATCACTAAGGGAACGCGCCTGGGGCAAATAGACGTATTAAGTGGTTTTAAAGTACGTGTGGATATTGATGAACATTATATTACCAGGATCTACAACGGACAAGAAGGAACGTTTACCTATAACGGGCAAACCTATACCCTGGTCATTAAAAAGGTATTTACCCAGGTTACTAACGGGCGTTTTCAGGTAGATATGCATTTTAAAGGAGAAATTCCTGAAGGCATTCGCCGGGGGCAAAATCTGCAAATACGGGTGGCTTTAAGTGCCGAAAAGCAGGCCTTGTTAGTACCTAAAGGAGGTTTTTTCCAAAAAACCGGAGGTAACTGGATATTTAAAGTAGATAAAAGTGGCAGCACTGCCTATAAGGTTGATATACGACTGGGGAGTCAAAATACAGAATTTTATGAGGTATTGGAAGGACTCAATGAAGGAGATAAGGTAATAACCTCAAGCTATGATTCATATGGCGATATAGAAGAATTAACAATAAAATAAAAGGAACCGATCATAAAAATACGACATCATGATACAAATAACAGATTTAGAGAAATTTTATAAAACAGAAGAAGTACAGACCATCGCTTTAAACAAACTGTCTTTTGAAGTAAAAAAGGGAGAGTTTGTAGCTATCATGGGGCCTTCAGGATGTGGTAAATCTACTTTATTGAACATTTTAGGACTACTGGATAACCCCGATGGCGGCAGCTTTAAATTTAACGGAGAAGAAGTAGCCCATTACAGTGAGCGCAGGCGTTCTGATCTACGTAAACAAAACATTGGTTTTGTTTTTCAAAGTTTTAATCTTATTGATGAACTCACGGTTTTTGAAAATGTTGAACTCCCGTTGATCTATACCGGTGTTAAACCGGCCGAACGCAAAGCCAGAGTAGAAGCTGTTTTGGAAAAGATGCAGATCATGCACCGCAGGAATCATTTTCCGCAACAATTATCCGGTGGGCAACAGCAACGTGTAGCGGTAGCACGTGCCGTAGTTAATAATCCCAAGTTAATACTGGCAGATGAGCCTACCGGTAACCTTGACAGTACCAATGGTAATGAGGTAATGGATCTCCTTATTGATCTAAACGAAGCAGGAACCACGATCATCATGGTAACTCACAGTGAGCACGATGCCAAATACAGCCATCGCATTATACGCATGCTAGACGGCCAAAAAGTAACTGAGAACGTCTTAATATCATAATATTCAGGCTTCAACTGAAAAAAATCATCAAAAAACAAACAGTTATGTTTAAAAATTATCTGAAAGTAGCTTTAAGAAATCTTCTGAAAAACAAAGTGTATTCTTTTATCAATATTTCAGGACTTGCTATTGGTATGGCCGCTACTATCATAATTGGTCTGTGGGTTACAGATGAGTTGACCCATAATAACTATTTCACCAACAAATCACAAATTGCCCAGATCTTTCAGCATGAAACCAGCAACGGTAATACAGGTACAGGCCCCTCTGTTCCCAGGCCTTTAGAGTTTGCTTTACGTGAAGATCACAGTGATAACTTTAAGCATATCATAATGTCTTCCTGGACTGAGCCACGCTATCTTAAATATGGAGAAAAGGTTATCAACGCAACCGGAAACTGCATGCAGAAAGGCGCACCGTATATGCTGGATCTCAACATACAAGAGGGCATAAAAAACGGGCTGGATGAAAAGTTCTCCATTATGTTATCTCAATCTATGGCAAAAGCTCTTTTTGCGGATGAAAATGCTATTGGAAAAACCATACGTATTAACAATGAGACTGATGTTATTGTAACCGCTGTTTATGAAGATATTCCTGAAAACAATTCTTTTAATGATATGGATTACCTGATTCCCTGGGAACTGTATATTTCTTTACAGCCCTGGCTGGAGGACGCTAAAGACCAGTGGGGCAACAACTCATTTCAGCTTTTTGTACAGGTCAATGATAATACTACTATGGATGCGGTTACCGCAAAGATAAAAGATGTTAAAAAAGACCGAGCTCCCGAAGAAGCCGAGTTTAACCCTCAGTTGTTTCTTTTCCCTATGGAAGACTGGTATTTACGTGCTGATTTTGAAAATGGTGTGCAAACGGGTGGACGTATTGAAAATGTGTGGTTACTGGGTATTATTGGTTTCTTCATTTTATTACTGGCATGTATAAATTTCGTGAACCTTAGTACGGCACGTTCTGAAAAGCGTGCCACAGAGGTGGGTATCAGAAAATCTATAGGTTCTCATAGGGGCCAGCTTATATTTCAGTTTTTAAGCGAGTCTTTTCTAGTTGTGCTGCTCTCTTTTGTTCTCGCCATAGGAATTGTACTGCTTTCTCTTGACCCCTTTAATGATCTGGCAAGAAAAACAATTACTTTTCCGTGGTTTAACTTTCAGTTTTGGGGTATTTCTTTATTGTTTGTTCTGGCCACTGCGTTTCTTGCGGGGAGCTATCCTGCCGTTTATTTGTCTTCTTTTAATCCTGTAACGGTACTAAAAGGAACTTTTAAAGCCGGCCGTTTTGCCGCTTTACCCAGAAAGATCCTGGTGGTTGTACAATTCACGATATCAGTAGCCCTTATCATTGGCACTATGCTGGTTATGAATCAAATACAATATTCTAAAGATCGCCCGGTAGGTTATAAAAAAGAAGGGCTTATTCAATTACCCGTAATGAGTGGTGAGTTTATAGGCAAGGCAGACCTTATGCGCAATCAATTTATAGAGTCTGGTGGCGTGCTGGAAATGGCTACTTCCAGTGGCCCTGCTACCGAGGTCTGGTCTAACCGGGGTGGGTATTCCTGGGAAGGTAAGCCCGAAGGTTTTCAGGAAGATTTTGCATACACCTCAGTTTCTTATGAATTTGTAAAGGCGATGGATGCAAAAATAGTGGCCGGAAGAGGGTTTTCCAGAGAATTCCCAACAGATTCGAACGCCGTCATCCTTAATGAAACCGCAGTTAAATATATGGGAATTAAAGACCCCATAGGTAAATTAATACGTTTTAATAATCCCAATGCAACGCCTCTTAAAATAATAGGGGTTA
Organism: Ascidiimonas aurantiaca; assembly: GCF_037646345.1. Classification (NCBI taxonomy): domain Bacteria; kingdom Pseudomonadati; phylum Bacteroidota; class Flavobacteriia; order Flavobacteriales; family Flavobacteriaceae; genus Ascidiimonas; species Ascidiimonas aurantiaca. The sequence goes on along the minus strand of NZ_JBBEWR010000006.1, from coordinate 253,712 downwards.
TAGAAGATATGATCGTGCAATCTCCCTATGAACCGGTAAAACAGGCTTTCTATGCATTTGACAAGTTTAACAATGCCAGTTTTTACAATCTGCGACTCAACCCAGAGCGAAGCCTTCGTGACAATCTGGCTCAGGTTGAGAAGACCTTTAAAACCAACTTTCCCGGTATTCCTTTTGAGTATCAGTTTGTTGATGAACAGTTTGGTATAAAGTTCAGATCTGAAGAACGCCTGGCAAGCCTGGCTAAAATATTCACCCTGCTGGCTATTTTTATCAGTTGCCTCGGTTTGTTCGGGCTGGCTTCATTCGTTGCTGAACAACGTACTAAAGAAATCGGGGTTCGCAAGATCTTAGGAGCTTCTGTAAGCCAATTGTGGCTCCTGCTTTCCAGAGACCTTATTAGCCTGGTAGTCATTGCTTTAATTATAGGATCTCCTATTGCTTATTATATGATGTCGCAATGGTTACAAAAATTCAGCTATCGTATTGATATTTCCTGGACCGTTTTCGCCATTGCCTGCTCAGGCGCTTTACTTATCACACTTGTTACCATAAGTGTACAGGCCGTGAAAGCAGCAGTTGCCAATCCGGTAGATTCCTTAAGAACCGAATAAGTCATCATTAAAAAACGAACTGTTATGATCAGGAATTATTTCAAAATAGCATTAAGGAACCTCAAGAAAAATAAGCTATACACCGTTATCAATATTTTTGGCTTATCTATTGGGCTTGCTGCGTGTGTATTGATTACTCTCTACATTGCCAGCGAGTTAACCTATGATTCATTTCATGAAAAATCTGATCGAATTGTCAGGGCCACCGCAGAATATAAGTTTTCTAATGACATCAACACTACGGCTGTAACAGGTACCAAAGTAGGACCTGAATTAACCAGGCAACTTCCAGGCATTGAAGACTATGTAAGGACCTTTGTAAATCAGGGAATTGTAAAAAACGGAACAAAGGTATTTACCGAAAATAGAATTCTGTACGCAGACCCTTCCTTCTTTAAAATATTCTCATTCAACTTAGTACAGGGCAATCCTTCTACCGTTTTGGACGCACCCAATAAAATTGTACTAACCGAGTCTATGGCCAAAAAATATTTTGATACTTATAACCCTATCAACCAAACTATTAACATTGCGGGTAAAGATATGGTAGTGTCAGGCATCTGTGAAGACAGCCCGAAAAACTCTCAGATAAAGTTTGACTTTGTTACTCAATTTTTGAATATAGGCCCCAACGTTCAAAAGGAACAATGGTGGACCGCCAACTGGATCACCTATTTTTTGTTACATAATGGCAACGACAAAGACCAGATACAACAACAAATTGCCCGGTATATGGATACTGATCTGGTTAAAAAAGAAGCCAGACTGGATAAAGGTGACTATTTAAAATATTATTTAGAACCTATTCTGGACGTTCATCTAAAATCGGATTTAGCAGGTTTTGAACCTAATGGAAGCATCACTCATGTTTATGTTTATATAATAATAACCATTCTCATCTTACTTATTGCCATTGCTAATTATGCCAATTTGGCAACTGCCCAATCTACCACCCGAAGCGGTGAAATAGGGATACGCAAGGTAATGGGTGCCAATAAAGCACAGGTATTTTTCCAATTTATAAGTGAGGCTACGGTAGTCTCTTTTGTTGCCACCGTTTTAGCTCTGATTATCAGTATTTTGGTTATTCCCTATTTCAATACCATTACCGGGCAATTATTTACCATATCAGAGCTGCTTCAGCCTCTGCCTATTTCCCTGTTGCTGTTGTTTTGTGTGGTGGTAAGTTCATTGGCCGGGTTATATCCGGCACTGGTACTCTCCAATACCAAAGTAATGGCTATTCTAAAAAAAGGGTTTACCTCAACACAAAAAAGCGGTTCTCTTAAAAAGGCATTGATCGTAGGACAGTTTGCTATTTCTATATTCCTTATCACTTTCACATTGATCATTATTAAACAAATGGATTATATACAGAGTAAGGATCTGGGTTACAATAAAGATCACGTAGTAGTATTACCTATTGGCGGTACTATGATGAATAGTTTTGAATCTATTAAAGATGCGTTTCTGCAGGTAAAGGGCGTGCAATCTGTCACTGCATCCTATGAAACACCAGAGTTTGTGAAGTGGGCAGATGGGGTTTATGTAACTACTGAGGGTGAGGGTGAACGCGAGATATCTGTGAAAGCCATGCCTATAGACTTAGATTTCATAAAAACGATGGATATGACCTTATTAGCGGGTCGGGATTTCATAAAAGCTGATTTCGCCCTAATGGATACTGTATATTCCGGGAATACTGAATACAGAGAACCCTACCTCATAAACGAGACCCTTGCAAAACGCATTGGGTGGACACCCGAAGATGCAGTGGGCAAAACTATAGAAAAGCGCGTTCCGGGTCCCATACTAGGCGTTATTGAAGATTTTCACTTTAGCAGCCTGCATGAACCTGTTGGGCCCTTATTGATCTTTCTCTCCCGAGACTTCTCCAGAAACTATATACTAAGAATAGCAGGAGCGAACATTCAGGAAACATTACAGGGTCTGGAAACTGTTTGGACTGACCGAATACCAGACCGCCCCTTTAATTATCATTTTCTGGATGAAGATTATAATGCACTGTACAAGGCCGAAACCCGAAACTCCATTTTATTCAGTACAGCGGCAGGCCTTTCGATCATATTAGCATGTTTAGGGTTGTTTGGATTAGTAGCTTTTAGTACCGTACAACGTACCAAAGAAATAGGCATACGTAAAATTTTAGGTGCCAGTCTGGGCAATATTATGATGCTAATAAGCAAAAACTTTCTGGTACTTGTTTGTGTTGCCATAGGTATAGCTTTACCTGTTGCCTATTGGGCCTCTGAGAGTTGGTTAGAGAATTTTGCTTATAGAGTTGAACCGCAGATCTCTGCTTTTGTGATTGCAGGCGTAATTACCATTTTAACCACCTTAGGCACCATAGGCTACCACGCGTTAAAAGCAGCCACATCCAACCCTGTAAAAGCACTCCGTACCGAGTAACATTATTCAAAAAACGAGAAATTATGATTAAAAACTATCTTAAAATAGCACTCCGAAGTTTACTTAAAAACAAAGGCTACAGTTTTTTAAATATTTTTGGCCTAGCTATTGGCATTACCTGTGCCAGCTTAATTTTTCTTTGGGTAGAAGATGAAGTAAACTTCAATGAAACTTTTGGGAAAAAAGAAACGGTATATTATGTGCCTACCAATCAGAACTATGAGGGTGAATGGCGCACCTTTTACTCTACACCCGGGCCTCTTGCCCAGGTAATGAAAGATGAAATTCCGGGAATAGATAAAGCAACCAGATCTACCAATCAGGAATGTTTATTTTCTGTGGGAGATAACGCTGTGAGTCGTTCGGGGCGTTATGCCGATCCGGATTTCCTGGAGATCTTTAGTTTACAGTTTTTGGAGGGCAATGCTAAAGAGGCCTTTAAAAACCCGGAAGCTATTGTCATCTCTGCCGGTTTGGCCCAAACACTTTTTGGTAAAAACACGGAGGCCCTGGGCAAAGTAATTAAAGTGAACGATCAGGATAATTACCTGGTGAGCGGTGTTTTTAAAGATCTACCAAATAACGTGAGCTTCCCTTTTGAATGGGTAGCTCCTTTTGACCGTTTTGGGGGGAATCTGGCATGGACTAAAGAATACGGAAATAATTTTTCAGATACCTTTGTAGAACTTTCCCCTGAAGCAGATCTTGCTGCGGTAGATGGCATTGTACGTGAAATACTTCAGCAAAAAACCGATAATGCCGATACCTATGCATTTCTTCACAGTATGAAAGACTGGCACCTGCGTTCAAAATTTGAAAGTGGTAAGAAAGTAGGTGGCCGCATCACCTATGTACGGTTGTTCTCAATTATTGCCATGATCATTCTCCTTATTGCCTGTATCAACTTTATGAACCTGGCCACAGCACGCAGTGAAAAACGTGCCAATGAAGTAGGTGTTAGAAAAGCCATTGGTTCAGAACGGTCACAACTTATCACCCAGTTTCTTTCCGAAGCTATGTTAATGGCCTCTATAGCAGCAATAGTTAGTGTGGCTATGTTAACTTTACTGATACCTTATTTTAATATTCTCGTTAAAAAAGAACTGGTTCTGGGTTTTACCAACCCTGTACATATACTGGCTTTACTTAGCATTACTCTTATGTGCGGCACCCTCGCAGGTTTATATCCTGCGTTTTATTTATCATCTTTCAAACCGGTAGAAGTACTTAAAGGAGTTAAGTTATCTAACAAATCAGCTTCTCTTATTCGTAAGGGCCTGGTAGTGGGTCAATTCACTATATCTATCGTATTTATTATAAGTACCATTTTAGTATATCAGCAAATACAATATGTAAAAAATCAGGAATTAGGGTATGAAAAAGACCAACTGATCTCTGTAAATGTCAATGGAGACATTCAGCAAAAATTTTCAGTGATCAAACAAGAATTAAAAAACTCCGGTGTCGTGAAAAATACGGCTTTGAGTAATACCCAGTTTTTGTCAGGAGGTAATAATGGTTCAGGATTAACCTGGACCGGTGGTACTAACACAGAAGATGTACTCATCTCCTTCAGGTATGTAAGTTCCGATTTCTTTAATACATCAGGTATGGAAATTATAGAAGGACATGGTTTTAGCGAGATCATAGCGAAAGACAGTACTCATGCCATCATTACCGAATCTTTTGCAAAACTTATGGGCGAAGGAAGTGCACTTGGAAAAACCATAAGGCGTTGGGATGAAACCTACACAGTAATAGGAGTGATAAAAGACTATTTGTATGGAAACATGTATGCTAAAAGTGACCCAGTATTGTTCTTAAATAACCATGAATTTGCCCGGTTTTTATACATTAAAGCAAATGCACAAGTGCCTATGGAACGTGTATTGACAAAAATAGAAACCACCTTAAAAAAACACAACCCGGCTTTTCCTTTTGAATATACATTTGTAGATGAAACGTTTAACAACAAATTTAAAAGCGAGCAACTGGTGGGCAAACTCTCTCAGATTTTTGCCATTCTTGCCATTCTTATTTCCTGTCTGGGACTGTTTGGGCTGGCCGCCTATACTGCGGAACAGCGAAGTAAGGAAATTGGCGTACGAAAAGTTTTGGGCGCCAGTGTTACCGAAATTGTGAAGCTTCTTTCTAAAGATTTTCTAAAACTCGTTGTGATCTCAATTATTATTGCTACCCCTATTGCCTGGTTAGTTATGCATAACTGGCTCAAGGGTTTTTCCTTTAGAATTGATATTAAAGGATGGGTTTTCATTATTGCAGGAATGGCAGCTGTTCTTATCGCATTAGCCACCGTAAGCTTTCAGGCCATTAAAGCTGCTGTAGCAAACCCTGTTAACAGCTTAAAAACCGAATAATCAAACAAAAAAATATATATCATGAAATACTATATCCTTACTTTCCTCTTGAGTTGTGTTCTACTTCCGGGAACAGCACAAACCAAAAAACCTGTTGACTCTTTTAACAAAGTGATCATTAGCCCTCATATTGAAGCCATACTCGTTCAGGGAGATGAACCATCAGTAACCATAAAAAATTGCCTGGTACCTGAAGATAAAGTAAATATTGAGGTTAAGGGAAATACATTACGTGTGTATCTGGACGATGCCAAAGAGCTCACCAAACATGAAAAAGTGAAACACAACAGAATGAAACGAAAGATCCCTGTTTACAAAGGAAAAATATTAACTGTTACCATAGTTTACAGAGATCTGAAAGCGCTATCCGTAAGAGGAGAACAAACTATCCTGTGTGAAAGCCCGATAACTTCAGAAAAGTTTAAACTCAATCTTTATGGCGAATCTATTATGATTTTTAATAAAGTAATGTTCACAGATTTTGATGTAGATATTTATGGTGAAAGCACATTGACTGTTAAGGAGGGAAATGTTCACTTCCAAAAAGTCACTTCTTATGGTGAAGGAGAAGTTAACCTGCTTTCCGTAAATAACAAAACTACAAAATTGATAGCCTATGGAGAAGCCGATTTTAATATCCAGGCCTCCGAGCGCATTAAGTTCACCGCATACGGAGAAGCAAGATTACATTATAAAGGCAATCCTGTAATAAGAAAGGGATTGAGTTTTGGAAAATCCCGAATCACCAAAATAAACTAATTCAAAAAAAATCATCAATCAAAAAGCACAAAACATGGCAAATGCACTTTTTAAATTAAGTAATGCCTCAAAAGCGGTAAATTCCGGGGGAAAAAAAGTCATGTTACTTGACGAAATTGACCTTGTGGTGCAAGAAGGAGAATTTATCTCATTAATGGGGCCGTCCGGCTCAGGAAAATCCACTCTACTAAATTGTATAGGTATGCTTGACCATTTAACCGGGGGTGGTTATACTTTTCTGGGAGAAACGGTACATGACATGAAAGAGAAGAACCGGTCAAGATTATACAAAGAATATATTGGTTTTGTATTTCAAGCCTATCACCTCATTGATGAGCTTACCGTACAGGAGAATATAGAAACTCCCCTGTTGTACAAAAACGTAAAATCATCTGAGCGCAAGGCTTTAGTAGCCGATATATTAGATCGTTTTCAGATGGTAGGAAAAAAAGATCTTTTTCCCACTCAGTTAAGTGGCGGACAGCAACAACTCGTAGGTATTGCCAGAGCGCTTATAACCAAACCAAAACTTATTCTGGCCGATGAACCCACCGGAAATCTAAACTCTAAACAAAGCAGGGAAATTATGGAACTCTTCTCTGAGCTAAATAAAGAAGGGGTCTCTATTATTCAGGCTACCCATTCTGAAAACAATGCTGCCTACGGATCGCGAATTATTAATCTTTTAGACGGTAAAATAGTCTCTTAATACCACCCTGTCATGTTGTATAAACAAATAATATGCACCTATGCAATTCTATGGTGCTGCATTGCTTTTTCTCAAAACACAACCTCACAAAGCTATTCGCTTTCCGATTGTATTATTATTGCCATAGAGAACAATCTCGATCTGAGATCGGCGGTATTAACCTCCACCTCGGCAAAGGTGAACTATCAGCAGTCCAAAGCCAATTTGCTTCCCACTTTAAATGGAGATTTTGATCTGGGTATCAATGACGGGCGTAGTATAGACCCTTTTACCAATGATTTTATAAATCAGAAACTCACATTTTCAAGTGCCCGCTTGCGTCTGGATGCAACTATCTTTAATGGTTTCAGGCTCCTGAACACTGCAAAACAAAACCGTTTTAACAAAATGGCTGCCGAAATGGAAATAGAAGAGGCGCGTCAAAACCTGGTCTTAAATGTTACGTTGGCCTATTTACAGGTGCTTAACAGTAGGGATGTGCTGAGATTGAACAAAAGACGACTGGAGGCTACGCTGAAACAATTAAAAATTCAGGAGAACCTCTACAAGAACGAATCAGGTAATCCTGCTGATTATGCGGATATTCTGGGGCAAAAAACCATAGATGAAACCAATATTCTTACCTCGGAAAGCAGCCTCAACAATGCCAAACTGGAACTGAGGCAATTACTGAATTTAGATCAGGCTGTGGACCTTAACACGGAGGACCTGGTTTTAGACTTTGAGAAGTATGAACTGTCTTCAGAAGAAGTGTATAAAGATGCCTTACAAAACCTGGCTACCTTTAAAGCCCGGGAACTACGGGTAAAAGCAGCCGAAAAAGGAGTAAGCGTGGCAAAGTCACAGTTTACACCTGAGATCTCGGTTTTTGGAAGGGTAAATACCAATTACTCCAGTGCTGCCGAAGTGTTTACAGAAACGGGCACCAGCATTGTTGAAACTGATAATTTTGTTACCATAAATAACGAGGTAATACCCGTATTTGAAGAACGCACCGATTTTCGTGCAGAGAGTATAAGCTTTACAGATCAGTTTGACAACAATTTAAATACTGTAATTGGAGTAGCCGTAAATATTCCTCTCTTTAACGGGTTTCGTGCCAAAAACAATGTGGCTCTTGAAAAGATACGTGTAAAAGAATCGCTGGTGGCCCTGGAACGTACACATCAGGAAATTAAAAATGCTATTTCCAGAGTGCATTTTGATATGGAAGCCGCATACGGTCGCTACAAAAGTATTGAAAAACAGGTAGAAGCATTTGGGGAATCTTACCGCATTAATGAAATTTTATTTAATGAAGGGGTTTCCAACTTCCTGGCATATATAACCAGTAAAAACAACCTTGACAATGCCCAAATTAACCTGGCCAATGTTAAATATGAATACTTATTACGGGTTAAAGTTCTCGAGTATTACAGAGGTCTTTCATTTTAATAGAAAAACCCTTTAATATAGGAGGCTCATACTTTTCACGTTAAGAAAGAACAGGCAGTATTTGTATAATAAAACAAAGTATAAAATACAAAACTAATAGGTTAAAAAAACGGTTTTGAGTGACTATAGCCCTCAGGTGCATAATAAACAAACATTTATTGCAATTATCTATTATTTAGGCATGCCCATTCGAAAAACAATTTTGTAATGTATAGAATAAACCCGTACCTGCTACTCGATTTTCTTAGCAGTGACCCGGGCAACCAGCGGGCCTACAGTCAGCCCCTGAACAATAATAGAAAACACTACTATAATATAGGTAATTACTAAAAAAAGCTCCCGGTGCATTTCAGCGGTCAGGCTCAGTGCCAGGGCTATGGAGATCCCACCCCTGAGTCCGCCCCAGGTCATAACCAGATTGGTACGCCGTACAAATTCGAGTCTTTTGGCAAACAGGTTTACGGGTAACCAGAGTGAGGCAAACCTGGCAAGCAAAACAATAGGAATAGCCAGTAAACCGGCAAGTATATAGGACCCTTCAAAGGTAAGAATAAGTAGTTCCATACCTATCATCACAAAAAGAACGGTATTAAGGAGTACGTCTATAAGCTCCCAGAATTTATCTACATAGCTTTCGGTTTCTTCAGACATGACGGCATCGCGCACCCGATCGTTCCCTATAAAAAGACCTGCGGTTACCATAGCTAAAGGTGCAGAAAGATGCAGATTATGAGCTATTAATGTTCCGCCCATCACTAAGGCTATGGTAATTACTACTTCTATTTCATAATTATCAATAGAGCGCATCATACGGTAAGCTACCCAACCCAGTACCATTCCCAAAGCCAACCCTCCAAAGATCTCTTTTCCAAAAAGTTCGAGAATGTCTTCTACCTGCGCATTTCCGGAAGCAGCTATAGAAAAGATGGTTAGGAACACAACTACGCCTACCCCGTCATTAAAAAGCGATTCTCCCACTATTTTTATTTCAAGTTTTTTTGGGGTATTGGCCTTTTTAAGTATTCCCAATACCGCGATCGGGTCTGTGGGTGAAATAAGAGAACCAAATAACAAACAATAAATAAACGCTACCTGAAAGCCTAGCCACTGCAATACAAAATACATAGTACCTCCTACCAGAAGTGCAGAAGCCATGACCCCCAAAGTCGCAAAAATAAAAATAGGCCAGCGCTGTTTTCTCAGCTGGGTAAAATTGGTATGTAATGCTCCTGCAAAAAGCAGAAAACTCAGCATAATGTCTAACACTACGGTTTTAAAATCTATCTGGGAAATAAGCTCTTTTTCTTTTATGAGCAGGGTATCATCAAATTGCGCAATTGCTACTACCGCCAGAGTAGCGGCCAGGGTAATGATCATAAGCCCTATGGTAATAGGAAGTTTTAAAAAGCGAACATTGATGTAGCCAAAAAGTGCAGCCAGAACGATAAGAACGGTGGCTATTGTGTAGTAATCCATTTGATAGAAATTTTTACAATTGCTAAAATACGCACTAAATACATACAAAAGACTATGTATTAACCAATAGTAAACCAAAGGGTATTAGGAACTGAAGTAAGCAGTTTTAAATTTTCGGATACTTGCCAAACAACTACCCTGTTGGTTTTAAGACCAACAGGGTAGTTGTTATATCTGAAAACAATGATTATTCTATCTCTGCAGCTATAGCATCTGCGCTGCTATCTGTCTTTTTAATGAGTCCCTGAAGTACTTTTCCAGGCCCTACCTCAACAAAGGTATCTGCCCCGTCTGCAATCATATTTCGTACGCTTTGCATCCATTTTACAGGAGCCGTAAGTTGTAGCATGAGATTTTTTTTGATCTCATCTCTGTTGGTAACCGCATAAGTGCTTACATTTTGATACACCGGGCATGAAGGTTTATGGAATGTAGTATTTTCTATAGCATTAGCCAATTCTTCTCGTGCAGGTTCCATAAGAGGGGAATGGAATGCCCCGCCTACTTTTAAGACCATTGCCCGTTTTGCTCCGGCTTCTTTAAGTGCTTCACAAGCCGCTGTAATGGCTTCTACCTCACCTGAGATCACCAGTTGTCCGGGGCAATTATAATTTGCGGGAACAACAATGCCATTGGTCTCTTTACATACTTTTTCAACTATGTTATTGGAAAGCCCCAATACTGCTGCCATAGTACCGGCATTGAGCTCACAGGCTTTTTGCATAGCCTGGGCTCTTTGCGAAACCAGTTTCAGGCCATCTTCAAAAGCGAGGGTACCATTGGCCGCCAGTGCCGACAATTCTCCGAGGGAGTGGCCCGCCACCATATCGGGAGCAAATGTATTGCCCATTACTTTACTCAAAATAACCGAATGTAAAAAAATGGCCGGCTGTGTAACACGGGTCTGGGTGAGATCTTCCTGGGAACCGCTAAACATGATCTCGGTAATAGAAAATCCTAAAATCTCATTAGCACGTTCAAAAAGGTCCCGGGCCTGAGAATATTTTTCATAAAGGTCTGAGCCCATTCCTGAAAACTGAGCACCCTGACCGGGAAAAACAAATGCTTTCATACAAGTAATTTAGTAGTTTGGATGCGCAAAAATAAGAATTATATATTTAGCCTTCATCTTCTTTAAACCACCCGGAATAGGTGATATAATTAGCGGCTATTCTTTCGATTTCTCCGGTAATGAGCTCTTCACTTATATCTTTTACTTTTTTAGCAGGCACTCCTGCATAAATAGTTCCGGAGGGTACTACCGTACCCTGGGTCACTACCGCCCCGGCAGCAATAATACTATTGCTCTCTACCACACAGCCATCCATCACAATACTCCCCATACCTATGAGTACGCGGTCTTTAATGGTACACCCGTGTACAATGGCATTATGACCAATCGAGACATCATTACCTATATTCGTAGGGTGCTTTTGATAGGTACAATGAATCACTGCCCCGTCCTGAACGTTCACTTTATCTCCAATTTTTATGTAGTGTACATCTCCCCGCACCACTGCATTAAACCAGAAGCTACAATCTGACCCGGTTTCTACATCGCCTACTACCACTGCATTTTCTGCAATAAAACAATTGTCACCAAACCGGGGTTCCTTCCCGTTTACCTTTTTTATGATCATTTTATTCCTGATTTTTTATAACACACAAAGGTAAATAACCCTTACATAAAAACTATTCAAAATACGAGAGGAGTTCCTGTTTTCTCGATGAAGATACTACCAGTTCTTTACCGTTAGAAAGTACCACACTCCCCCCCTTACCTCTTTTATAACTGGCAATGTGCTGTACATTTACCAGATACGATTTGTGAATTCTGGCAAACGGATACTCTTCAAGGGTTTCCTGAATATACTTAAGGGTCTTGCTAATAAGTGTTTTTCCTTTTTCAAAGTGGATCTCTGTATAGTTATCATCGGCTTTACAATAATAAATATCAGCTACCTCAATTACCCTAAATCCGTCTAATTGCGGGACTGTGATCTTTCCGTTTATGTGATGTGATGTTGAGATACTAATTTTTTTAGATACCTGTTCTTCCTTTTTCCTGGTGTTTAGTACATAATCTACTGCTTTGATAAGTTCATCTATAGAAACCGGTTTAGTGAGGTAATACGATGCATGTTGATTAAGTGCCTCTTTTGCATAATGGTCATATGCGGTTACAAACACAATATCAAAAGAACGGTCTCCTACTTTTTCCAAAAGGTCAAAAGCATTGCCAAAAGGCATCTCTACATCCAGGAACAACAGGTCGGGTTTTGTATTTCTAATGAGTACCAAAGCATCTTCTACATTAGAGGCTTCTCCTGCCACCTCTACTTCGGGGCAGTATTTTTTCAGGTATTTTTTCAGGATATCACGACTTACGGCTTCATCCTCTACCAACAGGGTTTTCAGTTTCATACTTTGATTATTAAACTCTTTTTAGCAATACACGTACACAGGTACCGGTACCATCTTTATTAAGGTCATGTACCTGTACTTCTATCTTTTGTTTATACATACGGTTTAAAATGGCTATACGCTTTTGTATAATACCCATTCCTCTTGATTTTTGTTTTTTCTGATTCTGGGTTTTTAAAACAGCAGATCGTTTACGGCCTATACCGTTGTCTTCTATAATTATGGAAACCGTATTTTCATTATATCGGGAGAAAATGATCTGCAACTGTCCTTTTTCTTCTGTATAGCGAAGCCCGTGCCATATGGCATTTTCAATGTATGGCTGCAACAACATAGGCGGGATACGAAAAGAATCGATATCCAGCTCTTCATCTATTACTATATGGTAATCAAACTTATCTTTAAACCGGGAGTGTTCCAGCTTTACATACAATTCCAGAAGGTCAATTTCACTTCTTAGCGGTATAAAATCTTCTTCGGAATTCTCTAATACCGAGCGCATGAGCCTGGAAAACTCAGAAAGATATCTATTTGCGCTGCGTTCATCGCTCTCTGCTATAAACTGATTGACGGAATTAAGCGCATTAAAAATGAAGTGAGGGTTCATTTGGCTTCTGAAAGATTTAAGAGCCAAAAGATGATTGTTAATATGCTGTTGACGGTTCGTACGATAAAACAGAAAAATGACCAGGGCTAACATAGTCATTCCCAAAATAAGGGAGTAAATAATAATACGCTGTCGCTTGTTATTGGCTACAATAAGTTCCTGGTCTTTTAATGCGAGTTCAAACTTACTTTCACTAAGCTCCCGGTCTTTTTCAAGACTGTTGATCCTGTTCTGTTTTAATGTGATATCTCTGCTAAACCTGCTCGCTCTTGATATTTCCTGTTCTTTTTTAACATACAGTTCATCTACCAGTGTCACATACTCCTGATAACTTTCCAAAGCCTTGGTATAGTCTCCTACTGTTCGATATACTTCAGATAATTTTCGGGTAGCATCTTTTTGAACTACCAGATCTTCTTCTTCATCTGCTTCTGCTATACTTTCCTGTAAATACGGAATGGCTTCCCGATAACGGTCCTGAGCAATAAATGCATTGGCTATCTTGTAATTAATTTTTTGAGGTGTGATAGAATCTTCCTGTCTCCCGCGATTATTCACTTCTTTATCGCCTACCGAACGTTGTAGTTTTTTTGCTTGCTGCAAAGAAGACTTACGAAGTTCAATTTCTTTATCAAAGAGGTTGTTCTTATTATAAAAATCTGCCACTTTTTCTTTTTCTCTAAGGGCTCTTTTAGGGTTTTCGCTCTCTGCGAGTTGTAACGAATTGGTAAAAAAACCTTCGGCTGCCCCTGTATTGTTTTGTCTGGCATATACTTCAGCCAGTTTTGAATTAAGATCTGTTATTTTTGGGGTCACCATATTTTCAAGAGCCAGCCTCAGGGCTTTTTCATATTGTGAAACTGCTTTTTGATCCTGATTATCAAGTGCAAAAGTATCGCCAAGGCCTTCCATCACTGTAATTCTCTGAAAATTGGAAAGCTCTCCTACCTTTAAGAGTTGGGTAAACTCATTTACAGCCTTTTCAAAACTTTGTTCTTTTAAATATACTTTGGCTAACTGAATGCGTGTATTTGGGGTATCGTCCTGCTCAATCGATGTTTTATAATTGCTAATAGCCAGGTCATATTGTTCCCAAAAGGCATAAATATCTCCCAGGGTACTGAATGATCGTGCCGCCTGCTTACTATTTCCCCTTTTGCGAAGTACTTTTAATGACTGCTCAATAAAGGCTATACTTTTATCAATATCTTTTTTGAGATATGCTTTTGCAGAATCAATAAACTTTCGGTGTTTATCCTCTCGTTCCTGAGCTTTCATTTTTTGTGAAGTCTGCCCTGCCTGGTAGTCTGTTATACGTACTTCAATATCTTCACGTGAAGTGATCGTATGTTGTATGGTCTCAAATTCAGGGCTGCTTATTACCAGTTGATCGCCAATTCTGGCTTTAATCTTGAACTCTCCCAAAACATTGGTCCAGGTTTGACCCCCTCCTATTATATATACATCTACCTTCGACACCGGCTCACCATTCTCCTCCCCCTTCACTGTTCCTTTTAGCTCAAATTGCGGTGTATCGTACTCTCTTTGTCCCATTACCAGAACGGGTATTGCAAAAAAGCATATGTAACATAGAAAACGAACCATTTTCAGGGATATGAAAGTTAAACTTACATACTTTCTTCGGTAAAATAAAATCTGTAATACCATGAATGCATGATAAAAGGAGCTATTGCTGTGTCTTTTGAAAACTTCACGTATTCAAACGCGCTTTTTACTAAACAAAACCCCCTTTTCACCCATTACGGTTTTTGAGAAAAAAAAGGTGGTATTACTTTTAAGTCATTCAACAAAAAACGAATTATGATGATAATCACAAAAAAAGTAAGCTCCTTAATTCTGGCACTGGGTTGTTTCTCAACCTTATCAGCATGTTATGAACCTCATACAAAAGAACGAAACCTAATAGCAGTTCACGCGGTTTCACATCCCGTACAAAAACAAATAAAAGTAGCATTGTTACTGGACACCAGCAACAGTATGGACGGACTTATTAACCAGGCCAAAGCACGATTATGGGATATTGTAAATGAACTGTCTTATGCCCGTTGCGATGGGTATGCTCCCAATTTTAAAATTGCTCTTTATGAATATGGTAACGATGGTTTACCTTCCTCTGAAGGCTACATTCGTCAGGTTACCGGTTTCACAGACGATCTTGATGAGATATCTGAAAAACTATTTTCATTAACCACCAATGGAGGAAATGAATTTTGCGGCCAGGTCATTATGTCCTCTCTTCAACAACTGGATTGGGGAAGCAATCCCGATGATCTGAAAATGATATTTATTGCCGGAAACGAACCTTTTACACAGGGGCCTGCCCATTATCAGGATGCGGCTGCCCAGGCTAAAGAAAAAAATGTTATTGTGAATACTATTTTTTGCGGAGATCGCGATCATGGCATACAGGGAAAATGGCAACAGGGCGCTATTTTAACAGGTGGTGATTATATGACTATTGATCATAATGCGCTCATTGTTGAAATTAAAACGCCCTATGATGTCCTTATTATCCAGTTAAATGAAAAACTAAATAAAACATATATTCCTTATGGCAAAAGAGGAATACAAAAAGCCCGGATGCAGGCAGAACAAGATGTGAATGCGGCTTCTATTAACAATGAAATACAACTCAAACGAGCAGTAAGCAAAAGCTCAGCTTTGTATAAAAACAGTAGCTGGGATCTGGTAGATGCTTCAAAAGAGAAAGGATTTGCATACGAATCACTGGAAGAGACAGAGCTACCGGAAAAACTTAGAGGGAAAAGTAGTGCCGAGATCAGGGAGTATGTAACCGAAGTGGCAACCGAAAGGGAAGAAATTCAAAAACAAATACAGGAACTTAACTCAAAAAGAGAAGCCTATATAGTTACTCAAAACAGAAAAAGTACCTCTAAAGGCCTGGAAAGCGCTATGATAAAGGCTATAAAAAAACAAGCAGCACTAAAAAATTATGTTTGGGATTAATACCTGCAACAAATATCGGGGTCTGTGCCATGCGGATCCCGGTATTTTTAGGAATTTAACTAACCACGCAATCAGTAATTTACGGCAGGGCAATTACAATCGTATGGTTTTTCATCTGACCCCAGGAAATTATACCCCAGTGTAATTTGATGAAAACCGCCATTGTCAAAACGAATATCACCTGTTTGGTAAGAATAGGTGTAGGCAAACATGAATTTTTTATAGTTTACTCCCAAAATAGGAGTAATAAGCTGAAGTCTTTGTTCTGAAAGGCTTCCTCCCGAATTAAACTGGGCACCGTCAAAACTTCTGCGATAGGAAAGACCACCCCACACGGTCCCAAAATTTACATCTCTGTACACCTTGGCATTAATGTCAATTGTTTTTTCTTCTGTGAATTCAGTAGCCTGAAAAAGAAAAGAGGGCTCAAATTGCCATTCATTTCTCCCAAAAACATATCCGGCTGAAAAAAGATATCTTCTTAAGTTATCAAATTCTTGTGCCGTGTACAGATCCCGACCAGTTCCCAATGCGTTCTGAACTGTAAAATGTGCATAAAAATCAAGGAAATTATAAGATACTCCAAAGTCAACATTAAAATAACTTACACTGTTATCAGTACCCGAGATAATGGGGTCAGGAAAAAAGGATGCAAATTCAGTTTCATCAAGATTACTTTGTAACACCCCAACACTCAGTCCAAAGGAGAGTTGGTTAATATCTACCATGTTTCTTGAAAAGAGAAGATGATGTGCGTAAGTAAACTTTATACCTGTCTGGGAATGGAACCCGTTTTCATCGTTAAAAAGAATGGCGCCCACCCCACTGCGATCACCAACCCGCATATGCGCATTGAGTGTCTGCATACTGGGAGCTCTTTCTACATCAAACCATTGTTTTCTGGCGGTAAGCCTTACTTTTCCTCCCTGACCCACTCCTGCCATAGCCGGGTGAATAAGGTAATAATTATCAGAAAGGTAATCAAAATAAACAGGGAGTCCTTCTTGCGAGCTAAGGGTAACCCCCCAAAACGACAAAAGGAACAATACAATGCTTTTCTTCATTCTTATCTTTTTAAGGCAAAATGGCCTTTGACCGTTTTTTCGGTTTGATCTTCGACAAAACTGGCCCGGAACCAATAGTCTCCCGAAGGAACCATGTTTCCATTAAACGTACCATCCCAGCTTGTATTGTTCTGGTTAAGTACTTTCATAAGTTTTCCAAACCTGTCAAATATATGAATTTCAAGCCTGGATAGTGAAGAAAAGGCTGAAGTATCCCAGGAATCATTAATACCGTCACCATTAGGAGTAAAGAAACGCATATAATCTAGTATGGTTATTTCCTGACTTAGCATGCCGCAATTAAATTCATCAAAAACCGATACAACATATTTCCCGGCGGGAACTCCTGTAAATGTACCGGAAGGTTGTGGCTGGCTATCATTTATGGTAAAATAATACGTTCCGTTTCCGGTTACCGTAGCATTTATGGTATGATTTCCGGAAAACGGACTTGAAGCTACTTCTACATTTAAGATAACCGGCGCATACGAAGCCACTACCCGTGTACTGAGTAACAATTCGCACCCGGAAGTATTGCTGGTGATCTTTACGGTGTAGGCGCCTTCTGCACTGTATGAAAAAGAAGTGCCTTCTGCACCTGCTATTTCATTAGCCGGGTTAACCTGTTCACCCTGATACCATTGAAATGTATAGCCGGAAGGATCTAATCCTGTATCAATAACCGGTAAAGGCAGTACGGGGTTTCCTGTGGCATCTATACATAGGGCATATTCCGGTTGTAAAGCAGCTACCGGCCATTGCAATACACTAAGTTCTAACGGAAAAATTACGGAACAGCTATTACCAAAGGCCTCTGCCCGCACATATATGGTTTGGGAAAAAGGCTGACTGTTTACAAAGTTCTCTGTATTTGAAATACGCTGGGAAGGGAAACCATCACCTGCTGAACTTCGATCCGGATAAAAGTAAATATCTACACCTGTCGCACCGTTCAAAATATCGGAAATACGGGATGCAAGGTTAAAACCGGCCGTACCATTTCCAGAATCGTCACATACCTCATATAACTGCGGGGTCATATTAATAGCCGGAAATTGATTAATGCGTAACTCCAAAGTGGTATATGATTTACAACCGGCAGCGGTTATAGCTTCTACAATAATCGTTTGCGGATTGCTGGTATTCTGATAGGATCGCGAATTACTTATAGGCAGATTGCTATCTACATTAACCTGAGATTCATAGTACCTAAAAGTAAGACCGGAAACCCCATTGCTTATTTCACTTTCCCTTAATGTCAAATCAAAAGTTTCTGAAGAACTGCTACCCGGGCCACAAACACTTATTGGCGTTGGTGAGACTAAAGCCGGAGGGGGTGCAAATTCAATCAATATGGAGTCTGAACCAATACATCCGTTATTGGCGTTAAATTCAACCCTATAGGTACCGGCTTGGGTTACATCAAGGGTAGCGTTTATTTCTCCCGGTAATACCACCCCGTCTTTATACCAGGTATATGAAGTACTTCCAAAAACCCCTGCATCCAGACTTACTGTGGTACCCGGGCAGGCGGCATTGCCATTGGCTATCGTTCTGTCTTCTCCAAGATCGGCTGTCACGTCAAAGCTACCTCCTGCTATAAACACGGCCGAGTCATAGTTTCCATCTTGCTCATCGGCTATCACCAACTTTATTGTATATTTTTCTCCCGGAATAACGTCTGCTCGGGCAGTCATGGGTACGGTTTGCCCGTTAAGGCTGATCGGTGAATTGATAGGGTTGTTATACCCGTCAAAGTACTCTTCATTTTTAGCCGGACAACCGGTAGCACCCGATACGGCTTCGTGTATTTCGGTTACTTTTACCGGAATATTGGTTCCCGGAATTACTGCCAGATTTTTAGAAACTCCATTTGAGTCGGTAAGTATAAAAGCAAAAACATCTGAAAAACGGCAGGGGAAATCCAAAAAATACTCTTCAGAGGCAAAAAGAAAATCAAATCGAATAGTATTGGCATACGGAACGAAATCAAACGCAATATACGAGGCATTCTGAGTATTGGGAGTTTGCGTGATGGCTTCCAGGTCAGAATCGCCAAACCAGGCTTCACCAATACCCTCTCCCTGGTGGTCTTCTTCGTTAGGTCCCGGTACACTGGAAGCTTTTCCGGTACTCAGTACAATCCCGTTCTTAAAAGGAAAAGAAGTACCATTACTTTCAAAATAGCCTATCCCGTTTATGCCTACTGCCAAACCGGTTGCGCTCCGGTAATTGGAGGTTTCTGCACAGGCGCTGTTAATAAGTACATTATCAACTAACTGTTCTGTAGTATGGGAAGTGTCGTCAACTGAAACTTGGCAATACAGGTGAACCGTGAAAAAAACAAGTATATAACAAAGTTTTTTCATGTTAAATTTGGGGTCTTAACCCCAAATATATTAAAAACTCTTTTTATGTTTTTGTAATTTCGCAAAAAATTTATTGGATATGGATGAGATCACCCTTAAAATAGAGCCTACAAATAACCCCGCTATTATAAAATTTGAAACTAATGTTTTCCTTACTGAACACAGAAGTTATGAGTTTAAAAACATAGATGAAGCCAAAAATTCTCCTTTGGCCCAGCAATTGTTTTATCTGCCTTTTGTTAAAACCGTTTTCATATCTGGAAACTTTATTGGTATAGAACGTTACAATATTGTAGCATGGGAAGATGTGCAGGATGAAGTAGCAAACCAAATAGGAGAATACCTTAGCTCTGGCGGCAAAGCAGTGATAGAGGAAGCTGTGGGAAATACTAAAAAAGTACCTGTAACGGTATATGCCGAAAGTACGCCCAACCCTTCTGTTATGAAGTTTGTAGCCAATAAGCTACTGGTTGCGCAGGCCTATGAGTTTAAGAATATAGACGATGCCCGATTTGCACCTTTGGCAAAAGTACTTTTTGATTTTTCTTTTGTCAAGGAAGTATTCATGGATGAAAACTATATATCAGTCACCAAATACGAGATTGCAGACTGGAATGAAATAACCATGCCGGTAAGAGAAGCCATCACAGAGCACCTGGCAGATGGTAAAGAAGTAGTTACGAAAGATGCTGTTCCCATAACATCGGCTAAAGCAACAGGCTCTGATGAAGGGAATGCTTCTTATGAGAATTTAAGTGATACTTCACAGCAAATTATTGCTATTCTGGATGAGTATGTGAAACCGGCCGTAGCCAGTGATGGCGGTAATATTATGTTTGAATCTTATGATGAATCCAGTAAAGTAGTAAAAGTAATTCTTCAGGGAGCCTGTAGTGGTTGTCCCTCTTCTACTTTTACTCTAAAAAACGGCATTGAGACCATGCTCAAAAACATGCTTCATGACAAAGTAAATGAGGTGGTTGCCATAAACGCATAACCCCAACAAAAAAGGAGCTCTGTAAAGCTCCTTTTTTATTTATTTGTTAATTGTACCTGAATTATTTACCTGATTACTTTCTTGTAATCTCTGTGAAACTCTTTGAAAAGCTGTAACAGGTTCATTGTTGCCGATATAAGATCTTTGGTTTCCAGAAGCAACCCAAAATAGAGTTTTGTGTTTTTAGGACTGGTTTCCGTAGAGCGTATGCGATCTATTTGTTTTTGTATTAAATTTGATACATGGGTAAGCAGTTCCTGCTTTTCATCAATAATGCTATCAATACTTTCAAAAGACTCTTTTGTAAAGGTTTCCTCTACCCTGTCAAACAGGCCCTGTAACTTTTGGTCTATTCCCTTTAGATCTCTTATTTGATTAAACTTAAGGTTTTTATGATTGTTATTTACATGTCCGTAACTATTCTTAACAATATAACCTATAGATTGTACCATATCCTGTAAATAGTCAAGGATAAGGATGTAAAACTTACTTGCTTCTACTGAGGAATCGTCTAGTGATTTAATAAAGTAAAATATCTCTCCTTTGAGTTCATCTACCTCATTTTCCAGTTTTTTAAGGCTTTTCTTATTTTTTTTCAGTTTTCCAAGATCCTGTAAGCCAATATTGTTTACTACATCACTGTATAATAAATTGATTCGCTTAATAACACTTGAAATATTATCTGAACTTTCTGTTATAATTTCATTGATCGTAATAAGATCTGTTCGGTCATATCTTTTGGTTTCTTTCTTTTCTTTTTCTGCCTTTCTATATACCAGAAAACTTCGGGTAAGAAGTATGATAGCAGCAATAAGCAATACAATAATAGCTACCAGTTTTCCGTAATAAATGAAAGAAGCAAACACAGCAGCTGCTGTAAAAGCCACCATAGCTGTAACAAACCACCCGCCAACTACGTTAAGTACGCCGGCTACTCTAAACACTGCACTTTCCCGCCCCCATGCTTTATCTGCGAGCGATGTACCCATGGCTACCATAAAAGTGACATAGGTGGTAGAAAGCGGTAATTTGAGTGAGGTTCCTATAGAGATAAGAATACTGGCTACTACCAGATTTACTGAGGCCCTCACCATATCAAAGGCAGGTTCATCACTTTTCCTTTTTCTTTTCTCAACCGGTTTATCAAATCTGCGGTCTATCTGGTTAGAAACCGATCTTGGTAATACCGCCTCAAAAGCATTACTAAGGTTTACAGATCCCCTTACAATTAGTCTCGATAAAAGATTGGGTTGAAATTTTTCGCGCCCGTCTCCCTGTCTTGATAAGTTGATCCCTGTTTCGACTACTGTTCTTGCCTTTTTAGAAAACCAGAGGGTAATCACCATGATCATACCTGCGAAAAAGAGTAATAGTGAGGGGGTTTGTACGGCACCGGACAATGCTGACATTTTCATACCCTGTTGCATACCTGAGGACATCCAAAGGTCAAAAGATTGCCACGCAGCAATAGGTACTCCTATAAAGTTTACAAGGTCGTTTCCTGCAAAAGCCATTGCTAGCGCAAAGGTTCCCGTAATAATTATAATTTTTAGAATATTACCTCCAAAGAAAGAAATATAGGCCTGAGATAAAAAAGTCCAAAGCAAAAAACTTCCCCCCAGTATTAGCATTTTATGCTGATCTACCCAATCCAGAGATTCGGGGCTAATGAAAGATACACCCTTCAGTCCTTTAATAAGTATAAAATAGGTAATAGCGGTAATAGAAACCCCTCCAAAAATACCACCTGTATATTTCAAGTTCTTTTCAAACTGAAATGAAAAGATAAGCCTTGAAATATACTGTATCAGGGCCCCCACAATAAAAGCAATAAGTACCGATAAGAAAATACCCTGAATAATATCTATGGCCTGTTCTGTATTGATATATCTTACGAGTTGAGATACGGTAGCATCGTCTTTCAATATCTGGATCATAGCAATTGCTACAGACGCACCTAACAATTCAAAAACGATAGATACGGTGGTAGATGTAGGTAAACCAAGAGAATTGAAAAGATCCAGCAGTAAGATATCGGTAATCATGACGGCCATAAAAATGATCATGATCTCTTCAAATAAAAACTCTCCGGGATTGAATATACCTTTCCGTGCTACTTCCATCATTCCACTTGAAAAAACAGCTCCTATTCCCACACCAATACTGGCAACGATCATTACGGTACGTAGCGAAACTGCTTTTGAGCCTATGGCAGAGTTAAGAAAATTAACTGCATCATTACTAACACCCACTACAAGGTCTATAATGGCAAGCACAAACAAAGCGATGAGCATAAAAAGGTAAACCTGCTCCATAAAAAAAATGCGATTTAACGGCAAAAATCCATTAACTTAATTAAAATCAGGTTAAATAAATGTTACTAAAACATTACTCCCTTTTAAATAGTAGTCCCCGGATTTTTTCAGGTGCTAAAATAAACTTTTAAAACTTAAAAAATTAGCTTATTTTTAGTGTGAAACATTAAGTTATAGTTAAAAACCAACCCTATGTCAGTATTAAAGGTCATTGAAATCCTATCTAATTCAAACGAAAGCTGGGAAGATGCCGTAAAACAAGGTGTCAAACAAGCAGCTGTTACCATCAAGAACATTAAATCTGTATATGTACAGGAACAAAGCGCTGTTGTAAACGGTGATGAGGTTACTGAATACAGAGTAAATCTCAAGATTACATTTGAAGTTCAATAATTATTGAATACTTTTGAACAGCGCCCCAAAAAGGGCGCTTTTTTATTGCTATGAAAAACAAATACGAAAACGCACTTATACACGAAACCAGTCCGTATCTGCTACAACATGCCCGAAACCCCGTAAGCTGGATGCCATGGAACAAAGAAACGCTTCAAAAAGCCCGATCTGAAAATAAGCTGATACTGGTGAGTATTGGCTACGCTGCCTGCCACTGGTGCCATGTTATGGAAAAAGAGAGTTTTGAAGATCCGGAAGTAGCGGAGATCATGAACACACATTTTATAAACATTAAAGTTGACAGAGAAGAAAGGCCTGATGTAGATCAGATTTATATGGATGCTGTGCAGATCATGACCGGCAGTGGCGGCTGGCCCCTCAATGTAGTAACTTTACCAGACGGAAGACCCTTCTGGGGAGGCACTTACTTTAAAAAAGAACACTGGAAATCATACCTTACACAACTGGCGACCCTTTTCAGAGATGACCCGGAAAAGGTAGAAGAATACGCTCAAAATCTAAAAAAGGGCATTCAGGGTTTACACACCATTCCTGCCATTGAGAAAGAAAGAGAATTTCTGGAGAAGGATCTTCAGAAAGCTATAAACGACTGGGAACCGTATTTCGACCTCAAATACGGAGGCCCCACCAGAGCTCCCAAATTCATGATGCCGGCAAACTACCAGTTCTTTTTAAAATATGCATATACCACCGGTGACAAAGAATTGTTCAATTATGTAAATACCACACTTACCAAAATAGCTTACGGAGGCGTTTTTGACCACATTGGAGGTGGGTTTGCCCGCTATTCGGTAGATAGTAAATGGCACGTTCCTCATTTTGAGAAAATGCTTTACGATAACGGTCAGTTGGTTAGTTTATACAGTGATGCTTTTAAAGTAACCGGAAACCCTCTTTATTTATCTGTAGTAACACAAACGTTGGAATTTACAGAACGCGAATTGCTAAGCGACGAATTTGGCTTCTATTCTTCCCTCGATGCCGATAGCCCCAACAAAGAAGGAGAATCAGAAGAAGGTGCTTTTTACGTATGGGACGAAAAAGAACTAAAAGATCTGCTCAAAAATGACTTTCCTGTCTTCCGGGACTATTTTAATATCAACCATTTTGGGCTGTGGGAGCATGGAAATTATGTATTGATACGTACGGAAACCGAAGCTGAGATCGCTTTAAAACACAACCTTGTATCAGAAGAGGTTAACACTGTTATAACCCGTTGCAGGCAACTGCTCTTTAAAGAACGGTCCAAACGAATACCTCCCGGGTTAGATGACAAAATACTGACTTCCTGGAATGCACTCATGTTAAAGGGATATGCAGATGCCTATAAAGCTATAGGAAATGAACACTATCTCAATATTGCCCAAAAAAATGCACATTTTTTAACTGCTAAACTGATGCGTCCGGACGGAGGCCTCTTCCATAGCTATAAAAACGGACAGGGTAAAATTAACGGCTATCTGGAAGATTATGCACTTCTTGCCGATGCATTGATAACGCTTTACGAGATCACGCTTAATGAAACCTGGTTAGAAATATCAAAACAGCTTATTGAATACTGCAAGGTGCATTTCTATGACGCTTCAAAAGGCATTTTTTATTTTACCTCTAATGAAGATGATCCCATTGTAACACGCAGTATTGAAAAAAGTGATAATGTCATTCCCGCATCAAATTCTGTAATCCACCGGGTGCTTTTCAGGCTTTCACGCCTTTTAGGAGATGCTTCCTATGGCTCGATAGCACAAAAAATGATGCAGGGTATGTTCAGCGAAGTTACAGAGTATCCTTATAGTCATGCCAATTGGCTCAATGGTCTTATGGATTATGTGTTCCCTTTTAAAGAAGTAGCCATTACGGGCCCCGATGCGATCCAACTTACCAAAACACTTAATAGTGAGTACCTTCCCGGAATAGTCATTGCCGGAACCACCTCTCCTTCTTCGGTTTTTTTACTGAAAGAACGGTTTGTCAAAGATGAAAACCTTATTTACATATGTACAAATAATACCTGCACACTCCCGGTACACTCTGTAGAAGAAGCCCTTGAACAGTTAAAAAGCAAAAACGCATTATAAACTAAATTACTCACTAAAAAAACAATCAAAAATGGATTTACAGAAGTTAATTGACTCGGGTTACGACTGGATCGTGACTTTTGGCCCGAAGGTGATAGGTGCCCTCCTTATATGGATCGCAGGGGCATGGATCATTAAAAAAACAGTAAAAGGAATGCGCACCCTCATGAGGCGAAAAAATTATGATGAGAGCCTGCAGATCTTTTTGATGAATTTACTCTCATGGGGCTTAAAAGTACTCCTGGTGATAGCCGTTCTGGGCACTCTTGGAGTAGAGACCACCTCATTTGCCGCAGTAATTGCCGCAGCAGGGTTGGCAGTAGGCCTGGCATTACAGGGATCACTTTCCAATTTTGCCGGAGGCGTTCTGATCATGATATTCAAACCATTTAAAGTGGGGGATATTATCGAGGCACAGGGTGAACGGGGCGTAGTGAAAGAAATCGATATTTTCACTACCAAACTCAGTTCTTTTGAGAATAAAGAAATTATTATTCCCAATGGCGCACTTAGCAACGGGAACATAATTAATTATACCAGTCACGGCACACTTAGGGTAGATCACGTAATAGGAGTAGCATATGACACGGATATCAAACATGCCCGGGATGTAATTATGCAAGTGCTTACCGAGAATGAAAAAGTCCTTAAAGAGCCCGCTCCTTCTGTAAACCTTATGGAGCTTGCCGATAGCTCTATAAACTTTGCAGTAAGACCCTGGGCGACTTCTGATGACTATTGGGATGTTTATTTTGGTACTCTTGAAGGAATAAAAGAAGCCCTGGATAAAGCTGATATTGAAATACCGTATCCCCATCAGGTAGAAATACAAAAAGAGGCCTAGCCCTTTTTTGCGGACTTGTTTCCTATAAAGTCTTTCAGATAAAATGGCTCAAAATAAGCCACATCTTCACAGTGGCCTTTTTTGAACTGCTCATTAGCCAGTTTCGCCATTTCTTTGGCAGAGGGTAATTGGTGATCTTTATAAAAAACCGCGTTCGGGTGTTTTATTACCCCTATGCATTTAGAAACACCTGTACCTATGAAATGTACAGGACCCTGTGCCAATTGATCTGAAAAGGAGTTTTCATTAATGATCTCTGCTTTGATCTCTCTTATCTCACGATACGTATTATCAAATACCGCAGCGTAAACCTCCATTCGTCTTGCATCAAGCATAGGCACAATACAACCTTTCTCTATCTCTATTTTATGTGCCATTGCCTCAAGCGTACTTATGGCAATAAGCGGTTTTTCCAGAGCATAGCAAAGGCCTTTGGCTGCCGAAACACCTATTCGAAGTCCTGTATAAGATCCCGGACCTTTACTAACAGCAATGGCAGATAGGTCCTGAAAAGAAAAA
This sequence comes from Ascidiimonas aurantiaca, assembly GCF_037646345.1. Lineage (NCBI taxonomy): Bacteria > Pseudomonadati > Bacteroidota > Flavobacteriia > Flavobacteriales > Flavobacteriaceae > Ascidiimonas > Ascidiimonas aurantiaca. Next base: position 227,293 of record NZ_JBBEWR010000006.1, on the reverse strand, counting down.
GAAGCACGTTGCAATGCTTCTTTTATGAATACATGCAAATTTTCTGCATGTGAATAGTTATCATCATAGTGCTCTACCAAAGAAAGTATGTTTTCATTCTCTGATACACAAACCGAACAATTTTTAGACGAGGTTTCTATACTAAGTATTACAGCCATAAGACTGCAAATATAAGCTACCTGAAATCATCCAGAGGGATTCCGAAATAAAATTCAAGTACTTTGAGTCTAAAAATATAATCGTATTTGGTTCGTATGAGTTCTGCCTCTGCATTTTCAAGCCGGGCCTGTGCCTGGCTAAAATCAAAAGAGTTCATAAGCCCTACGTTAAAACGTTCTTTAGCATATTGAAAGGCTTCTTTTCTGGACGTAAGGGTCTTATCGGCTGCTTCATATGCCTTGAGAGATCCTCTGGTATCGTTCCATGCCTGATTGATCGTATTTTCAAGATCCAGTTTATCCTGAAGAAACTGTAATTCATTACGCTTTAGTGCAATTTTACTTCTTCTAACATTATTTCTGGCTGAAAAACGGTTGAATATAGGCACGTTAAGCTGTACACCATAACCAATACCATCAAAAGTATAAAACTGTTCTATTAAAGGAGCATTTAACTGATCTGTATATCTCGTATTGTAGTTAAAAAACCCCGCTAGAGTAGGATACCTTGCCCCCCTGGCAATTTCCAGGTCTTTTTTGGCAATCTCCACATTTGTTTGCGATAATTTAATATCGTTTCTAAAACTCAATGCTTTCATAAAAATGGTTCGCGGGCTATTCTCTGTAATCGTAGCCGGCGGAATTATATAATCTTCATCTGCTACATCAAAATTTTCATAATCTTCAATAAGTAGCAATTGCGCTAACGCAATTTTAGATAGACGCAAAGCGTTTTCAGCATTTACAATTTGTTGTTCCTGGGTAGCTGCTGTAGCCTCTATTTCCAACAGATCACCTCGCGGCACCACCCCTGATTCTACCAGTTCAACAGTTCTTTTCAGGTCCTGTTCGGTTACGGCGTACTGTGCCTGAGCTACCGCCAGGTTTTCCCTGTTGAATAAAACCTGTAAATAATTATTCGCTACATTAAGTGATATATCGTCTTTCATATTATCAAGACGATATTGGTTAGCCAGAATACCTAATCTTGCTCTGGTGAAATTCTTAATATTACGTAATCCGTCAAACAAAATAACATTAGAGCTCAAACCTGCGGAAATAACGGTTTGTGTTCTGTTTTCTAACAGACCGGTTGTCGGGTTTTGCGAAAGACCCGTATTTGATGACAGACTGGAATTTCCGGAAAGGTTGGGTAAGAAGTTCCATAAAGCATCACTTTCATCTACTTTAGCATTCTCAAGATCAAGTTCGAACTGTTTTATGCTAATATTATTTTCCAGAGCATAGTCTATACATTCTTTTAATGTCCATTTTTTGGTTTGCCCCAGGGCCATACCGGCGGACAAAAGAAGAATACATGTTATGAGTTTAGCTTTCATAAGCTTTCCTTTCAATTTTATATTTTTTTGATTAGTTATTTTCGTTGTCCTTTTCTTTTTTCACAGGCTCGGTTTTATTCCAGATCTTTATTTTATCTTCTTTCGTCAATCCGGATATGACCTCCACGTTTATACCATCCGAAATACCTACTTCTATATCTCTTCTTTCAAATTTTTGCTCACCTACCAATACTTCTACATAGGGTTTATCGGTTTCTTTATCAAATTGCAACAGCGCCTCTTTTATGGCCATAACGTCTTCTTTCTTTTCAAGTACAAGGGAAGCATTGGCACTATACCCGGCTCTAATGAAAAACTCATCACTCAAATACACATCACCTTCAATTTTGAACTGTACCGCTCCCTGTTCTTCGTTTCCTTTAGGGGCTACAAAGCGTAATTTGGCATCAAATTCTTTTTCCTGAATGGCGCCCAGGCTTATTTTTAAAGGCATGCCTATGGTTAACTTACCTACTTCTGCCTCATCTACTTTTCCTTCAAAGATCATTTTACCAAGATCGGCTACCGTAGCAATCGTAGTACCATCGTTAAAATTGTTACTTTGAATTACCTGATCTCCTTCTTTAACAGGGATCTCCAGGATCGTACCGGAAACGGTTGCTCGTATATCAGTATTGGCAATACCGGAACCACCTGCCGAACCTACTTTTATGATCTGATAATCGTTTTCGGCATTTTCAAGTTCCTGTTCTGCCTGCTCAAAAGTTAGTTTGATATTAAGGAAATCCTGATCAGAAACTACTCCTTTTTCAAAAAGCTCTTTATTACGATTAAACTCAATACGGGCGTTGGCAAGGGCTATTTTTGCATTCCTCACACGCCCCCTGGCACTCACTAATGACTGCTCATTGGGTACCACTTTTACTTTGGCAATAAGGTCACCTGATTTTACTTCGGCACCTTCATTTACAAAGATCTTATCAATAATACCTGTAATTTGAGGTTTAATCTGTACCTCATCTTCGGGTATTACTTTTCCCGTGGCTACGGTTTTTTGCTCAATATCAGTATTGAACGGAGTTTCGGTTTCGAAAACTACAGGAGGCTTACTGTTTGACTTTATGAAGTAAGCTGCTGCTACCAGTGCCAGTATTACAAAAACGGCGATTAATAGATATTTTAAAACGTTTTTCATCCTCTTTAAATTTATTCTTAATGGTTGTTAGTTTATTCTTCTCTTAATGCGTCTATGGGTTTTATGCTTACTGCTCTTTGAGCAGGAATAAGCCCTATCAGTGTTCCGAGGGTAATCATAATTAAAATTGCTCCTATAATTAATGGAATGGGAACGGTAGGATTGGTATATGGAAAATCTCCTTTATCAGAAAAGGCTGCATCAATTCCGCTTAATAAAAGTCCGCCAAAAACAATTCCCAGAAAACCTGCTACCATAGTTAAAAAAACGGATTCCAGTATGATCTGACTTCTCACTTCCCGTGGGGTAGCCCCTAAGGCTCTTCTTACTCCAAGCTCTTTGGTTCTCTCTTTGACCGATATTAGCAGGATATTACCAATACCCACTACTCCTGCCAGTATAGTGGCAATCCCTACAATGAGTGACAAGAAAGTCATTCCTTTGGAAAACCCCATAATTCGGTTAAAAATTTCTCCCAGATTGAAAGAACCAAAAGCACGTTCATCATCAGGATGAACATTGTGTATCTTTTTTAGTGTGGCTTTTACTTCTTCTTCTACTTTAACAACATCTGCATCAGCAAAGGCTGCGATCGAAAACCAATCTACATTTTCTCCGGTATTGTAAAGCATACGATAGGTGGTAAAGGGAATAAAAACATCATCATCGTTTTCAAAACCTCCGCCTTCGAGATATTTATGTACTCCTACCACCTGAAAATAAATGCCATCAATACGAATAAACTGGCCAATAGGATCTTCTTCTTTCTCAAAAAGCTCTTCTTGGGTTCGTTCGCCAATTACGCATACCTTTCTTTCGTTTTCTATATCGGCATCATTAATGAAGCGTCCCCCATCATATATTTTTTTGGTTGCAATTTTAGTAAATACCGGGAAGTCGCCATAAATATTATATGTGCCGGTTTTTTGCCCTCTCACCACACTGGAGCCAGTGCCTCCAAAAACACCTTTTGCGTTACGAGGAGCTATGTATTGAATATCAGGAATACGATCCTGCAATACCTGAGCATCGCTGAGTTTAAGTTGTAACTGCCGCCCGGTTTTGAAACCTGCATGAGGAATGCTAGTAGATTGTGCCCAGGCAAACATACTGTTCATAGCCACGTTTTCAAACTCTTGTTCAAAACCATTATCCAGGCCTTTTGCAGCACCAGACAACGCTATGTAAATAAAAATTCCCCAAAGAACTCCTATTACGGTAATAACAGTACGGAGTTTATTTTTACGTATGGAGCCAAATATCTCCTGCCAGGTATCTTTATCGAAAATAAATTTCATAGTTCAAGCTTTTTATTCATCCCTTAATGCTACTATAGGTTTAATTCTGGCTGCTCTTTTTGCCGGAAAATACCCTGCTACAGCCCCAAAAACTATTAAAATAATAGTAGCCGAAATAGCAGTTGACATGTCTATATACGGATCTTTGATAAAGTATTCTTTAAGTGTATCTCCCAGGGACCTGAGAATAAGGATACCTGCAAATAAACCTATGTACCCCGCAATACTGGTGATAAAAATGGACTCTTGCAGGATCATACCAATTACAGAAGCGGGGGTAGCACCCAGTGCTTTACGCACTCCCAGTTCTTTGGTACGTTCTTTTACCACAAACACCATAATATTACTTATCCCGATAATACCGGCTATCAGGGTTCCAAAGCCTACAAATGATACGATGATCTGTAAAACACTTGCAAATTGCTGGTTTTGTCTCAACTGATCTGCTATATTACGAATAAAGAAACCGTTACGATCATCTGGGTGGATATTGTGTTTTTTCTTGAGAAATGTGTTAAGTTTATTTTCAAAACTAAGTGCTCCGGCATATCCGATTTCCGGCCTGAAAGCCAGTACGATCTGGTTGATCTTATCAGTATTTTTTGTCATTAACTGCCGTGTAGTATAAGGGATATACATAAGTCTCTCTTCATTATCCCCACCATCATCTTGAAATACGCCTATAACCTTGAAGGCACTTCCTCCCACATCTATATACTCTCCCAGTGAATTTTTTGTACCAAAAAGATCTTTTTCTATAAGGCGCCCAATTACGATGTTTTTAGTTTTGTTCTTTACATCTTCCTGGTTAATGTAACGGCCCTTCATCATAATGGTTTTTTCATTGAATTGATGCGCGGGCCCTACTCCTCTACCACTATAGTTATTGGACTCATTTCCATACTTAACCAGAGTGCCGAAAAAAATACGGGGAGTAATGTACTCCAGGAACATGGGAAAGTTATTCTTAATATCTTCCAGATCATCATTCTTAAACTCTATATTACGATTGGACTTAAATCCTTTATAAGGCATGGATGTTCGACCTGGAAAAATAAAGAATACATTGGTAGCATCATCCATAAAAAATTCATCAAACTGATTTTTGAGTCCGTTCCCGAATCCAAAAAGAATAACAAATATGAGAATTCCTAAAGCTACGGTAAAGCCGGAAAGAAAGGTTCGCAATTTGTTTTTCCGTATAGTCTGGAAAATCTCCTGCCAGCGATCTCTGCTAAACATATTGCGAAGCTCTTACTTGTTCTACTTTTTCATCTTTTTCAATCACCCCGTCTTTAAGGTGCACAATACGTTTGCACATTTTGGCAATATCGTGCTCGTGTGTTACCACCAGGATAGTATTACCCTGGTCGTTTATTTCCTGAATAAGTGACATTACTTCATATGAAGTTTTACTATCAAGGGCTCCGGTAGGCTCATCTGCCAGTAACACTTTAGGTTCGGCTGCCATGGCTCTGGCTATAGCCACCCTTTGTTTTTGACCTCCGGACAATTCACTGGGTAAATGGTCTGCCCATTCTTTTAGACCCACGCGCTCCAGATAGTCTATGGCTTTACGTTGGCGTTCTTTACGGCCTACGCGCTGGTAATACAACGGGAGAGCTACGTTCTCCCATGCCGATTTGTAGTTTATGAGATTAAAAGACTGAAAAATAAAACCCAAAAACTTATTTCTGTACTGTGCCGCTTTCGTTTCAGTAAGGTTCTTAATGGGTACATTGTCCAGTGTATATTCGCCAGAATCGGCTTCGTCCAACATCCCAAGAATGTTAAGAAGTGTAGATTTACCCGATCCGGAAGACCCCATTATCGCTACCAGCTCTCCCTCTTTAACCGAAAAATCTATTCCTTTTAAAACATGCAGGGAATTGCTTCCCATACGGTAAGACTTATGCAAATTCTTAATTTCTATCATGGTTGGTTTTTTTACTACAATAGTAAAGCGTCTAGAAACGCTTCACACTTTTCGAAATATAATAATTGCTTAAACTTAACAAACTCAATTGTCAATAAGACTGCAAAAAGGAAAATTTGTTACAAACAAAACGCTAAGAAAATGTTAAAACAGGGATTTTTTTAATTGTAAATTTTCTTATTTCCTGTGTTATACCGTTTTGCATTCCCTTACCAAACCCCAGAAGAATCAATAAAATAAAAATACCGGAAGCTACGGAAATGCCCATAAGAAAAGTGCGCAACTTATTTTTACGGATCGTATTGAATACTTCACCCCATCTCTCCAGATCAAACATACTCACGCTTTTAAAAGCTGTCAAGCATTCTTTAGTTTTTCAAAAACAAATACTGTTTTAATAGATTATCAAAAATGAGATATGTTACAATTTTAGGAAGAAAATTGTGGATGAAAAGACTACGATCTTTTAGAGCGCATGGTTTTAAAAACAAAATAACCAATAGTAGCTACTACGAGATAAGGAATGGCCATTAAGTAAATAATACCCTTGTTAATACCTTCTGCCACTTCCTGATCCTCGCCACTCTCCAGTACTGCTCTGCACATAGCACATTGTGCTTCGACTATTTCAGGAAAAACATATAATACTAATAACAGAACACCTGCTTTTTTTACATAAGAAGGTATTCTTGAGGATACGTTATTGAACAGGTTTCTAATGCACATAGTAAGGTGAGATCATAATATAAACAATAACTCCGGTCACTGCCACGTACAACCAGATAGGAAAAGTTACTTTGGCTATCTTTTTATGTCGGTCAAATCGTTTGGCTAATGCCCGTACATAGGTAATTAACACCAGTGGAATGATCGCTATGGACAATATAATATGACTTATAAGAATAAAGAAATATACATACCTTAAAATACCTTCTCCTCCATAGGGCGTAGAGTCTGAGGTCATGTGATAAGCTACATACATCACTAAAAAAGACACAGATAGTGCAATACAAACTTTCATAAGGTTCTCATGCAGTTTCTGATTTCCCTTCTTTATGGCTATTACGGCGGCTACCAGTATAACTGCGGTCAATGCATTGATGCTGGCATAAACTGGTGGCAGGAAAGACAATGGCTCTACATCAATACCGTAATCTTTAAGTTTAATGCCAAAAAGGGCCGCTACGGCCAATGGGATCGCTATGGAAAGTATTACTATCCATTTCTTATATTTCTTTTCTACGTTTGAAGCCGTGTTTGTTGTCATAATTATTCGCTTAGCAAAATGGCAATATCCTTTTTAAGCATATCAATTCCCTTATCCAGAGTTCCATCATAATAAATAATGGGGTTTCCATGCTCATCTACCCTGCTTCTTATACGACCTTTTTTATCGATGAGGGCAAAAAAACCTGAATGCTCAAACCCTCCCTCAACATCGGGATTCTCACCCGCGTATAAATTAAATCCTTTATTAGCGAGTTCATAAATACGATTTGCGTCACCAGTAAGAAGGTGCCATGAAGGATTGCTGATTTTATAGCTTTCGGCATAGGTCTTTAATACTTCTGGTGTATCATAGGCAGGGTTTATAGTAAAAGAGGCAATTCCAAATGACGGATTTCCATAGAACTCATCCTGCAAAACTACCATATTCTTGTTCATAATAGGACAAATAGTAGGACATGTAGTAAAGAAAAACTCTACTACATACACCTTGTCCTCATAGTCTTTATTGGTAATGGTCTTGCTATCCTGATTTAAAAACTGAAAAGCTGGTACTTCACCGATAACGGCTAGTTCTGGCTGTTTGAATTTATCGACGATTTTGGGTATTGCCCAAATACCAAAAACAAGTATAATAAAGGATATTCCAATATACGAGTAGTTTTTCATTTTACTTTTCCCTGTATGCATTATTCTTTTTTAAGGCTAATCTATACTCTGCCAGTATTACCTTAACATCATCTACCATTTTATTATTAATTTCTGCAACAGAGGTAGCATCAAAACCATATAACACCTCATTGTCTTTTCGTCCTCGAAGACTGCGATCTTTATCTATAATATAAACCAGATCGGTTCCCAGGTCACTATCCAGTTGCCCGTCTGTTTGCAGCGAATTAAAAAATTCTCGTATTGTGGTTTCACTACCCAGTGCAAAATTCCATTTTTTTATATCGGCAAGCTCTCCAAGTTCTGCTGTAAGCTCCTCAATATTTTTCTTGTTTTCTTCTGAATCTGGTACGATCATCACAAACTGAAAATCATTGAATTCATAGAAGCGCTTGTATATTTTTTGATTGAGATTAAATGCATTCCCTTTCTTGTGAGCAATATCATTCCCTAAAAACCCGAGAATAGTAATTTTGTTCTGAAGGTTGATTTTATCTCCTGTTAAAGAGGACATCTCTGTTAAAGTGCCTATTTTGGAAGTAAGCACTGGTAACCTTACAAAATTATTTACTCCTGATGCAAAAAAAAGATATGCTACAATAGGAAGTATAAAAAGCAGACCTAATACAAAAAACTTCTTCATTTTACTTTTTAAACATACATGCAAAAATAAAAAAAGACGGGAAACCCGTCTTTTAATATGCTGTTAAACTATTAAAAATTCCAGCTTACAAATCCTTCCATCATGGTATCGTGAATATAACTTCCTTCTACCAGTAAAATAAATGCCAGGTAAGGAATAAGGATCAACAAAGGTAAAACTATAGTCCAGGTGAAAGTTGGCTTTTCATCTCTTAAGTGCATAAAATCCCAGGCAATATAATAAGCCTTTACAATGGTCAGGATAATGAATATCCAGTTAAGTATTTTCATACCAAGTACTTTTCCCATAAACACCTCAGGCTTATATATACCAAGTATTACTTCTACTGCAGTAACAATGGAAAGTAATATAAGTACCCCCCATATTTTTTGTTCATTAGACTTAAACTTCAAGTATCCTCTGAATATTGCTAATTTATGTGTATCGTGTGCCATTTGAATTTTATTTTAAACCAGATAGAAGAATGTAAATACAAATACCCAAACAAGGTCTACAAAGTGCCAGTACAACCCAACTTTTTCTACCATTTCATAATGTCCTCTGCGCTCGTAAGTACCCAGTAATACGTTGAAGAAAATAATAACGTTAATTACTACTCCTGAAAAAACGTGGAAGCCGTGAAAACCGGTAATAAAGAAAAAGAAATCTGCAAAAAGCCTGTTCCCGTATTCATTTCGTATCAAGTTGGCACCTTCTACGACGATTACTGCATTTTGCATTTGCTTAAGAGATTCTTCGCGTGATAAAATGGTTTTGTGTCCGTTTTCATCCAGTTTCTGGGTACGTACCAGTATGCCGTTATCTGCTTTAAAAGCATTTACTACATCTGTCACTGTATATGTTGAAAGTGAGGATTCCTGTCCAAACCAAACACCATCATTTCTCTGTAATTGTTCTCTTTGGGAACTTGAGGTTACAAAATCGGAAAGGGCTATCTGTTTTCCTGTTTCTGCATTTACAAACTGTAGAATTCTACCGCCTTTGGTCTCAACAGCTCCGTAATCACCTTTAATAAAGGTGGCCCACTCCCATGCCTGAGAGCCTACAAACATCAATCCACCTATAATGGTGAGGAACATGTACCAGACTACTTTGTTCTTCTGCATTTTATGTCCGGCATCTACTGCCAGTACCATGGTAACGGAAGACATGATAAGGATAAAGGTCATTAAGGCCACATAAAGCATAGGGTAAGGCTTTCCATGTAAGAAAGGAAAGTGTGTAAACACCTCATCGGCTATAGGCCAGGAATCTATGAATTTAAATCTTGAAAATCCGTAAGAAACCAAAAAACCGGTAAATGTCAAGGCATCGGAAACGATAAAGAACCACATCATCATTTTGCCATAACTGGCATTAAGAGGTCTGTTCCCTCCTCCCCAAACTTTACCTTGATCTTCTGTATTCGTCACAGTAGCGTCCATAAAAAGTAGTCTGTTTTAAAAGTTTGTCAAATTTACGCTTTTTTACTTATCTTAAGAAATAGAAAAACAAAATGAGATACACCCATAAAAAGTCTAGAAAGTGCCAGAAAGCAGCCCCTAATTCAAGACCTAAAGTTTTTCCGTTTTCATATTTTTTTCTAAAGTGATTTATCGTTACCACTACCAGAACTATAATACCTGAAATTACGTGTAAAATATGTGTCACGGTAATGGCATACAGAAAGGAAGTAGTAATACTACTCTGTGCTCCTGTAAAATAATACCCGCTTTCTACGATTTGTGCATATCCCAGAAACTGAAAGGAGACAAAAGTAAGCCCTAAAAGTAAGGTAAACAACAAAAAGATGCCTCCCGGGCCATGATTTTCTTTTTTTATGTAGTTTTTTGCCATTTGCATGGTGACACTACTCAAGATAATTACTGCCGTACTAATGAAAAATGCCTGCGGAATTTGAAAATCGCTAAGCCAGTCTGGCCTTGATTTACTTACTACATAAGCACTGGTAAGCCCGGCAAATGTCATCGTCATACTGCCCATGCCAAACCAGAGCATCATTTTTTTTGCCCTTGCATTCCTTTCTTCTGCTGACTGCTGCATTAATTCCACTATTTAACTTATAAATTTATCGGCCACATATACAATTTGCATAAGTGTTATGTAGCTAACACTGGCTAGCATAAGGTTTCTGGCAGATTTATTGTCTTTTTTATGATACAGTTTAAATGCAAAAATCAACATTCCTATTCCTAACAAAAAAACGATAACTGCTCCAGGAACAGAGAGTGTGAGCTTTCCTGTTAAGCCGGTAACAGGAAATACTGAAATGATGATCATCCAGATGGTGTACATGATTATCTGTAAAGCGGTTGCTTTGTCTTTTTTACCGGTAGGAAGCATATTAAAACCTCCTTTTTTGTAATCGTCATAAAGCACCCATCCTATGGCCCAAAAGTGAGGAAATTGCCAGAAGAACTGAATCATGAAAAGGGTTCCCGGTTCAATACCAAATTCATTGGTAGCTGCTACCCAGCCCAACATAAAGGGAATAGCTCCCGGAAAAGCACCTACAAAAACGGATAAAGGTGTTTTTGTTTTTAAAGGGGTATATACACTGGTATATAAAAAAATAGATATAGCCCCGAACATAGCCGTTTTAGGATTTACAACATACAGGGTCGCAATCCCGGCAATGGTAAATGAAACTGCAATAAAAAAAGCGGTATTTACAGACATACGACCCGAAGGTATGGGCCTGTTTCTGGTGCGTTTCATCAACGCATCAAGATCTTTCTCTATAATCTGATTAAAGGCATTAGAGGCCCCTACCATAAAATATCCTCCGGCGGCCAGAAGTGCCAGCACTGTGAAGTCAATATTTGTGGCACCCAACAGGTAGCCGGCCACAGATGAAAACACAACACTCATCGCCAAACCTGCTTTGGTTATCTGCTTAAAATCTTCAATGATCGATGACAAAGAATGGGTTTTTACAAGTGTTCCAAATGCAGTTTTCATCAATTTTTTCTAAGTGGTGTGCAAAGATAGGATAGAATTGATATTTATGCAATGATTTTCATTTTGTTTTAACGTATGGATTTTTTGTTCTGTCAGATTTAAAAATCATGATACCAATTAAAAAGATCGGTACGGAATCCTATATTAAACCAAATTGTGTTGTCCTTGATGGCGCCTGTATCTTCAAAAGCCGGGTCGAAATTGCGAAATGTAAGATTCAAAAACACTTTAAGATTGGTGGCCGGATTTATAAGATATCCCCCCTGAAAATCACCTACAAACGTACGTACACGATTCCCCTGCCCTGTAGTGATACCTGTATCTGAAGGGCGGTTTTCTTCATTGCCAAATATGTTACCGCCATAATCAAATGTATCTTCGGGTGTATTGAAATCAAAACCGCGTTCGCCGTACACCAGTCTTGCCGTGGCAAACCACCGGTCATAATTGTAGTTGGCAATCCCCACCCACTCACTAAAATTTGCACCCCATAAATGGCCCAAAGGCTGGTTATTATGTGCATAGTTTAACACTACGGTATTATGTGAATAGGTATAGGGTCGCACCTGGTTATATTCTAACTGTAACGTGAGGTCCTTAAGCGCAAACGCGTTGTAATACTTAACTCCCATTTGAAACCCGTATTTATTTTTCCAGCTTTGGTCACCTCCAAAAATATCATCTACCGAAAGTTCATCTAATATGAGTTGCCCATAAAAATTTAAGCGATCATTCCATTTGTACTTGGCATTTAAACCGACCAGGGCATTTCCGGCCCGGGACCCGGTAGAGAACTCAATAAACCTGTAAAAAATAACGGGATTGAGATAATTAACATCTAACCCCCGGTCATTACGGGTGTCCCAGATAACCGATTCAAAAAAGCCCAGGTTAAGACGCTTTGAAACGTTCCAGCTCAAATAATGCATTGCTACGTATTTGGTAAGAAATGCTCCGTCTTCTGTTGCTTCAGGGCGCACGTCTCGAAGAGACATCCACATATTGGTATATTTAATTTTCCAGAATGATGTGTTTATTTTAAGAAAGGGATACGGGCTAGCCACATCACTCAATAAAAGAGAACGGTACCCGTCACCAATAAAATTACGCCCGTGACCAAACTGAATATTAAAGAATTTACCGGGTGTATATGAAATATAGCCTTCTGCTACCGGGTAATCAAAAGCGTCATTATTAAATTCTTTAGCGATACCTCTGCCCGGAATAATAGCAGGGTTTCCTCCCGAGGGCCTTATACTTCTTGCAAAATCATTAAAATAATCGGCAAACCGCCCTTGACTTTCAAAAATGGAAGCTGAAAAATTAAGATTTTTGCCCAATCCGCCCTGAATATATACTCCTCGTGTATTATTATACGTATAATCTACTTCATCACTGTTATCTGTTCCCAGTTGAAGGTCGGCCACGGGGTCTATGGTAAACCAGTAATCTGTACCTGCTACTCTTACCATACGCTCATCCCACCATTTCCTGCCCCACCAGCCTTTTTTATTTTTGGACAACGACTGGTTTCTTGATTCCAGATCATAGTATTTTGTTATATCAGTGTACAAAAAGGGTTTTGATGCGGTATGGTTATTACTTCCTACCTGGTTAAGCGCTTCATCAAAAACGGCATATGACTGGTGTGAAAAAGGTATATTAAGGGAGCTTTTAAACTCATTTTCCTGGTATTTTATGCGCTCCAGTTCTTCCAGTTCATTAGAAGCTTTTTTTATAAAATGGGGTTTTTCGGGTTTTTTATCCAGGCCTGCGGCGGTTTCTTCTGAAAATGGAACCTGAAAAACATAGGAGAACTGCATAGAAACCGGTCTTCCGCTGTAGGCTGGAGGCTTAATAACGGGCAATAGTAAAAAGACACGTTCTGTTTCCTGCTTAACAGAAGTCTGAACGGCATCGACATGCAAAAGCTCAAATTCACCCTCCTGGGTAACACTGAACAGCAGGGAGATCTGTTCGCTGTATCCGGTATTGATAAGTTCTGCAGGAATTTTGAAATTCTGTCGTATCCGGTTACGAAAGGCTTTATCAAAACAGGACTTATGATCCTGTTCCTGCCCTTCTTCACATTCCGGAAAAACCGGGTATTGGTAATACGAAGTCTCTGAGGTTTGAGCCTGTAATCCAAGCCACTGAAAACAGATAAGAAGACATATAACCTTTCTCATACAAGTATTTAAGGTTTACATACGGTAAGATTTGGCAAGATAGTGTTTTTCACCTGGTATGTAAACGTAAATTTAAAAGAAAAATTCCCGCTTTCGCGGGAATTTTTTACTGTACCTGAAATACGATAGACTTTGCAAACAAAACTTCGACCGGTGTATTATTCTGTTTCCCGGGTTCTAATTGAGGGATAAGACGCATAACCCGTATGGCTTCTTTTTCTAAAGCGGGATGGGGCGCTTTAGCCCGGATATCATGTACCTTTCCGTTTTTATCGATCTTAAAAACTATATGTATTACCTGTTTCCCGCTTAACCCCCAGGTATCTCCCAAAGAACCATTAAAATGTTTTACCACGATCTTATTGATACTTTTTGAAAAACAATCTATTTTTTCCTGCCGGATTCCTAAACGGTCGCAGCCCGGAAACAAAGGAACAGATTCTACTGCTAAAATGTTTTTCGGTGTATCATCTGGTTCTGCATACTCTATTTCATTAAGATCCAGATAGGGGTTGGCGGCAGGAGTATTAGCTGTTATGTTCTCGCTAGGTTTAACCGTCAAATTGCTGTTCTCAATTACTTTTATAATCTCTCCTATTCGTTGTGCTTTTTTTGGCGCGGGTTCCGGTAAGGGATCAGGCACCGCTATTTTTGGAGGCTCAGGAGTAAATTGAAAAGCAGGCTCTGTTAGATCCTTGTCCTGTTTCGCCTGCTCCATAGGTGGTACTTCCAGAATGGGAAAAACAGCTTCCAGTGTAAAATAGGTTATAAGCAGACTTAGAATAAGACCTATTTGAAAATGCAACCATCCGTTTTTTCTCAGGTTTACCTCCTGTTTGGTTTTTCTTTTGCCGGGCATTTTATTGGTGTGAAGTTGCCCCGGCTTTTGGGTGTGACTTTTCATAATCATATTGTTTTATGTTATACTTACACCCGCACAAGAAGCATACCAAAAAAAGAAACCCGAACTCACGTTCGGGTTTCTACATATATTTTACCTGTACTTATTGCAGTTTAAATGTAATAGGAATACTAAAGGGAACCCTAACCGGACGACCTCGTTGCTTTCCGGGAGTCATTCTTGGTAATTTTTTGATAATGCGCATAGCTTCTGCCTCCAGGTTTTTATCCGGGCCTCGCATTCTTATATTGGTGATACTTCCATCCTTATCAATGGTAAATAAAACACTTACTCTACCCTGAATTCCCAGTTCCTGGGCAATTTCAGGATAACGGAAGTTATCTCTGATATGCTCCATCATTTTTCTCTGGAAGCACTCTCTTAGTTTTGACTTGGGTTGCCCTTCACATCCCGGAAAAACCGGAACATCTTCAATTACTGCAAAAGGTACATCTACATCAAGATCTTCTTCTGCCTCTTCAATATCTTCTACTTTTTCGATTACTTCTTCCTGACTGGTTTCTGTAGATTCAATTATGGTTTCCTCGACCTCTTCTTCATCTTCAACTACTTCAATCACTTCTGGTGCTGCCGGCGGGGGTGGCGGAGGTGGTGTATTTAACTGTTCTGTAATAGGCACTTCTTCATCGAGATCATCATCAACATTCATCGTATAGTTAAAGGCTTCATCCTTATCGTACTTTCGGTACTCCATCGCCCCCCAGGTCAAAGCCAGAATAAAAGCCAGTCCTATGGCAAAATAAAGCCCGCTGTTACGCGTAAGGTCTGCTTTTGGGTTTTTCTTAAGTTCCATAATTTTCTGTTTTTACAGTCGCTAATTTAATTATTTATTCATAATAAACGCAACTAATTTTTCCTTTTTAACCAGTTGGTTTTACCTTCGAGTATTTTTAACAGTGCTACCGCGAGGATAATTCCACCGGTATTTGCATAAATATCCTGCCAATCTGAACTTCGATCAACGGGAAGTATATCCTGAAATACCTCAATAATTATGCCATAAAAAAAACTAATAGCGCATGCTGCCAGTAGGGGTTTCATTAAAAATTTAACGGGAAATGGCTCCGTAAACTTAAAATACCAGGTTATGGTCATACCGAGATAAAAAAAAACATGCACCAGTTTATCTCCATGTTCAAACCCAACACGTATATTGGGTAAATTGCTCATAGGAGACAGGCTAAACAGAGTGACCATGAGAGTCCATCCCATGGCTATAAGATAATATATGCTCTTGTTACGCGCCAACCAGCGATTTGTATTCTTCACTGCTCATAAGGCTGTCAAGCTCACCGGTATCTGAAATAGTCATTTTAATCATCCAGCCTTCCCCGTAAGGATCTGAATTCACAATTTCCGGTTGCTCTTCAAGTAACTCGTTAAAATCGGTAATCTCACCGCTTAAGGGAAGAAAAAGGTCTGAAACGGTTTTAACGGCTTCTACCGTACCAAAAACCTCTTCTTTATCGAGAGTTTCACCAACGGTTTCTACTTCTACATATACTATATCACCAAGTTCTCCCTGAGCAAAATCGGTAATCCCTACAATGGCGGTATCACCTTCCACTTTTACCCACTCATGGTCTTTGGTGTACTTCAAATCAGATGGTATATTCATTATGCTAATTGATTTTTTTTAGTGAAACAAATGTACTTTTTTCGCGGTATCCTGCAAAAAAATATATTCACATTAATTCCCAAAATTATATCGCAATGTAAAACCAGACCGGATAGTGGTTTGCGGAAATGCTGTAGAAATAGCAAACTCTGAGAATGTATGGTCGTAAAAGAACAGGGTGGTAAGGTTTTTGCTTAAAGCATAATCTGCCGTGAATTTAAGTGACCAGATATTTTGTCCTGCGGTTACCTGATTATTTTCAATATCAAGGTTGCGTATAACGGTAATATTATCTCGTAATGCCAGATCTGCTTTCAGGTTCAGATCTCCTTTTAAGGTGGTACGCTTCCCTCCTATATTGGTTCGGAAGCGAAGGTCTTTTACACGATACCCTAAACCAATAATATATTCTTTTCCTGTTATTTCGGTAAGCAGGTTATTATCAAAGCTCAGCGAGAGCGCACGATCTCTCTTTACTTCTGCCTGAACACTCAGCGAATTTTTCATCTCAAAATCTACCCGCATCAACGGGTTAAACTGCTCTACAAGTGTGGCATTGGTAAACACGGTTTCATTAAGAAAATTACCTGCCTGATCTATCTGGGAATTGGGCGGCAGTGTGGGATCAAATTCAAGATTGGTTCTAAATGAGTTAAGACTGTAACTGGAACGGTACCCATGTGTTAGTGAAAAGCGGCGGAAATTTTTCTTAAACCATTTGAGTCTCATAAAACCGGTGTATTTAATGGTCCAGTTAGGAATGGGGACGTCTCTAAAGGCACCTGTATTTATTTTATCGGGATCTGTGCCGGTATAAGCCGCAAGAAATGCAGGAAGGAGTACCGCCTGATTATTTTTTCCATAACCTCTTGGGAAACCGTCTGCATCCAGTTGATTGGGGTCATTAATATCGATCCCGTTTTGTACTGCTAACCGGTTGGCTATACGTAAACGATTGGCCCTAAATTCTTCAAATGTTTCGGAAGACATTTCATCGCTTTGTGCAAATGCTGTTGACAAGAGTACGGTTGAGATTGAAAAGTCTCCAAAACGGTTACCCACTAACACCTCATAATCAAAAGCACCGTTATTTTCATTAATTCGAAAGTTCTCTGCATAACTCTCAGAGAATTGGCGGTCTGCCACAAGGTCTATGGTCAGGTCCTGAATGGGCAGTGCATTTGCAGTGATGTTAAGGATACGATTGGTTCTTTCGAGATACTGTTGGTTAAATTCCGGGAAGGTGGTAAGCCAGCCTCTTCTGGCAGCTTCAAACCGCACATCTGCCTGACTTCCAAACACAAAGCCAAATGAAGGACGCAGGGTACCTATAAAACCAATGGATTCTGTATATCCGGGTAACACTTTACCGTTGTTTTCGGTATAACTCAGGTTTATTCGTTTTATCGGGGTTAAAATATCTACCAGGGTATTGTGGAATTTGGATGTTTTCTTTATTTCTTCCTCTTCGTTTTCCTGACCTGGTATTGGCGGGCGCCTCTGAATACCACCTCTACCTCCTTTTCTGAGATCGGCAGCGGTTATTTTGGTTAGTCCCAGGTATTCATACAGTTTATCCATACCCAATGCCGCATTAATGGTATGCGTGTTGGCATTCTGAATGGTGTTGAGATCTTCTCCCGCAATTTCGTTCAATGCCTCTCCTCCTCTTTGCCAGTCAAAGTTGCCGGTATAGGAATAGGTAGCATTAATAAAACTAAAGGTTGGTATTTTATTGAGTGGTAATTCGTAATTCACCTGAAGCTGCTGCGTATGCCTGTTCGCCTCTCCTGTATTAAAAAAGTCATCATACACTCCCACATCTTCACGTATAATTACGTTTCCGTCTTCATCTTCTCCAAAATAGTTACGCACAATATTAAAGTTGGCAGCAACAAAGTTAAATTGTAATGATTTGGTAAGGTTGTAATTAATAGAGTATTGCCAGTCGAACAAAAAGTTACGCTGTTGTAAAAGAGGCAGCCCCAGGTCATTTGGATTAGACTGGTTACTTAATACATCCCGAAAACGTTGCTGATTGAAGGTACGGTTAATATTGGAATTGACCGATATACTGGTGGGAAGTAAGTTTAAATTTAGATCTTTAAGCCATTGCCAGTACCTGCCTGTTAACAGAGAATCACTTTTTTTAAACGGGGCGATCTCGGCGGGTTTAAAAGCGTGTACGTAGTTGAGGCCTGCCCGAACATTTTGATCTCGCTGATCTTCAATCTCAAAATCTCTGTGATTGACTTCATTATAGGAATAATTAAATGTAAAGTTTTCAATGTCAAAAAAGTTTGCTTCTGCTTCTTCAGACCTGTTTTTGCGTAAACCTATTAAATTAATACTCCTTCTTTTGGTATAATCTTCTGCCTGACGCCTGGTAATTTCTTTTTCTTGTTCTGTTTCTACGGCATCTATTCTGTCTTCAAGGGTGATGTCCTGAAATACGGGATCAAACTCCGGGGTAACCAATTGCTCGGAAATACTGTAATTAACTGGTATCTGAAGTCCCCATTTTTTTGGGAACAACTGCCCTACATTAATATTGGTATTTACCCCATATTGAATGGATTCTTCCCGGCTTCTTTCATTGGGCAATTGTTCAATGGCCCCAAAACCTATGGTACTTATCTGCCCGGTAGCAGATACATTGGCAAAATCTGCCATATTTGCATCAATAGCTGCTATGGCAGCCCAGCCTCCTTTATTGTCCAGTTCAGATAAACGCAGTTCATTAAACCATACTTCTCCACAAACCTCATTGGTGGTGGTATTTTTAACACCTATCATTAGTGCCCGTATGTTCCCCAGTGAAGGGTTACCACGCAGACCTAATCGTAACCTTCCGGCTTCTCTGGGGTCAAACTCATTTACTACATTTAATTCTTCATCGTAGTAAACGGTTTGGTTAAGTGTTCCATTGGCAATACCTACGGCTTTCATACGGGATAATAAGGAAAGCGGGATATCCATATTGTTGAGTTCCGGCCATACTTCTTCTGCTGTAGATGCCCCGGGCCGTGTTACCTGTAAAGGCACCTCAACCTGATAGTAATTATCATTAAAATCGGTACCTATACGAATAAACCCGACAAGATCATTATCAAAAATGGTATTTTCCTGAAAAGCTTCGGCATGCAGGAACATTTGTAAACGCTTGTACTGACGTAGATCTACATTTATATTTTTAAAAGCTGCTCTGGCATCACGTGGCTGCAGATCACAAACGGTATAGGCAATAGATTGTTCGTTTTGCCGTATAATGGTGTTATTGTTATTGAGCTGTTCTCTTTGTACACCGGGGGGCAGTCTATAGGGTATGGGTTGCCTTTGCTCATTTTCTTGTATATTAACGGTACTGATATCTGCAAAAGTACCATCGTCTGAAGGATCATCCTGGTCTTCCTGTAAGGAACGGGTATAAAAACGGTAATCTCCACGAACAAGATCGAGTGTACCGAAACGCAAAACAACTTCTTCCTGAAATCCGGTAAGATACATTCTCATGAAGCTGATGGATCTGATATCGGTAATACCGCCAATGGCATTAGTAAACTCTCTGATAGGTATTTTAAACTGTATCCAGCGGGCGGTTACACTACCATTGTTTGGCACGGGCCGTTCAAGTTCACGTATATCGGTAACATACTGGTCGGTTCGCTGAATATTGGGTCGTATTGGGATGCGGTATTCAAAATAACTGTTTACGGTGTTCAGAGTAAGGTCTCTGTCCACATCCTCCACATCCGGGAGTGTGGTAGAACCACGGTCTGTATTGGTTACTGTTACGGGCGAGTTTCCGTCGGGGTTATTGAAATTAAAATACCTTTCCAGAATCCCTCCGGTAGCATCCAGGTAATACTGGTAATTGTCAAGTGCGGGGTCATTCCCGGGGTTGTTAACGTATATGGAGGCTTCTCCCTGATCGTCCAGACCATCAAATCCAATATCCTGTAATGTTCTATTATCGGGGTTGGCATCAAATGCATATACAAGAGACTGGGTAGAAGGCACTTCTCCCCAGGAGGTGGTAGAGGTAAGATTGGAATTGTTATCTGCACCTACGGGCAATCCGTTTTCATACTGCTTTCTTCCGTCTGTTAAAATATCTTCTGAAATATTACCCAGGTTAAAAACCAGTTCGCCGCCATTACCGGTTACTCCATCTACATAAGGGTCAAGCACCCAAAACTGGATAAACTCTACATTGGCCTGCTCAAAGTTGGTACTGCTAATGGCCCGCATGATCCCTCCCCATTTTTCATTAGCAGAAAGCCCGGAAAGATCCTGTGGGTTGTTGTTGTAAGGCCCTTTGATATCGGGATAATAGGCAAGGTCCAGGGTATTCTGAACGGTGGTCTGCCCCTGAGGCACATCTACCTGAGGGAATATCTCATCAATAAAAACCCTACGGGTCTGGTTTAGTGAAATATCATCATCTGAAACGCCGCTGGGTCTCAGATTTGTATAAAAAATAGGATCAATGGTGTACCATGAAAGCTTGGCCCTGCCATGACCGTTTAAGAGGTTATCAGGGTCATCAGGCGATTGCCCGAAGGGCTGGCCGTTATTTAAAAATTCAAGGGGCGGACTCGCCAGTGTCCATGCCAGGGGGCCACGTACATCAATAAGAGACTGTGCCCCTTCAAAATCATCAAGGTATGCTGTAGTTTCCCCTTCAAAATCTGCATTTTTGGGAGATCCGGGTAAAAGGTAGGCGATCTCCCCTCGTACGGAGAGGTTAGAAGGCACATCGGTATCAATATTTGGTAACTTATTTGCCAGTCGGGTTAAGAAAGGTACTTCGGTTGAAAAGTTACCATTGAAACCAAAGATGGTATTGTTAACCGGTTCAACGCCAAAATTGGCCTTTTGGGTAAGAGGCCTCTCATTTAAGTTGAGAAGTGTCGCTCCCAGGACAAAGTTGTCTGTAAACTGATGTTCAATATTAACTCCTGAAAAACGACGGGTTTGCTGTCCAAAGATAGCATTGTTCTCTACGGAAACTTCAATGGGTACATTGGAAGCTCTTAAACCATCATCGAGTATTTGTACGGTTCCTGCCTGATAGTTTACGGTGTAGTCTATACCCTCCTGAAGCAGCCTTCCGCCGGCAGTAACCCGAACAGAACCCCGGGGAACGTTAAATGCTCCAATGGGAATACCGCTGGAGCCTTGAGATTTATAGCGTCCTTTTAATTGAAATTTATCCTGGTCACTATCTTCGAGAGCTGCTGCTTTGGTTAATTCATACATGTTTCGGAAAACGTACTGCTCCTGGTTGGGGTTATATGAAGAAGGGTTTTCATAATCTCCGCCTCCTAAAACCCCGTGTAAAAACTCACCAAATGGTTCTACTTTGGTAAAAATGATATTACCGGATTGGGGATCTACTGTTATCCCGGGTATAAAATCAAAAAAACCATCTCCCCCGCTCTGGGGGTCGTTATAAATATTAAGTCGGTCAAAATTAAGGACATCCAGCAATATACGCTCATCCAGCCCCTCCGGAAAGGTAGCTTCATCTACCGGAGAGAGGTAATTTAAAGGCGAAGGATCGGTATAGAGTATATTTAATCTAAAATCTTCAGGGCTCAACTGAAAAGCACCTGTAGAATAGATATTTTTCATCATTAGGTCCCATATAGGATCTGACACATTGGTGATGTTACTTTTTAGAAGTTTAAGTACCAGTGTATTGTTAACAAGATCGTTATTATTGGGATCAAAACCGGTAGCCCCAATACCGTCTGCCGCAAATTCTCCTACCTGATAGACTTCACCGGCAAAGGTGTACTGAAAAGCAACGGCAAGCACTTCATCATTACTAAGCCTCTGATTTAAAGAAATGTACCCTAGCTGAGTATTTAAACTAAAATCTCTTCCCTCTTCCAGTTTCCTGGCATTTTCAAGTATAGCATAATCAAAGCCTTCGTTGACAGCTGAACTCAACGAACCAAAGCCACTTCTTACGGTTGCTATTTCACGAATGGCTTCTGTAAGTACCGAATTGGCTGTA
Source organism: Ascidiimonas aurantiaca (assembly GCF_037646345.1). Classification (NCBI taxonomy): domain Bacteria; kingdom Pseudomonadati; phylum Bacteroidota; class Flavobacteriia; order Flavobacteriales; family Flavobacteriaceae; genus Ascidiimonas; species Ascidiimonas aurantiaca. The sequence continues at coordinate 205,130 of NZ_JBBEWR010000006.1, read as the reverse complement.
CCTATGGCAAACGGATTAAAATCATTGGCATTGTTACGGGGGAGTTCATTGGGCTGGCCGGAATTCACATTAAAAAAACCCGGAGGATCCTGATTATTGAGTCCCAGTCGTGTTTGAGACTCAACAAATTCACCAATATCCTGTATAGCGACAATATTACGTACATTGTCTGTGCGCTGTCCTCTGTTGGTAACCCATATTTCAATACGGGTAATTTGCACCTGGCTCCTTATAAAGGGATAGGATTCTAATGCTATATCGTACTGATCCCTAAAAAATTGAGAGAGGAAAAAGTGGCGATCTTCATCGTAATCAAGTGCCAGTATCTCAAAATCGGTAAGCGTACCTCCTCCCTGTGCTACGATAGAACGACTTTGCGAACGCTGTTCTGAAAAAACTCCCGTAATACGGGTTCTTCCAAATTGCAATTCGGTTTTCACCCCAAAAAGGCTCTGCGCACCGGTAATCAAAGAACTATTAAGCGGCATGTTTACATTACCGATCTCTATTTTTTGAAGGATATCATCTTCTGTAGGGGTATATTCAAGTTTTATAAGGTTTTGAAAATCAAAAGTAGCTTCTGTATCATAATTGGCTGTGATAGCAAGGCGGGTACCTACTTTTCCAAGTAAACTGAGGCTGATACGCTGATCGAAATCAAATGTAAGGTTGGTACGGTTCCTGGGAGAAAGTGCCGGATTATCGTTTTTCTGGAACCGTATCCCCAGATCCATCGCTACAGAACCCTGCGGAATGACCTCTATGGTATTTCCGCCAAAAATAGATTCAAAAAAATTGGAATTAACATAGAAGTTGGGAAGCAGGTTTTTCTGTGCTTCTTCACTACCTTCTTTTTTCCCGGCAACTGCATCAATTTTCTGCTTGAAGTAGTCACGCATATTTTCCTTTTGAATGAGCTTCCTGTATTGCTCGGGTGTAAGGATCACGGGATAATTTATATTGAAATCGCCTACCGTTTCATTATAGAAATACAAATCCAGAATCGGATCATACGTATATTTGGATACGATACTTTCCGGATTTTTCAGAATGATTTTTCCTAGTGACACACCTGTTTTAACGGAGTCCTGCACCTGAGGGTCCGTATTTTGAGCATGTATTTGTACGCCTGAAAAAACAAATCCGATAAATAGTAAAAACCTGGCTAAGTTTAGTAATTCTTTTGGTATGGTTGTTTTCAATCTTTCTATAAATTTTTAAGCGCGCTTTTTATAATTTCTTCAACACTTAAATCAGGAGCTTGCTGTACAATTTTGTCAACCACTTTTTCCGCTTGTTTTCGTACAAAGCCCAATACCTCTAATGCAGATAACGCTTGTTCCTTATTTGTATTGCCCTGAACGGGGGAAACTTCGCCCATATCATACACTTTGAGTATTTTATCTTTTAGATCAATAATAAGCCGTTGTGCAGTTTTGGCTCCTATACCTTTTACAGACTGAATAGCTGCCACATCATTGGAGGCAATAGCGTCCCGTATTTGAACGGGAGTCATTGAAGAAAGCATGGTACGGGCGGTACTGGCTCCAATGCCGGAAACCGATATCAACAGAAGAAAAATGTTTCTCTCAGATTTCTCGGCAAAACCATAAAGCGTGTGTGCATCTTCCCGAATCAGGAGATGTGCGTACAGTTTTATTTTTTCCGAATCCGGAAGCTTAGAATAGGTATGTAATGAGATGTTTAGTAAATATCCCACACCATTACAATCTATAACGACATGTGTGGGGTCTTTTTCGGTGAGCCTTCCCTGAATATGAGTGATCATCTTAAAAAAATGTTAATCCCTCAAATGTAATAAAATTATTTACAAGAAAGACATGGCAACTCACTACACGAAAGGTCTAATCTATACCATAGCACGTGCCCTTTTTTCTTTCTCCTGAGCATCAATTACGGCAATGGCGGTCATGTTCACGATTTCATCAACACTGGAACCTAACTGTAGTATGTGTACCGGTTTGCGCATTCCCAGTAATATAGGGCCTATAGACTCTGCTTTATTGAGTTCTTTCATAAGCTTATAGGTAATATTGGCTGCGTCCAGATTGGGAAAGACAAGGGTATTTACTTTACGTCCTGCCAGCTTGGAAAATGAGAAGTTCTTTTGAAGCATACTGCTGTTTAACGCAAAGTCTGACTGTAATTCTCCATCTACTACAATATCGGGATAATGCCTGTGAAGATAACTAACGGCTTCTTTGACCTTAGCAGCACGTTCATTTGACGAAGCGCCAAAATTAGTATAAGAGAGCATGGCAATAACGGGGTCAATACCAAACATTCGTATGGTTTGAGCGGTCATTTGTGCAATTTTAGCGAGTTCTTTTGCTGTAGGGTCTATGTTGATAGAAGTATCGGCCAGAAACATGGGTCCTCTTTCTGTGATCATAAGGTTCATGGCGGCAATTTTGGTTACGCCATTTGCTTTGCCTATGAGCTCTAACATGGGCTTTACAACCGAAGGGTAGCTTCTGGAATATCCGGTTATAAGAGCATCGGCATCTCCTTCATTAACCATCATGGCCGCAAAGTAGTTGCGTTCCCGCATTTTCTTCTGTGCGTCATACAGGGTTACTCCTCTGCGTTTTCGGGCTCCCCAGTATTTACGCGCATAGTACTCTTTCGTCTCATTACATTCGTCTGTTTTGGGATCTATAATCTGTACTTCTGCATCAAATTCTATTTCTTTCTTGAGGTTAAGAATAGTTTCTTTGTTACCCATAAGAACCGGAATAGCAATACCCTCATCATAGGTAATTTGAGCTGCCTTTAACACATCGAGTTGATCTGCTTCGGCAAAAACTACTCTTTTAGGGCTGGTACGCGCCCTGTTATGAAGGAGCCTTACTTCTTTACGATCATTACCCAATCGTTGTAAAAGGGTTTCCCGGTATTCATTCCAGTTGGTTATAGGCTCTTTGGCAACCCCGGTCTCCATAGCGGCATGTGCTACCGCCGGAGGCACTTCTGCAATTAGACGCGGATCGAATGGCTTAGGGATAATATACTCTCTGCCAAAAGTAAGCCGTGTTTCATTATAAGCTATATTTACCTGTTCGGGAACGGGCTGTTTGGCCAATTCTGCCAATGCTTTAACGGCTGCCATTTTCATAGCTTCATTGATCTTGGTGGCTCTAACATCTAAAGCACCTCTGAAAATAAAAGGGAACCCCAATACATTGTTTACCTGGTTGGGATGGTCTGAGCGCCCTGTTGCCATAATGATATCTTCCCGTGTGGCCACTGCCAGATTGTAGTCAATTTCAGGATCAGGATTGGCCATGGCAAATACTATAGGATTGGGTGCCATGGATATTAGCATATCGGGAGTAACAATATTGGCAATAGAGAGGCCTATGAAAACATCGGCATCTTTCATAGCCTCTTCAAGAGTATCTATTTTTCTGGATGTGGCGAATTCAGTTTTTTCGGCAGAGAGGTTCTCGCGATCCATTCGTATTACCCCTTTGCTATCCAGCATTACTATATTTTCTACTTTTGCCCCAAAGGCCTTGTAAAGGCGGGTACATGAAATAGCCGCAGCCCCTGCACCACTGATCACAATACGTACTTCTTCTATTTTTTTACCGGTAATTTCAAGAGCATTCAAAAGAGCTGCAGCCGAAATAATGGCTGTACCGTGCTGATCGTCATGCATAACCGGAATATCCAGTTCTTCTTTTAGTCTTTTTTCTATTTCAAATGCTTCGGGAGCTTTAATATCTTCCAGGTTGATCCCGCCAAAAGTAGGTGCGATGGTCTTAACGGTTTCTACAAACTTATCTACATCTTTGGCATCCAGCTCAATGTCCATTCCATCTATATCTGCAAAGATCTTAAACAAAAGACTTTTCCCTTCCATCACAGGTTTGGAAGCTTCCGGGCCTATATTTCCCAACCCTAAAACTGCAGAACCATTGGTAATAACAGCTACCAGATTCCCTTTGGTTGTATATTTGTAAACGTTTTTCGGGTCTTTTTGTATCTCAAGACAAGGTTCTGCCACACCCGGAGAGTATGCCAGCGCCAGATCTCTCTGCGTAGCATACCTTTTGGTAGGTACTATTTTAATTTTTCCAGGCTGAGGTTTTGCATGATAAATGAGTGCTTCTTTCCTTCGGCTTTCTTTGCTCATAAAACAATTTTTGTGAAGTTGCAAAGGTAAAGCATTCTTTCTTTCTGTACGAAGGAACTGTAAAATACTTACGGACTGGAAAACAGGATATCAGGGTCTGTTAGTGTATTTAATTGTTTTAAAAAATCATTTCTGAGCAAATGCAATCCGTATTGGTATGAGGCGTTCATCCACCCAAATCCCGAAGTGGTAATATAATCAAAAGTGGTTCCAACATTCCCGTATTCTGCATACACTTTGTGTGTAGCGTTTACTACATCGTACTTTTCGGGTACGGTGCCGTTGTAATCTACAGCATTTTTGGTAATCATCCAGAGCCACCGGTATATCAGTTCCTGGGCTTCATCTTCAAAGCCATAATTGCGTAAGCCTTTCCAAATAATCATTTGATGAGGTGCCCAGCCATTAGGGTAATCCCATTGTTTTTGGGGACGGTCCTTGCTTAGTTTCTGAACTGATGCTTTTGATGTGGCCAGGATGCCTCCTCTGGCCCTGAAATCACGCATTATTATTTTTACCATTCTTAAAGCCTGAGAAGGTGTGCATAAGCGGGCCCATAAAGGATAAAAGTTGGTAGCAGAGGCAAAACCGGTTTGTTTTTTGGCAACAAAGTCGTAATCAAAAAAACTTCCCTCATCCTTATTCCATAACAGTTTTTGTATCAGGGCTTTTCTTTCCATTGCTTTTTGTGCCCAAATATCTGAGGTGTATCGTTTCCCGAAGGGCATTTGAAAAGTACCATTGAAATACGTTTTTAGAAGATATTCCAGGTCGGTTTCATATACGTACAGCAACGAGTTAAGATCTACGGTATTTAAACTGGCACAAATATTATCAAGTCTCCAGGTGGTATCGTGTCCGCTTTCCCGTAAGCTACGGTCATGCACAAAGTAAAGGTCAAGCTCTTTATCTACCAGTTTTCGGGCCGCATATTTTTGTTCAAATTCCCGAAGGGGTATTTTGTGTCGTAAGGCATATTTGCTTAAGATATCATCAAAATGACCTTCCTCCGTTTCGGGAGGCATCCCGATACCTTCGGCATAATAGCGGTTCAGTCCGTTGGTACAGCATCTTTTACCTGCTGTCATCCAGACGGTTTCATATTCTTGTATAGCGGCGGTTACTGCCTGGTGTATCCATTGTATATTTTGATCAGGGTCTTTATCCAGTAGGTCGCGTATGCAGGAGGTTAAAAACGGGGGTTGGGTGCGCGTGAGGTAATAAGTGCGATTAGCATTAAGTATTTTTCCATAGTGCTGAATCTGATAGCAAAAATTATCTATCATGGCTATAGCGAGATCTTTACGGCCATCTAATAATAACCCTATATTTTCAAAATAGCTGTCCCATCCGTACATTTCATTGAAGCGCCCTCCGGGAACTACAAAAGGCACGCCCTTATCCTTATCGATCTTTAAGGAAAGTATGCCTGGCTTATTGTTAATGGAAAGCACATACTCTGGAGTAATTATTTTGGGGAGAATGATAACTTCCAGCGTTCGTATTTTTTGTTGAAGCTTTTTAAAGTACTTAGCTGCCACGGGATCTGTTGCCGGTACATATATTCTTTGAACACTCTCTCTGGCTTTATCATCTTTAAGAATAGCATTTAATCCTGCCTCATCGACAGATCGTGTAAGGTCATCCCAAAAGTAGTAACGTATCATTCGTGATATACGGGTGGCCGGTGGTTCTTCTATCTTTCTGAGCGGTATGGTAACTTTACTTTTCCCTGCCCGTGCGGCAAGTGCCAGTTCCTGAAGAAGGTTGGAAAGATAATACGTGCCTTTTACTTTGTACAACACACCATCTTCGGTTTCGATCTCAAAACATCCCGGGCCATTATCTTCCCGGGTAATTTTCTTGTCACCGTCTGTATCTTCCTGAGCCAGTAAGTGTTCAAGGGTTTCTTTTGTTTTAAGTTTGAAGAACATTTTTTTGAGTAAGGTTTTTGAGTATGAAATACGATAATAATAGTAGCAACATGGGAATGAGTGTATAATAAAAGGCATTTTCAGGGCCTGCCATTTTAAACAACCATCCTATAAACCGGGAACCTAATGTTCCACCTAAAGCTGAAAAAACGACTATAAGTCCGGTCATGGGGCTATGCAGTTTTTGGGGAAGTGCGCTGAGTACCACAGAATTTAGCAAAGGGTAAATGGGTGCTATAAAAAGACCTATTAACGGAAAAGCAAAACCTGTAAACGGAATATCTGATAGTTTACGGATCTCCCCAACCTCCAGCCCAACGGTACGCGGTAAAACAACTACCACCAGTACCATAGCCAGTAAGGTACAGGCGGTTAATACCCATATCCAATGAACCTTTCGGGTGAGCTGCCCGGCAAGTAAGCGCCCTACAGCCAGAGAAATGGCCAGAATACTGGTCATCATGATACTCACATTTTCAGGAAGCTTTAACACTCTGTCGTTAAACGTGGGCAACCATGACATGATACCCTGTTCTATCATTACAAAAAGAAATGCACTAATAACAAAAACCAGTATGAGTAATCTGGTAAGTAAAGAGATCATTTGCATGAAATCTTCTGTAAGGTTGGTCCCGGGGGCTTCGGGCGGATTGTCAAAACGGGTGAAAAGTAAAAAGAGAAATGAAAGTAAAGATAAGCCTGCCAGCAACCAATACACATCAAGCCATGCATTTATGTTTTCTTCTCTGTTAAATGCAGGGAAAAGAAAATAGGCCAATGCAATTCCCATCATAAACACGCCTTCAATAGAACTCATAAGGCTATTGTGTTGTCGCCTGTTTTGGGTAACCACTCCGATCATGGAATAGACGGAAACCTTAATAAGAGCAAATGATACTCCTACGGTCGCAAACAACAGTTTAGCAGTATTGAACGAATTCCCATAATACATCACCACACATGCTATGGTAACCAATGCAAGCCCTGCAAGCATGGAACGTTTATATCCCAGACGTGGCAGAAAAGAAGCTATTACAAATGAAACAATGGCAATAGGAAGGTCTTTAAATGCTTCCAGTGCACTTGCTGTCACCTCATCTACCCCGTAGTTATTTTGTGATTTAAGAATTACGATCCCTACGCTGTTTAAAAGGATCGCAAAAACAAAATAGTTAAGATACAGGGAAACACGAACAGCAAGTTTTTTCATAGAACTTTTGTATTTTCAAAAAGATTTTGCCTCTTCTCACTATTACCAAAAATACCCTACTATAAGTGCAGTGAGTACCAGCAATAAAAAAGCCAGTTTTCTATAGTTTTTATACCACGGAATTACTTTTAATTCTTCTGTTTCGGCAACAAATATTTCTTTTTTATAGGTATATTCTTTTACTTTCTGTGGCGGAGGAGGTGCAGTAGAAGAGCTCACCAGAAAATGAACGGTCAGACAAAGAGCAAATAACCAGGTAGCTTTTGCCAGAAAGTGTAATTCGTTTATGATGGGAACCCAATCAAAAACCTGGGACAGGATCATAAATATAGCTACGGAAAACCCAAATAACAAACTTACGATAGAGCCGGTTCCATTGGCTCTTTTCCAAAAGAGTCCCAAAACAAAAGTAGCTACTGCCGGCGGAGAAGTATATGCAATTACCAACTGCAGATACGTCCATAAAGAATCACTTACCCTTTCTATAAAAGGCACCCATGAAATAGCTAAAATCACCAAAATAACGGTAGTGATCTGACCTACTCTTACAAGTTGGATACTGGTAAGCCTGGGATTGATTTGTCGTACAAAATCCATAGTTACTAATGTGGAAGCAGAATTGAAAGTAGCCGACACGGATGACATCATAGCTGCCATAAGTCCTGCTACCACTAATCCCAGAATTCCGGTAGGGAGTAACTGGAACAACAATACGGGATACGTAAGGTTAGGGCAATCAGACAATTCGGTACATATTTCACCATTGCTGAGGGCATAATTGAGTTCTGAAATATCGAGTGTATTAAATAAGATTAGCGCCAGTACGCCGGGAACTACCATAATAAAAATAACGGGTAGTTTAAGAAATCCTGCAAATAGGGCTCCCCAACGACCGTGGTTAAGGTCTTTGGCGCCAAGTACACGTTGTACCATAAACTGGTTATTGGCCCAAAAATAAAACCCGAGGAGTGGTACGCCTGTAAGCAATCCCCACCAGGGCATGAACTCATCGTTAGAAGGCCTTACCAAACTAAATACCTCACCAGCGTTAGCGGGAATAAATTTGCCCTCATCTGCTCTGTTGCCAAAATTCACATCTCCATTGGCCAGCATCACATTAAGATTATCCATCATGGCACTCCAACCACCACCTAATTCATTAAAAGCAAAAAAGGTGAGTAAACAAGACCCTATTATGAGTAACACTGCCTGTATTACTTCTGTTTGTATTACAGAGTTAAGTCCGCCTGGTATGGTATAAGCCGCCGCTGCAACCGCCAATATCACTAATATAAGCGTGGGGTCTAATTGCGGGAACAAAAGAGTTAGTACAATTTTCCCGACATACAAACCTGCTGCGGTGTCAACAAGAATATTTCCTACTACGGTGATGAATGAGAAATAGTATCTCGATCGGTTATCATAACGTCTTTCCAGAAATTCGGGCATGGTATAGACGCCTGATTTGAGATAAAACGGTAAAAAGAAAATGGAGAAAAAGATCAAAACCACAACTGCAAACCATTCATAGTTATAGACATTAATATTGGTTTGGTAAGCATCGGATGCTAATCCAACAAGGGTAGAACTGGAAATATTTGCTGAAAACAGAGCAATCCCTACAATGGGCCAGGTCATCGTACGCCCACCCAGAAAGTAATCCTCAGAACTGCTTCTTTTTGATTTGGAAATTCCGTAAATAATGATCCCTATCAAATAAAAAACAATAACACCTATATCTATGGGAGATAAAGAATTCATGATTAGTGGTTATTTGGTTGATCAAAAAAAGCTTTTTAACCTTACTGGCCAAAAAGCTTTATGCATATATTTTAATATAAATGTGAAAAAACAAAAAAATACATATTCTTTTTACTACATTATTGCCGAATATACATTTTAATGTGTTAAAAAAAAAATATCGCACAAAATAGCTTTATTTTTGAACGATAAAAAAACAGCCTGTAAAACTTTCAATCAAAGCATAATGAAAGCTGTTAAACTAAAAGATATTGCTCAGATACTCGGAGTATCAGTTACCACGGTTTCCAAAGCCCTGAAGGATTATCCTGATATTAGCCGGGAAACTAAACAACACGTAAAAATACTGGCTAAAAAGCTCAACTATAAGCCCAGTGCGCTGGCTGTTAATTTCAGGAATAAAGAGACCAAGATCATTGGGCTTATCATGCCTGAAATTGTGCACCATTTCTTTTCTAATGTTATTAATGGCGTAATTGCCGAAGCAGAAAAAAACGGATATCTGGTGATTACCCTACAATCAAATGAATCATTTGAACTGGAAAAAAAGCAAATTGAATTGCTTCTTGATCAACGGGTAGATGGCATTATAGTATCTCTTTCTAATGAAACCAGCACTTTTGAGCATCTTCATCAGGTAAAACATCGTGACATACCACTGGTGTTAATAGACAAAACTACAGATGAGGTAGATTGCTCTAAAGTGATTATTAATGATGAGAAGGCTGCTTTTATGGCGGTTAATCACCTTATTCAGACCGGATGCCGGAAGATCATGCATATTAATGGGCCGCAAATACCCAAAAATGCGAGTGAGCGATTTAACGGGTATAAAAATGCGCTTCAGGCTCATGGTATTACCTTTACTCCTGAAATGGTATATACATGCAGAAAGTTTAGTTATGAAGAGGGGATTGCTTTTACCGAAAAAGCTCTGTCTGAACATCCTGACATGGACGGTATTTTTACGATCACAGACCTGTTGGCTGCGGGATGTATGTTTGCTTTGAAAAAACATAACCGGAAGATACCATACGATGTATCTGTAATGGGGTTTAGTAACTGGCAATTATCTAAACTGGTATCTCCCACACTATCTACAGTAGAGCAACCTAATTTTGAAATGGGGAAACGTGCGGTTTCACTTTTGCTTAATGAGATACGAAGTATGAAAACCGGGGAGTTGGTGAAGCAACAGCTTTTACAACTACCTACTCATATTGTTGAAAGGCAAAGTACCCGCCCTCTTGTTATGGTTTAGTTTTAGTGAGAAATGCGATATTTCTTTTAAGCCCCTCAAATTTGGTTCTTTTGACGGCCGACTTTCGAAAAATGTCATTAAAAACTTCCCGGGTTATTTCTTCCCAGTCTTTTTTCTGCATTGACAAGAGTTCAGGATGCGGGTCAAATAAGGGTTCGTTATGAGGTTTGGAAAAGCGGTTCCAGGGGCAAACGTCCTGACAAACATCACAGCCAAACATCCAGTCATCAAACTTACCTGCGTATTCCAAAGGTAATTCGCTTTTTAATTCTATTGTGAAATAAGATATACATTTACTCCCGTTAACTACATACGGTTGTGTGATGGCTTGTGTAGGGCAGGCATCTATACATGCAGTACAGCTACCACAGTGGTCTGTGACCGGTGTGTCATATTCGAGGTCAATATCTACAATGAGTTCTGCTATGAAATAAAATGATCCTACTTTTTGTGTAAGCACATTGCTGTGTTTACCCATCCATCCCAGACCGCTTTTAACGGCCCATGCCTTATCGAGTACGGGAGCAGAATCTACAAACGCCCTTCCGTTTACCTCTCCTATTTCTTCATGAATAAAGGCCAATAATTCTTTAAGCTTATTTTTAATGACAAAATGATAGTCTTTTCCATATGCATATTTGGAAATTTTTGGAGCGTTCGGGTCTGCCTGGTTCTCCGGGTTATAATAATTGAGAAGTAATGATATTACTGATTTGGCTCCGTTTACCAGCAGGCGGGGATCCAGGCGTTTGTCAAAATGATTTTCCATGTATTTCATTTCTCCATGCATATTTTGCTGTAACCATCGCTCGAGCCTGGGAGCCTCTTCTTCTAAAAATTCGGCTTTTGATATGCCACACGATAAAAAACCGAGGCGCTTTGCTTCGGTTTTGATCATATGGGTATGTTGCTGTTTTGTATTCAAAAACTAATGACTTTTAAAAAAGTCCTGATTGTGTACCTCCTTTAATTCTCCCTAAGTGTTGATAGGCATGTTCGGTAACTTCCCGCCCTCTGGGAGTTCTTATTATAAATCCCTGTTGTATAAGAAAAGGTTCATATACTTCTTCTATGGTTTCTGCACTTTCGGAAACAGCAGTTGCCAAAGTGGTAATACCAACGGGCCCTCCTTTAAATTTATCTATAATGGTAGCCAGAATTTTGTTATCCATTTCATCCAACCCGTGCGCATCTACGTTTAAAGCTTTCAGGCTGTATTTGGATATCTCAATATCTATAGTACCATCGCCTTTTATCTGTGCAAAATCACGCACTCTCCTTAAAAGTGCATTTGCGATACGTGGTGTACCCCGGCTTCTGCCGGCTATTTCTATAGCTGCTTCCATAGATATGGGTACTTTTAGTATATGGGCACTTCTTTGTACTATGGTAGATAAAAGTTCTGTATTATAATACTCCAGCCTGCTGCTTATACCAAAACGTGCCCGCATGGGAGCGGTAAGAAGTCCTGAACGGGTGGTGGCTCCTACCAGCGTAAAAGGGTGTAAGTTGATCTGTACTGTTCTTGCATTAGGGCCGCTTTCGATCATAATATCTATTTTATAATCTTCCATGGCCGAATACAGGTATTCTTCCACAACAGGGCTCAGGCGGTGTATTTCATCAATAAAGAGTACGTCACGTTCTTCAAGATTGGTGAGAAGGCCTGCCAGATCGCCCGGCTTGTCCAGTACAGGACCGGAGGTTACTTTTATACCTACTCCCAACTCACTGGCCAGAATATGTGCCAATGTGGTTTTTCCCAGTCCCGGAGGACCGTGAAAAAGGGTATGATCCAGTGCATCTCCCCGAAGGTTTGCTGCTTCAACAAACACTTTTAGATTGTCTAACACACTTTCCTGGCCTGTAAAATCATCAAAAGACAACGGGCGCAGTGCTCTTTCTATATCCTGCTCTTCAGGTGAAAAGTGTTTATCGGTAGGATCTAAATTTGTATTCATACAAAACAAAGATAATGGAAAAGTACAGAAGTTAGCATGAAACTAGCTTTGCTGTAAAACACTTCTATAAATAAAAAACCTCCGAGCATTATTCGGAGGTTTTCTTAATATTTTATAAATACTCTAGTGATTGAGTTCTTCTTCGCCTTCCTGCAACGGTATGTGTTGCGGAACATAATCCTGTCCAGGAATTACGTACTCTCCATTCTCACCGGTCTTGCTGTAGTCATATGCCCAGCGATGCACCTCTGGGATGGCTCCGGGCCAGTTTCCGTGTATATGCTTTTGCGGAGCTGTCCACTCTAAGGTGGTAGAGTTCCAGGGGTTTTCTGGGCCTTTTTTGCCATAGAAAATGCTCTTCACAAAATTGTAAACAAAAATTAACTGTGCAGCACCAGCTATAAGTGCAAATACGGTAATTACTACGTTTACATCCTGCAGATCATCAAACATAGGGAAAGCTGTGTTTTGATAATACCTTCTTGGTAATCCTGCCATTCCAATAAAGTGCATTGGGAAGAATACCCCGTACGCACAAACTGCTGTTACCCAGAAATGAATGTAACCAAGGTTTTTATTCATCATTTTACCTTCAAACATTTTAGGGAACCAGTGATACACCCCTGCGAAAAGTCCGTATAAGGCAGAAATACCCATTACCAGGTGAAAGTGTGCCACTACAAAATAAGTATCATGCACGTTAATGTCAAGTGTACTATCTCCCAGAATAATACCGGTAAGACCTCCTGTGATAAAGGTAGAAACCAAACCTATGGAAAACAACATGGCAGGGTTAAACTGCAAATTCCCTTTCCATAGAGTCGTGATGTAATTAAATGCTTTTACTGCTGAAGGGATCGCAATTAATAAGGTGGTAAAGGTAAATACTGAACCCAGGAAAGGATTCATACCTGATATAAACATGTGGTGACCCCATACAATGGTAGAGAGGAAGGCAATAGCTATAATAGAAGCTACCATGGCCCTATATCCAAAAATTGGTTTTCGGGCATTTGTAGCAATTACTTCAGAAGTAATACCCAATGCCGGTAACAGTACAATATATACCTCAGGGTGACCTAAGAACCAGAAAAGGTGTTCGTATAATACCGGAGATCCTCCTTGATAGTGTAAAACTTCTCCCTGTATAAAAATATCTGAAAGGAAAAAAGAAGTACCAAAACTACGATCCATAATTAACAGCAGTGCTGCCGATAATAGAACGGGGAACGACACGATACCAATGATAGCAGTAATAAAAAATGCCCAAATGGTAAGTGGTAATCTGGTCATTGACATTCCTTTGGTTCTAAGGTTTAATACGGTAACTACGTAGTTAAGAGAACCTAGCAGCGATGAAGCGATAAAGACGGCCATAGATACCAGCCATAAGGTCATACCTGCGCCGGAACCAGGTTGTGCCTGCGGCAAAGCACTTAACGGAGGATATACTGTCCACCCTGCAGATGCCGGACCTGCTTCTACGAACAGAGAAATTACCATAATCACACTGGAAAGGAAAAACAACCAGTAAGATACCATATTAAGGAAACCGGAGGCCATATCTCGCGCTCCAATTTGAAGTGGTATTAAAAGGTTACTAAATGTACCACTAAGCCCTGCGGTTAAGACAAAAAATACCATAATGGTACCGTGAATAGTAACCAGTGCAAGGTAAATATTGGGATCCATTACTCCATCTGTTGACCATTTACCCAGAAGAACATCAAAAATTTTGAAGGACTCTCCCGGCCAGGCCAACTGCATTCTGAAAAGCAATGACATAGCAATACCGATAAAGCCCATAATAAGACCGGTAATAAGGTATTGCTTAGAGATCATCTTATGATCCTGGCTAAAAATATATTTTGTAACAAATGTTTCCTTATGATGATGTCCGTGATCGTGTGAATGATCTTCTACGTGTGCGTGTGCTGTTGCTGACATAATCTCTTTATTAATTCGCTTTTATTTCTTTTTCCTTTTCTACAGCAGAGTGTTATTCAGCTGCTATCATTTGTCCGAAAGTCTGCTGATCCTTAAGCCATGCATTGAATTCTTCTTCAGTTTCAACTACAATTTTCATTTGCATGTTATAGTGTGACGTACCGCAAATCTTATTACACAAAAGTATATAATCAAACTCCCATGGGTCAAGAGGTTCTTCTCCTTCGGGGAGATTTTTATTTTTATCGGCTCTAATCTTATTTGTTCTAAGTACTTTATCTACTATATCAGGGTTCAGTCGCATCTCTGCAGTAGTTATGGTAGGGGTAAATGAGAATTGAGTGATCATTCCCGGTACGCAGTTCATTTGTGCCCGGAAGTGAGGCATATATGCTGAGTGCAGTACATCCTGAGAACGCATCTTAAAGATCACTTTCCTATTTACCGGCAGGTGTAGTTCATTGGTCACCACTACATCGTCCATACCATTTTTATCAGACGCATCAATTCCTACCATATTTCTTCCGCCAAAATCCTGAAGGAAACGAACGTTGGCATCTCCCAAAACGTTATCGTCTCCGGCATAGCGGGCTTTCCAGTTAAACTGCTGCGCATATAACTCTATGATTATAGGGTCGCCTTCATCTTCATTGATATCCATAATATTGGTCCAGGTGTAAAGGCCATATAAAATAAGACCTGCCAGTACTACCACCGGGATAATAGTCCATATAAACTCAAGCTTATCATTATCTGCATAAAAAAGAGCCTTTTTCCCTTTTTGTCCGCGATACTTAAATGCAAAATAATGCAAAAGGGCCTGTGTAACTGTCTGCACAAAGAAAATAAGTACCATTGAGATCAGCATTAACAGATCATAATCTACGCCATGTTCTGACGCCGGCTCAGCGAGCAATACTTTCCCCCATTTCCAGAAAGAGTAAATAGTTAAAAGGTAAATAAAAATAAGGAAGGCAAACATGAGGTATCCGTTCATGTTATTATCCTTATCATTGGCTACCTCAGACCTCTCTGTACCTGCCTGTGACAATTCAAATATTTTGGTCATCTGCCAGATGGCGATAAAAACAAGTATGAGAACTACAATCGTTAATAAAGTCGTCATCGTATCTAGTGCTGTTACTTTAAATAATTAAAATTAATAATGAAAATGTTTGCTTTCCTCAATAAAAGGATTCCTTTTGGGTAATAAAGGTGCTTTGGTAAGTGCTGTAAACACAATAAAAATAAACAGCCCCAAGAAAAATAAAATCCCTCCAATCTCGGCTATACCTATAAACCATTTATCTCCTACGGTAGCAGGCATAATCATCACAAAGAAATCTACATAGTGACCCAAAAGAATTACTATTCCGGCAGTAATAACAAACCAGTTAATTCTTTTATAATCACTATTCATAAGTATTAATAACGGGAAAACAAAGTTCATAACTAACATTCCCAGGAAAGGTAATTTATAATCGTTAAAACGTGTTACAAAATACGTTATTTCTTCAGGTATGTTGGCATACCAAATAAGCATAAATTGTGAAAACCACAAATAGGTCCAGAAAACACTAATAGCAAACATAAACTTGGCGAGGTCATGAATATGACTGTCGTTTACGTGCTCAAGATACCCTTTTGATTTCAGGTAAATAGTAATCATGGCAATTACGGTGATACCTGATACAAACATACTTGCGAATACGTACCATCCAAACAATGTACTGAACCAGTGAGGATCTAAGCTCATGATCCAGTCCCAGGACATCATCGATTCAGTTATCAGGTAGAATACGAGAAACGCAGCTGATATTCTGAAGTTTTTCTTGAAGTAGCGATTATCGTCTGCGGTATCCTGTGCAATGGAGAATTTTCTTGAAAAATGTCTGTAAGCATACCATCCTCCAATATAAATGGCTGCCCGGATAAGGAAGAAAGGAACATTCAGGTATCCTACTTTCCCTTGAATAAGTTTATCGTTAGCCACTACATCGGCATCCATCCAAACAAAAAGGTGGTTCATATGCAGAGAAGACAAAACCAAGATTACAAAAACGATAACACCTCCTGGTAACAGGTAAGCAGTGATACCTTCCATTACTCTGAAAAGCACAGGAGACCAACCTGCTTGTGCTGCCCGCTGAATTGCATAAAAAGCTAAAACTCCTAAAGAAATAAGCATAAAGAAGAGTGCTGCTACGTATAATGCTGCCCACGGCTTATTTTTATATTGGTCAAGTGTGTGCTTATCGTGTGCTGCTCCGTGACCGTGCTCATCACCGTGATGCGCTCCAGCCTCTTCAGCATGACCTGTATCATGGCTGGCCGACTCTTCGTGATGGGTCGCAGCACCGTGACCATGATCTGCCGAAGCCGCCGCAAGGGCTTTGGCTTCTTCAATGGTTGATGGTGCACTTAAAAAACCGTATCCTAATCCAAGAACACCCAGAACCATCAGTATGATGGAAGCTGTTCTTAACCTATTTGAAAACGTGTACATATCCTGACTCTGTCTATTAATTATTTTAATAAATCTTCTCTAAGTTTCATAACGTATATGGAAACCTGCCAACGCTCTTCTTCGTTTAATTGTGAAGAATATGACCCCATTGAGTTGATACCGTGATAAATTACGTGGTAGGTGGTACCTTCATTAATATCACGGTCTTTATAGTTGGGTACGCCCAGTATTTTTTCGCGTTTTACAAGTATTCCGTCGCCAGCACCTTTACCTCCATGGCATACAGCACAATAAATATCGTACAATTGTTTCCCGGAAGCCATATCTGCTTCAATATTAAGAGAATCCAGAGGGCTTTTTAGTTCTGCTCGTGCCAGTTCTTTACCCTCCAGCGTATTCTCATACGCATAAGGCATCCAGCCTCTTTTTATTGTATTGTCTGCAGGAAGTTGTGCTTCCATTCCGTTTGGAAAAGCAGACTCTCCATAGGTTTCATAACCTACGGGCTCATACATATTTGGGAAAAACTGATAGTTTGGCCTTGAACTGTCAGCACATGATATAAGGCTGATAGCAGCTACTAAAACTATTCCTATATTGATAAAGCTTCTCATATCTTATTTTAATGCTTTTCTGAAATTTTTATTTCCACTGCGCCGGTGCCTTTAAGCAGCTCTGTAATTTCTTCTTCATTTCCGTTTACGGCCACCTCCATTAAGAAGTGATCGTCAGTGGTTCTAACATCGGGGTTCTCTGCTTTTTTAAATGGCCACAACTTACTACGCATATAAAACGTAATTACCATAAGGTGTGCCGCAAAAAAGACTGTCATTTCAAACATAATAGGTACAAATGCAGGCATGTTGGTAAAAAAGCTAAAACTGGGTTTTCCACCAATGTCCTGAGGCCAGTCATCTATCATGATATAATTCATCATGGTTATGGCTACCGTAAGGCCCAAACACCCATACATGAAGGCTGTAATGGCAAGCCTTGTAGGTTGTAACCCCATAGCTTTATCAAGGCCGTGCACCGGAAAGGGGCAATACACTTCTTCTATATGATAGTGTGCTGCTTTTACCTTTTTAACGGCGTTCATAAGGATATCGTCATCCTGATACAGTGCTTGTACTACTTTCGTACTCATACGGTTACTGATTTTTAAGGTTTTCAGCCTGGCCGGCCCAATCATCACGTTGTGCTCTTCCCGGGAATGATCCGGTAATCTCATCCAGTAAACGATATTCGTTTTCGGTCATTTTACTTACCTGATCAAACGTATAGATACCGATCTGGTTTAAAGTTTTTTCCATTACCGGGCCTATTCCGTTAATTTTCTTAAGGTTATCCGGTTTTTGTATCTCTTTATCAAATGTTCCTATACTGGCAACAAGAGCACTGATCTTTTCAGCATTTTGTTCAAGATCGATAGCAGTCACAGCATTAGTATTATCCCCTTTTTCAATTAAAGGTGCTGTTTCCGGCATTTGGTAAAGTGGCTTTCCGGCTTCTCTCAATCTTTTATATTTATCACTTGAAGACTTTAAAATAGTCTTTACTTCGGCCTGAGCAATTACAGGGAATGTTCTCGCATATAAAAGGAACAATACAAAGAAGAAACCTATGGTACCTACGTAAATTCCTATATCTACGAATGTGGGGGAGAACATGGTCCATGATGAAGGAAGGTAATCTCTGTGAAGAGACGTAACGATAATTACGAATCGCTCGAACCACATCCCTATATTTACCACGATTGAAATGATAAATGAGAACATGATACTGGTTCTAAGTTTTTTAAACCACATAAACTGAGGAGAGAATACATTACAGGTCATCATGGCCCAGTATGCCCACCAGTAAGGACCGGTAGCCCTGTTTAGGAAAGCGTACTGTTCATATTCTACACCAGAGTACCATGCTATGAATAACTCGGTAATATAGGCACATCCTACTATAGAACCTGTGATCATGATTACTATGTTCATGAGTTCTATATGTTGCACTGTAATATAGTCTTCAAGGTGTACCACTTTTCTCATTATGATCAATAGGGTATTCACCATTGCAAAACCTGAAAAGATAGCACCTGCCACAAAGTAAGGCGGGAATATGGTTGTGTGCCATCCGGGGATTACCGAAGTGGCAAAGTCAAATGATACAATAGTGTGTACTGAAAGTACAAGAGGGGTGGCGAGACCTGCCAATACCAGTGACACTTCTTCAAAGCGTTGCCAGTCTTTAGCCCTTCCGGTCCACCCGAAACTAAGAATACTATATACTTTTTTCTGAAAAGGTTTTACTGCACGGTCCCTTATCATGGCAAAGTCGGGTAAAAGCCCTGTCCACCAGAAAACAAGTGAAACCGAAAGATAAGTAGAGATCGCAAATACGTCCCACAGCAGTGGTGAGTTAAAGTTCACCCATAAAGAACCGAACTGATTAGGGATAGGTAACACCCAATAACCTAACCAGGGACGTCCCATGTGTATAATAGGGAACAATCCTGCCTGTACCACTGAGAAAATTGTCATCGCTTCTGCAGAACGGTTAATAGCCATTCTCCATTTTTGACGGAATAACAGTAATACTGCCGATATAAGGGTTCCTGCGTGACCGATACCAACCCACCAAACAAAGTTGGTGATATCCCAGGCCCATCCTACCGTTTTATTTAATCCCCAAGTACCAATACCTGTGGAAATGGTATAAATAATACATCCTAACCCCCAAAGAAACGCTACTAACGCAATGGAAAATACAATCCACCACTGCTTGTTGGCCCTTCCCTCTACCGGAGCTGCAATATCTACCGTTACATCGTGATAGGTCTTATCTCCGGTAACCAGGGGTCTTCGTATAGGTGCTTCGTAATGCGACGCCATATCCTTATATAATTGTCTTTATTAGTTACTATTAAGCTTCGTTTGTATTTCTCACTTTTACATGATAGAACACGTTAGGACGGGTACCTACATGCTCAAGCAGGTGATACATTCTGTTATCATCTTTAAGACGGGCTACTTCACTCTCTTTATCATTAACATCACCAAACACCATAGCTCCTGAGGAACACGCTGATGAACAAGCCGTTTGGAATTCACCATCTTTTACCTCTCTGCCTTCTTTTTTTGCATCGAGTATCGTTTTTTGTGTTTTTTGAATACACATAGAACATTTTTCCATAACTCCCCGCGAACGTACGTTCACATCAGGATTGATAACCATTTTACCAAGGTCATCATTCATATGGTAGTCAAACTCTTTGTTATCACTGTAAAGGAACCAGTTAAAACGACGTACTTTATAAGGACAGTTGTTAGCACAGTAACGTGTACCCACACAGCGGTTGTACGCCATATGGTTTTGCCCCTGACGACTGTGAGAGGTAGCCGCTACAGGACATACGGTTTCACAAGGCGCATGATTACAGTGCTGGCACATTACAGGCTGAAAAGCTACCTGAGGGTTCTCAGATGCTTTCTCCATCTCTCCAAAAGTAGAAAGCGAATCACTTAGTCCTGAAATACCATCTTTCGTTTCATTATCTCCCTCAAAGGTTTCTTCTGATGAATAATAGCGGTCAATACGAAGCCAGTGCATGTCTCGCGACTTACGCACTTCTGCCTTTCCAACAACGGGCACATTGTTTTCAGCATGACAGGCGATCACACATGCACCGCAACCGGTACATGCATTAAGATCTATGGAAAGATTGAAATGATGCCCTATAGAACGATCAAACGTATCCCAAAGATCTACTGAAACTGCATCTACATTTTGGTGATCTAGTGAAACGTGTGGTTTTTCATTCCAATGTTTGGCATCTTTCGTATTAAATATTTCCAAGGTAGTTTCTTTCACGATATCGCCTCTACCCATAAGGGTGTTATGAAGCTGTACGCAGGCAAACTCATGTTCTCCCGATACTGTTTCCAGTGTTATTGACTGTACATTGTTAAAATCTTTGTACAGTGTATATGCGTTTACACCGGTTTGCATTTCTGCTTTCATGCCGGGTTTTTTACCATAACCAAACGACAAACCTACAGAACCTTTTGCCTGTCCGGGTTGTATAATTACAGGTACTTTATCAAGAGACGTTCCATCTGCAAGAAGTACTCTGGCATAACTACCGTTAAGTCCTCCGTTGGCTACGTTCCAGTTTTTGAAAGAACCGGCAGCATCAGCAGCCGAGATGGTCAGGTAATTATCCCATGAAACTCTGGTAATAGGGTCTGGAAATTCCTGTAACCAGGGGTTATTGGCCTGTTGCCCGTCTCCCATACCAACTTTAGGATACAGAGTAAGCTCAAGTCCGTTTGAAGATGCCTGTGAAAGCATTCTTACAGCAGAAGCCACAGCAAAGCCGGCAGCTTCCTGACCTGCTTCTTCAACGGGAGCAGAAGTTTGCGACATTTCGGTAGCATCTGCTTCTATAGCGGTTTTAACAAAAACACCATCATGTAAGGCTTTGTTCCATTGCGTTGTACCTAAAACCTCGGTTGTCCAGGTTTCTTTTATGTAATCGTAATATGCTTTATCACTTCCTAACCATTTCAATACTGCGTCCTGAAGCTGTCTGGTATCAAACAAAGGCCTTATGGCGGGTTGTGTAAGACTGTAGTGTCCTAATTTCATCTCAACATCACCCCAGGATTCCAGGTAGTGAGGGGCTGCTGCCACAAAGGTTACACCTGCCGCTGTTTCATCTTCTTTCATAGTAAATGAAACTGACAGATCTACATTAGCGAGTGCTTCCATAAACTCAGAAGCATTGGGAAGCGTATAGGCGGGATTTACACCGCTCATCACCAAAGCACCAACACGACCGGATTTCATATCTGCCACAAGCTGATTTACTTCTTTTATATTACCCTGTCGCACCATTCTGGGCGCTTTTACATCTATAACTTCACTCCCCAGGTTTTCATTAAGCACCAATGCAAGTGCCTGGGCGTTGATATCCTGAATTCCGGTTACCACAACACCTCTGCTACCTGCTTTGCGCAATTGTGCAGCTGCACTTTTAAGGGCCTGTTCTACATTTTCGGGGAGATCACCCCCTACCGAAACATTGTTGACATACCCGTATAAATGTGCTAAAGCAACTTTTTGCTGTGAAGGTGTTAGCGGAATGCGCTTGTCTGCATTCGCTCCGGTAAGAGACATATTGGCCTCAAAATGAATATGACGTGACATTTTACCATTGGCTGGAATTCTGCCTTTCGCGTAGCCATCATCATATCCTCCACCCTGCCAGTCACTTAAAAAATCTGCACCTATGGAAACAATAACGTCTGCCTTTGAAAAATCATAATCAGCAAGCGCTCTTTTACCGTATTTTATCTGAAATGCATCTAAAGCTGCATCTTCTGAAATAGCATCGTATGTTATGTGTTTTGCATTAGGATACTTCTCAACAAACTCACCCATCAACCTGTTAGTGGAGGGGCTGGCATATGTTTGTGTAAGGAATACTACCTGCTTGCCACTATCTTTTAATGCATTGAACCTGGAAACTACAGCAGCATCAAGATCGTTCCATGACACATATTCGCCATTTAACTTAGGGCCCTGAACTCTCAAACTATCATAAAGTGACAATACGGAAGCCTGAACTCTGGCATTGGCACCTCCGTTTATAATTGCATCTGTATTATTTTCTATTTTAATAGGCCGTCCTTCACGTGTTTTTACCAGAATACTAGCAAAATCATACCCGTCTGCAATGGTAGTAGCATAAAAATTTGCCACACCGGGACGAATTTGTTCCGGCTGAACTACATAAGGTATAGACTTGATAACCGGGCCTTCACAGGCTGCCAATGAAGCTGCAGCCGTACTAAAACCCACGTATTTAAGGAAATCCCTTCGGCTGGTAGAGGAGGCTTCAAGATTATCTTTATCCCCCAGAAAATCATCAACCGGAATTTCTTCAACAAACTCATTCTGTTTTAGCGTTTCCACTACTGAACTTTCAGGGTTCAGTTCTTCAACACTTTTCCAGTATTTCTTGTTTGATGCCATATTTATAGAATGATATTAGCTCTTTAATTTTAAAATATATTAGTAGTGGCACTTACCGCACTCTAAACCACCCATCTGCGCAGCAGTAAGCTTTTCAACACCGTATTTCTTGGAAAGCTCTTCGTGTATCTTTTCATAATACTCGTTGCCCTCTATTTTTATATTCGTTTCACGGTGGCAATTTATACACCAGCCCATAGTTAATGGCGCGTGCTGATACATAATCTCCATCTCTTCTACCGGGCCATGACAGGTTTGACATTCAATACCTGCAACAGTAACGTGCTGAGCATGATTAAAGTAAGCAAAGTCAGGCAAATTGTGAATCCTCACCCATTTCACAGGTTTTGTCTCTCCCGTGTAACTTTGTGTTTCTTCGTCCCAACCCACTGCTTCATACAACTTCTTAATCTCTTTGGTATAAAACTCACGTGTGTATCCGTTAGCAAGATCTTCTTCCCCGGTGTATTCGGAAATGCTTTTGTGGCAGTTCATACAAACATTTAGGGACGGTATGCCGGAATGCTTAGAAACTCTGGCAGATGAGTGGCAGTATTTACAATCTATACCATTATATCCTGCATGAATTTTATGTGAGTAATGAATAGGCTGAACAGGCATGTATCCCTGATCCACTCCTATTTGCATAAAATAACCATATGCAAAATAGGCACTTCCCAACAGCAGGAAGATAACGGTTACCAGTACTAAAAACTGATTTTGAGCAAATGCTCTCCAAACGGGCAATCTCTTTTCCTGCTCTTCTTCAAGCTGAATACCATTTGCTAAAGCAATACGTTTTAGTGTTTTGTTCACTAATAACAACATCACTACCAACATAGCAAAAACAAGGGCGAGACCCACGAGAATAATCTCATTAGGCACACCGGAAGGATCTGCCACCTCTACCGGAGCACCATCTGCTTCAGCAGGCGCAGGCGCAGGAGGAGGAGCCATAGTATAGGCAATGATATCATCTATATCTTCATTTGACAATTGCGGAAAAGCATTCATCGGAACTCTGTTGTACTCCTCCCAGATCGCAATAGCCTGAGGATCACCATCGGCGATCATAGCAGCACTGTTACGTATCCAGCTATAAAGCCATTCACGATCATACTTATCTGCAATACCGGCAAGAGGCGGACCTGTCATACGTTTGTTCAACGCGTGACACGCAGCACAATTGGCTTTGAACAAAGCTTTACCGTTTTCGGGATCGCCACCCAGATCATTTGCCACCTGGGTATCTGCTTCCTGAGCAAAAAGAGACGTTGAAAATGCCAGCAGAACTGCCAGGCTAAAACCAAAAATTCTGGAAATTGAATTGCGGTGAATCACCTTTCTCATATCAAAAATATGTATTATCTACTTATTTGGTATGGTCTTTTAACATGGTTTTTCACCTGTAAAAACACCCTTCCTGTAAATTCGCTCACAAAAATACGACATAGACTCCATTTGGGAAATGTTGCCTATGTGTTAATGTTTAATTTATATCCGTTCTAAATAATCTTTTTTACACACGTATCCAATTAAAAATTTAACTTTGTAATAAATACTGCTAACAATGAGAAATTTAGCTCGTTTTAATTTCCGATCTCTATTTTTTTTATTACTGATTTCCTCTACGACCATGGTGGGACAGGAAGCGGTAGTTACTATAGATCAACCTCCCGGAATTGATAAATTAATGGCTCTAAAAACAGATCTCAACAAAAAAGACTTTGAAAAAAAGTTTTTCATGATCCAGATCTATAACGGGAGATTAGAGAGAGCCAAAATCGTAAAATCAGATTTTCAGCTTCGGTTTACAGACTGGGATTGTGACATTTCTTTTGAAAGCCCGAATTACAAAGTGCGTGTTGGTAAATTCAGAACACGACTGGAAGCCGACCGGAAATTAATTGAAGTCAAAAAGAAATATCCGGGGGCCTTTATACTTATGCCTTAAGTTCTCACCTTATGTCTAATCAAAAACTGATCATAGCAGAAAGAAGCCGCGATATAGGTTCTTTTCTGGTAGGAAGACTGCTTCCATTTAGAAAAAAAAGAATGGTTGGCCCTTTTATTTTTATAGATCATATGGGGCCCTCTTTTGTTTCCCCGGGTAATTATATGGATATTGGCCAGCACCCGCACATAGGTCTTTCAACACTAACGTATTTATTTGAAGGAAGTGTATTACATAAAGACAGTATAGGGAGCGTTCAGGAAATTACTCCCGGAGCTGTAAACTGGATGACCGCAGGAAAAGGGGTTGTACATACCGAACGTACACCAAAGGCATTGCGCGATGGTAAAAAACACCCTGTTCACGGTTTTCAAATATGGGTTGCCCTACCCAAAAATCTGGAAGAAATGGAACCTGAGTTTTTTCATTACGGCGCTCATGAGCTTCCCAAATGGCATGACCACCACATCTCTTTTACGCTGGTAGCCGGCGAAGCCTTTGGAAAAGTATCACCTGTTCCCGTGTACTCCGAACTATTTATGTTAGAACTCACCTGTACCCGGGATACTTATTTTAGTGCTAACAACAATCTGAAAGGAGAAATTGGTATTTGTGTGGTAAAAGGGGCCATAGAAGCTTGTAATGAACGTATTGAACAAGGTAATATGCTGGTTTCTAAAACCAATAATCAATGCGATATACATTTAACGGCCAATACTCATCTTCTAATTTTTGGAGGGATGCCTTTTCCTGAAGAACGGCATATTTTTTGGAATTTTGTCTCTACAGATAAGGAAAAAATAGAACGTGCCAAGCTACGCTGGAAAAATTATGATTTCCCAATGGTACCGGGAGAAAGCGATTATATTGCATTACCCGAATAAAAAAGCAGTCCTTTTCAGGACTGCTTTTTTCGTATAACCTTTACTATTTTTATTATTTCAGTTTCTTTTTCACTGCTACTTCCTGGAAAGCTTCAATAATATCGCCTTCTTTAATATCGTTGTAATTCTTTACCTGCATACCACAGTCATACCCCTTGGAAACTTCTTTCACATCATCTTTAAAACGCTTTAAAGAAGAAAGCTCTCCGGTAAATATGACCACTCCGTCTCTTATGAGGCGTATGCTTGAATTTCGGAATATCTTACCATCAGTCACCATACAACCGGCAATAGTACCAATCTTGGAGATCTTGAAAGTTTCTCTGATCTCTGCAGTACCGGTAATTTCTTCTTTCATAACCGGCGACAACATTCCTTCCATCGCATCTTTCAAGTCGTTGATGGCATCGTAGATAATGGAATACATCCTAATATCAATTTCTTCCTTATCTGCTATAGAACGTGCATTACCCATAGGTCTTACGTTAAACCCTATAATAATCGCATCTGATGCTGAAGCCAGGAGTACATCAGACTCAGTTACAGGCCCGACACCTTTATGAATAATATTGATCTGTATTTCATCGGTAGATAATTTCTGGAAAGAATCAGTAAGTGCTTCAACTGATCCGTCCACATCACCTTTAAGAATAATGTTCAACTCTTTAAAGTCTCCCAGAGCAATACGCCTTCCAATCTCATCCAGTGTAATATGTCTTTGTGTCCTGACTGATTGCTCTCTTTGCAACTGTGTTCTTTTGGCTGCGATTTGCTTGGCTTCTTTTTCGTCATCAAACACATGAAACTTATCTCCGGCCTGGGGCGCTCCATCCAGTCCTAAAATGGATATAGGTGTTGAAGGCCCTGCTAACTCTATTGTTTTACCACGTTCATCGAACATTGCTTTTACTTTTCCGCTATTTTTTCCGGCCAGCACGTAATCTCCAATACGAAGTGTACCTGCCTGCACGAGTATAGTGGCCACATACCCTCTTCCTTTATCTAAAAAGGCCTCTACTACGGTACCGTTTGCCTGTTTTTCAGGATTTGCACGCAATTCAAGAATTTCAGCTTCCAGCAATACTTTTTCAAGCAATTCTTTAATACCCGTACCGGTCTTGGCTGAAATATCCTGCGATTGTATCTTTCCTCCCCAGTCTTCTACTAACAAGTTCATATTAGCCAGACTTTCTTTTACTTTTTCAGGGTTGGCATTTGGCTTATCTACCTTGTTAATGGCAAACACGATAGGCACCCCTGCTGCCTGTGCATGGCTTATCGCCTCTTTGGTTTGAGGCATCACATCATCATCTGCAGCAATAACAATAATGGCTAAATCTGTTACCTGTGCTCCCCTGGCCCGCATAGCCGTAAAGGCTTCGTGACCTGGTGTATCAAGAAATGTAATTTTCTGTCCGTTATCCAGCGAAACCCCATAGGCACCAATGTGCTGGGTGATCCCACCGCTTTCACCGGCTATTACGTTTTCCTGGCGTATGTAATCCAGTAATGAAGTCTTACCGTGATCTACGTGTCCCATTACGGTTACTATAGGCGCTCTTGGTTTCAGGTCTTCCGGGCTGTCTTCTTCCTCCTGGATGGCCTCCTCAATATCTGCGGTAATAAACTCTACTTCGTACCCAAATTCATCAGCTACAATAGAAAGGGTTTCAGCATCGAGGCGCTGGTTCATGGTCACCATAATACCCAGTGACATACAGGCAGAAATTACCTGGGTCGTTGAAACATTCATCATGGTCGCCACTTCGGCAACGGTAACAAACTCTGTCACCTTAAGCACTTTACTTTCCATCTCCTGCATTGCAATCTCTTCCTGAGATTTCTGCTTATGGATATCTCTTTTTTCCTTTCGGTATTTAGCTCCTTTAGAACGGCTTGTCTTACCCTGTAGTTTTTCAAGGGTCTCTCTCACCTGCTTTTGTACTTCTTCTTCGGTAGGCTCAACTTTAACCGCCGCAGGACGCTTTGTTACTCCTTTTTTACCCTTATCAGGAAATCTTCTTTGCCCCCCAAAACCTGAACTTCTGCCGCTATCATCTTTACTTATACGTTTTCTTTTGCGCTTACGATCTGCAGCAGTGTCACTTTTGGCGGTCTTGGGTTCTTCTTTTTTCTTTTTAGGCTTATTGAACTTGGTGAGGTCTATTTTCTCTCCGGTAACTTTCGGGCCGCTTAGTTTTTGATAATTGGTCTTTATCCTGTCGGGCTCTGCTGTTTCTTCCGGGCTTTCTTTTTTTACTTCCGCTTTTTCTGTTTTTTCTATGGTCTTGGGTTTGGGTTTGGGTTGAGGCTGAGGCTCGGGTTTAGGCTCAGGCTGTTTTACAGGAGCTTTTTGTTCAACTTTTTCTTCAGGCTCAGGAGTGGCTTTTACAGGGTGTTCCTGCACTTCCGGCTGAGGAGTTTCTTCAACAACTTCAGGTTCAACCAATGCTTCGGGCTCCGCAACAACAGCCTGTTCTATCGGTTTTTCCTTTGTTTCTTCTTTCTCTTCAGCAACAGGGTCGAGATTAATTTTCCCAACAGTTTTCAAACCGCTAAGATTTCCTTTAGCACGAATAACCTCATGGTCCTCACGTACTATTCTTTTTTGTGCCTGCTCTTTTTCAAGTTCCTGACGTATGGCTTCTTTTTCTTTTCTCTTTTCTTCTCCCACTTCTTTGGAAGCCACTTTTTTACTTTTGTCAGTCTGAAACTCGTCTAAAAGAATAGTGTACACTTCCTTTGTGATTTTGGTAGTGGGTCTTGCCTCAATCTCATGTCCGTGAGATGCAAGAAACTCAACCGCCCTGTCCAGTGAAATGTTCAGTTCTCTTAAAACCTTGTTAAGCCTCATTGTTGCGTTTTCAGCCATAATTGTTTTTACCTCAAAAAATTAATCTTCGAATTCTTCTTTAAGAATTTTTCTTACTTCTAATATAGTTTCTTCTTCCAGATCGGTACGTTTCACGAGGAAATTCACATCCTGATCCAGAACACTTTTTGCCGTATCCAAGCCTATTTTCTTCAACTCTTCTATGATCCAGGCATCAATTTCATCAGAGAATTCTGTGAGTTCTACATCTTCCTCTACACCTTCTCTGTACACATCAATCTCATACCCTGTAAGCTGTCCTGCCAAACGTATATTGTAACCACCTTTACCTATGGCCTTGGAGACTTCTTCGGGTTTAAGAATTACCTCCGCATGTTTGGTCTCTTCATTTAAAGAGATCGAAGTAACTCTTGCAGGGCTCAAAGCTCTGCTTATAAACAGTTGTATGTTATTGGTATAATTAATAACATCTATATTTTCATTTCCCAGTTCTCTTACAATTCCGTGTATTCGGGAACCTTTCATTCCCACACAAGCCCCAACGGGGTCAATTCGGTCATCATAAGAATCTACGGCTACTTTTGCTTTTTCACCGGGTATTCTCACTACTTTTTTCACAGATATCAGGCCGTCAAATACTTCCGGGATCTCCTGCTCAAAAAGTTTTTCAAGGAACCCGGGAGACGTGCGTGACATAATGATAGCGGGTTTATTACCCTTGAGTTCCACACTTTCAATAATACCTCTTACATTCTCTCCTTTTCTAAAAAAGTCGGAAGGTATTTGCTTTTCCTTAGGCAAAATGATCTCATTCCCTTCATCGTCCAGCAAGATCACTGCTTTATGACGTATATGGTGTACCTCTGCCGTGTATATTTCACCCACCATATCTTTAAACTGCTTGTATATGGTGGTATTATCATGCTCATGTATCTTAGAAATAAGATTTTGCCGTAACGCTAAAATAGCTCTTCTTCCAAGGTCTTTTAACTTTACTTCTTCTGACACATCTTCGCCTACTTCAAAATCAGGTTCTATTTTTCTCGCTTCAGAAAGTGATATTTCCTGATTAGGCTCTTCTACTTCTCCATCTGCCACTACGATCCTGTTTCTCCAAATTTCAAGATCCCCTTTATCGGGGTTGATAATAATATCAAAATTATCGTCTGAACCGTACTTTTTCTTAAGCGCATTTCTAAACACATCTTCCAAAATGGCCATTAGTGTTACACGATCAATGAGTTTATCATCCTTAAACTCAGAAAATGAATCGATCAACGCAAGATTTTCCATGTCATACTTTTAATTAAAATTTTATCTTCACTTTCGCTTTTACAATATCAGGAAATAAAATTTCCTTTTCTTTCTTTACCGTTATTTTCCCTTTACCTAAGGGTTTGGGCTCTCGTTCTTTCCAGGAAATCACAATGGTATCTTCTCCTACTTTATCGAGCTTTCCTTCTGCTTTCTGGCCGTCAATCATCTCTATTTCGAGTGTTCGGCCTATGTTCTTTATATATTGTCGTGGGTTCACGATAGGTTCAAAGGCTCCGGGAGACATTACCTCCAGAGAAAAATCGGTTTCATCACGATCCAATTGATGCTCTATGGCCCTGCTCACTGTAACACAATCATTTAGTGTAACTCCCTGATCACCGTCAATCACTACATGTATCTTATTGTCAGGAGTAATGGTAAGACTAATTAGAAACAGAGATTCATTTTCTGCAAGAGCCTCGTGTAACAGCTTCACAACTTTTTCCTTTAACACCATTTCTTCTTATAAAAAGAGGGGACTTTTCGTCCCCTCTGTATACTTTTAACCTCTTTCAACGCTGCAAATATACAACTTTTTTTTCAACTCATAAAACCCTTTTCCTCATCTTATAATATTTTGTATTTTGTACCCTGCAAACTATATATTTAACACTATGAAAAGAATTCTTGTCCCAACCGATTTCTCGAATTTTGCTGAAAACGCCCTCAAAGCCGCAGCGCAGCTTGCACGCAGGTTTGATGCAGAACTCTATTTAATGCACTCTTTAGAATTACCTTTTCATTTGGCTAATGCCGAAAAAAATGATATTCCGGAAGCCATTTTTTTTATGAAACTGGCCCGTCAAAAATTTGAAGAGTTCAAGAGCAAGCCTTATTTAAAAGACCTGAAAGTTATTGAAACCGTAGAAGATTCCAGCACATATGATGCCGTAAACAGTGCAGTGAGCAAAAATGAAATTGACCTTGTAGTCATGGGATCCGGAGGGGCTTCAGGTTTTAAAGAATTTGTCATAGGCTCTACAACAGAAAAAGTAGTTCGTCATGCAAAAGTACCTGTATTGGTAATTAAAAAAGATATGAACGATTTTAAGGTTGATAATTTTGTTTTTGCCTGTGATTTTACACCTGAGTCTTTTGAATCTTTACTCAAAGGGGTAGCCTTTGCCAAACTATTTGATGCACATATTCATTTTTTATATGTAAATACTCCCGGCAGTTTTGCCACTACACAGGCTATTACCGATAGAATTCATACATTCATGGAAAAAGTAGATCCAGGTCCGCACACCATTCATATTTATAATGACTTTTCTGTTGAAAAAGGTATCCTTAATTTTTCGGCCTCCACAAATGCCGACCTTATAGGATTAAGTACACATGGAAGAAAAGGACTCGCTCATATATTTAACGGAAGTATTACCGAAGATTTTACCAATCACAGCCAAAGACCGGTTATTACTTTTAAAATGACCTGAAAAAGAATGTATTATATAGAAAAAGACCCGTTATAAAACGGGTCTTTTTAGTAGTTGGCCCACAAGGATTCGAACCTTGAATGACTGAACCAAAATCAGTAGTGTTACCGTTACACCATGGGCCATCGCAAAACGAGGAGCAAATTTAAAACAAACTTTTGTTTGCACAAATATTTTTTGTTTTTATTTCAAAACCCTGTTGGTATCCCGCCTGTTAAGGTTTTTTAAAAGCCTTTGTAATCTGTTATTTATTATTAAATTCGCCTCGTACTTGAAAAACAAAATAATGTCTGCAAAAGATTTCAAAAAATGGGACACTATCCTGGGTTGGGTAGTTTTTTTTATAGCACTTATTACCTACGGACTAACCGTAGAACCTACAGTTAGTTCCTGGGATTGCGGCGAATATATTTCCACATCTGCCAAGTTACAGGTAGGCCACCCTCCGGGAGCTCCTTTCTTTCAGATCATGGGTGCATTTTTTGCCATGTTTGCCACCGACGTAGAGCAGGTAGCAAAAATGGTTAATTATATGTCTGTTTTTTCAAGTGCCTTTACCATACTTTTAGCCTTCTGGATCATCACAAACCTGTTAGGGAAGCTTACCTTTAAAGAAGACAGAGAAAATATGCACTCACAACTTGCTGTGTTGGGCAGCGGTTTTGTAGGCGCACTTACATTTACATTCTCAGACAGTTTCTGGTTCAATGCCGTTGAAACCGAAGTATATGCCATGGCCAGCCTAATTATGGCTTTGCTGTTATGGCTCGGGATCAAATGGGTAGATAATCTTGATAAACCCCGAAGTAACCGATGGCTAATACTTATTGCATTT
Source organism: Ascidiimonas aurantiaca (assembly GCF_037646345.1). Classification (NCBI taxonomy): domain Bacteria; kingdom Pseudomonadati; phylum Bacteroidota; class Flavobacteriia; order Flavobacteriales; family Flavobacteriaceae; genus Ascidiimonas; species Ascidiimonas aurantiaca. The sequence continues at coordinate 173,141 of NZ_JBBEWR010000006.1, read as the reverse complement.
GTTATAGGACTTACTTTTGGGATCCAGTTCATGGGATTTCTGGCTATTCCTTCCATAGGACTGTTGTATTTCTTTAAAAAATATAAAAAGGTCACCACTAAGAATTTTATACTGGCCAATATCGCAGTAGTGGCACTGCTCATGTTTGTTTACAAATTCTCATTAACTTATACTTTACAGCTTTTTGGATGGAGTGAAGTATTTTTTGTTAACTCAGTAGGACTGCCTTTCAATTCAGGAACCATTATTGTAGGGCTCCTCTTTATAGGTGTATTTTACTGGGCCGTAACCTATACACAGAAAAAACAACTCATTACCGCTAATACCATTGTACTTTGCCTGTTGTTTATGTTCATAGGTTTCTCATCCTGGCTCATGTTACCCATTCGTGCCAATGCACATGTTCCCATTAATGAAAATGACCCGTCAGATGCAAGGTTGCTCCTGGCTTATTACAACCGTGAGCAGTATCCCGGTGTAGAAAGCCCCATTTACGGTACCTTTTACTCTGATATTTATGCAGGGCAGGACCCCGATACTCCTCGCAAAGACGACAAGCCCAAGTACGAACGCGATGAGAAAACCGGAAAATACATTATCGTAAATCACTATAAAGATGCCATACCCAATTCACATCAGGACCATGTAGGCTTTTTACCCCGAATGTGGAGTTCAGAACATGCTGAGAACTATATGCGGTATGTAAAACCCCTTAACTTTACTATAAAACCCGAATACTCTGGTCAGGAAGAGCTAAGAGAAACTGCCAGACAGGTAAAACAGGGACTTCGTAACGGACAAATAGACGAGGAAGGATACATTCGTTTTTTAAGGCAGTTTGGAGAATATCTCAATATAGAACCACCCTCGCTCCAGGACAATATAAGTTTTATGATCAATTACCAGTTTGGCTACATGTATTGGCGCTATTTTATGTGGAACTTTGCCGGTCGCCAGAATGACATTCAGGGAAAATATGATAACAACGGCAACTGGTTGAGTGGCATTAAGTTTATTGATGAAAAATTTCTGGGTTCACAGGAAAACCTTCCATCTGATGTACTTAATAATAAAGGGCGTAACACCTATTACATGCTACCTTTTCTATTAGGTATTATAGGACTTATTTTTCAGGCAAGGCGTGATAAAAAACAGTTTTGGGTGTTACTGGTTTTCTTTCTTCTTACCGGTCTGGCCATACAATTTTATACCAATATACGGCCTTTTGAACCCCGAGAACGGGATTACTCATTAGTAGGATCCTTCTTTATATTTAGCCTTTGGGTTGGCATGGGGGTTTACTCCCTGTTTTATGGAGCTAAAAAATACCTGTCTCCCAAAATAGCCGCACCGGTCTTAACATTTATATGCCTCGTGGCCTCTCCCGGGATCATGGCATATGAAAACTGGGATGACCATGACCGCTCCGGCAAATACACTGCAAGGTCACTCCCGTTATGTTACCTGGACTCTGTACAGGAAGATGTAGGAGCCATTATCTTCTCTATTGGTGACAATGATACATTTAGCTTGTGGTACGCCCAGGAGATCGAAGAGTACCGAACCGATGTGCGGGTTATTAACAGCAGCCTTTTCCAGACAGACTGGTACATTGACCAGATGAAACGAAAAGCTTATGACAGTGACCCCATACCGTCTCAGCTAAGACATGACCAATATGCATGGGGAGTTCGTGATTTTATACGATATCAACCCCTTTCCGAAGCACGCTGGAGCATTAAAGATTTTATGAACTGGGTAGCCAGTGACGATCCCAAAACCAAATATGGTTATCTCATTAAACAATACGGAGGGGACGTTAACGGCATTCCCAAAAGCGACCTGGAAATGGTATATTATCCCACCAATAAAATACGCATTCCCGTAAATAAAGAAAATGTACTGAAAAGCGGTTTAGTGAAAGAAAAAGACAGTGCATTGATTGTTGATTACATAGATATTGATCTTCCGGAGAGCGGAATTGCCAAGAACCGTATTCTTATGTTGGATATTCTGGCCAATAACGACTGGAAAAGGCCCATTTATTTTACCGGCGGAAGCTTTGATAAAGCAGAATATATCTGGATGAAAGACTATCTGCAACTGGACGGACTTGTATATAAACTGGTTCCTATCAAGACTTCCTTAAACCAGGGAAGCCCTTTTGATATGGGGCGTATTGACAGTGACCTCATGTACGACATCGTTATGAAATGGAACTGGGGCAACTCCGGAAGCCCAGATATTTATCATGATCCCGAGACCCGCAGAAACGGCATTACTTATCGCAGTAATCTCGCCAGATTAGCAGAAACACTTATCAACGAAGGAAAAACAGAAAAAGCTAAAAATGTGATCAACATGGCTATGGCACATATGCCGGTAGAGCATTTTGGATATTATGTTTTCCTCGAGCCCTATGTAAAAGGATTTTACCAGGTGGGTGAAAAAGAAAAAGCGCGCGATCTGTTTTACCAACTCGCAAAGATCTATCAGGAACACCTTTTCTATTACAGTACACTTCCCGTAAATGAGCAATACGATGCATATGTAGAAATACGCACCAATATTGACAGATATCGTGGTATTCTGGATATTATGGTACAGCATGATGATGAAGAAACGGGGCGTAAAGAGGTAGATGTTTTTAATGGCCATTTACAAAAATTCAGCCACTTCTTTGAAGAAGAAAGTACAGAATAGGAAAGCAAATTTTTTGAAAACGTTGTATCTTTAGTAAACTAAAAAACAACGTTTGTAAAAACAAGAAGGGGCACTAGCCCAAAATTGGTTATTGTTATGAAAATGCCGGTTCCTGCAAGTACTCCGTGGTTCCTTAAAAAAGTATATCCAAGCCTTACATGGCACATTCCGGAAAAAACCAAGGCCGTTTATCTCACTTTTGATGACGGCCCCACGCCGGAAGTTACCGACTGGGTATTAAAAGAGTTACAAGCCTATCAGGCCAAAGCCACCTTTTTTTGTATAGGAAAAAATGTAGTGCAGCATCCCAAATTATATCACAAAATCCTCGAGGCAGGCCATCGTGCAGGAAATCATACATTTAATCATCTCAATGGCTGGAAACACGATACCGACACATACCTTTCTAATGCGGAAGAAGCTTCACAGTTTATCGATTCGCCCCTTTTTCGCCCTCCCTACGGAAAACTGCGTTACCGTCAAATAAAAAAACTATTGCGCAGCGGTTATAAAATAATTATGTGGGATGTACTTTCAATAGACTGGAACCGCGAACTCTCACCAGATACCTGTGCCGGAAATGTAATTAAAAATTCTGTAAACGGTAGTATTATTGTTTTTCACGACAGCCTGAAAGCAGAAAAAAACCTTAAACAGGCTCTACCTAAAGTATTGTCGCATTTTAAAGACGAAGGTTTTGAGTTCAAGACTCTTTAAAAACAGCAAAAGTGAATGCTATATGTATTCCTGCAATAAGCCTATAAGAGTATTAGCATCCTGCTCACCGCTTTGGCGCCATACCATTTCACCTTCTTTATAGATCATAAGCGTAGGCAGCCCTTTTACCCGTAAAGCTTCGGCCAGCTCCTGATTCTTATCGACATCAATTTTAATTACTTTGGCTTTATCACCCATAGCAGCAGCTACATCGCGTAACACTGCATGCATGTTTTTTGCCGCCTCATTCCAGTCTGTATAAAAATCCAACAAAACCGGAATACTAATGTCTATTAATTCGCCAAACTTAGACATGGCTCTTGTTTTTAACTCATTAATAAATCAAATGTAATAAAAAAACCCAAATTCACAGCATGTATAAGATTTCTCCACAATTTTAATTTATTTTTTCAATAATAACACCCGAAAAAGTAGCACCACCAAAAGGAGAATTAACCAGTCTTACATCACTGCCCGGGTCTATTTCACGTACCCTAAAACTCAGCGAAGTATTAGTTCCTGAAAGTTGAAGTATTTCAGTAAAATTCACCGAAAAGCTCCCGGAAACAGCACCTGTATTGGTAAGTGTGGCCGCAGCAGATGAAGCAACCGACGTGTTGGCAAATATCTGCACAACAGCACTGCTCCCCGCCGTTACCTCAAAAAACCCATTAAATGTAATACGGTAGCGACCGGGTTCTGCTATGGTAATAGAGGTTTGTCCGGAAACCGGGCCAAAAAGGTCGGTGTCATCGTTCCAAGAAGGAAAATTAAAAATAGGGACCTCTATCGGGCCGGCGGCGTCACTGAGATCGCCACTTAGAGTTGAAGGTGAGCTTACATATTTTACCGAAGGTGCACGTGTTACACTCTTCCACAAAGCAGTAGCTGCATTATTGATAGCAGGTATGTAATACTGAAAAACATGTTCATCGGTATTATAGATCATCATACCATCTGTGGGAGAAGCTATGGCATCACGTTGGGCAGTAGTAAGCCTCGGAATTAAAATTCCCGAATTTACACTTGAGATATCCAGTGCGGCCTGGGGAGTAGTAGTACCAATTCCCACCTGAGCATTTGCTAAAAAAACACTCAGAAAAACATACGTAATGGTACATGTTATACCATATCTGCAATTACTCTTCATCACTAAAGGGATCAGGAAATAAAAATACACATTCCTGATTTTATTGCAAATAAAAAAACAGAAGTTCTATAAACGGACTCTTTTTTGCGCTATATGACCTATCTGACTAGCGATATGAAAAATGAAGTTAAAAAAGTAGTACCAGTACTTTTTAAATACAGACATCAGTTTCAATTAATCTTTTCGATCGTAATAAAAGAGTTTCTAGAATTAAACTGTACCAATCGTACCGTTCCATTCTCAAAAGTAGAGCGGCTTCGTAAACTAATAACATCGTTGGCCGAGAGTTCCAGTAATTCAGAAAAGCCTATAGAGCTTAAAATATTGGTATTAAAACTGCTGCCGGATTCACTGCTGGCCACGGGGGCACTTTGCTGAATCCCGTTGACAAAAACACCAACCGCTATCTGATCAGTACGACCGCCGGAAATATACAAAACACCAGACACGCGATATCTGCCTGCTTCAGTTATCTCGATAGAGGTAGAAGAAACATTGGAAAACAATGAGATGTTGTCGTTCCAAACGAGTGTACCAAATATCGGCACCGTAATAAAGGTATTTGTATTACTGCTCAGATCGGTAGTAGTATTGGTACTGGTGTATTTAACAGACTCTGTTTCTCTGGATGTCATAATACGTACCCAACTGGCCGAAGCACTTGTGCCTGAATTATACTCTAAGGTATTCAGGTCTGTATTATAGATAATGAGTCCCTGTGCAGGATTAACAATAGCATTACGTTGGGATGTGGTAAGTCTGGGCAGCAATACACCGGTATTGTTATTTACCGAAGTTACATCTAATACAGAAGAAGGGTCTGGAGTGGTAGTACCTATTCCTACCTGAGGAAAGACCACCATTACTTTAAGTACTAAAAATAAGGTACACGCACATATACGTACACCAAATAAAGTGTTCGTAATCATTATTGGGGGGCTTTAAAAATACGGTTAAATATAGCTTTTTTTATTTAAAATGAATATAAATTACTGATTATCAAGTATTTAAAGAATTCTATTTCCAGGTCAGTAAGATAAATACTCATGCAAAAAATTTCCTGAGAAAAGAAACAATAAACGATTTATTCGTGTTATTGTACGTAGTTATGACCTCAAACACTCATAATGTATTACACTGATAATCAAAACTTTATTATTTTTAGGGCTCGCAGTATGTTTTCTTTGTTAAATGGGCTTGTTCTTCAACACGCTTTATAGAGTAAGGCAAGAGAGTTCATGGGTTATAATAAATTTAGAGGAGATATTCATAATCTAAAAATCTTTTTAGTTAACCACTACATTAAGAGAAACCAGAAGTACATTTCCGCCTCCTGAAAAACGTTCTCCCCACACTTCTACATAATCTCCCGGATTAAGGAACACTTTCCCTACAATTCCCGCTGCTCCCACGTCTCCCGAGCTACCGGAGCCCCGATATACCCGGGTCTGCTCAACAACAGTAGCAGTAGGGTCACCTGAATTCCCTTTAGCAAAATAAAAAATATAAATAGTATTATTAGCACTTGATTGAAAAGAAATGGTGGCTGCCAGATTGAAAAATCGTGACTTGGCCCCATTATATACCAGACGGTTATCAACAGGTGATGAAAAACGAAAAAGATTGTTAGAAGTGGTGGCACCTGCCAGTTTGGTCCTGCTGGCTACACCATTTGAGGAAAAAAAAGTCTGGTCTCCAGATCCAATATCAGCATTTTGATTTAAATCGGCAATGGCATTATTATCAGACTCCCGGGGAATCCCGGTACAGTTTACTTCCCACTGATTGGTAAAATTAAAACCCGGAAATGAATTTGAAGTGTAACCGTTTACATACGTACCGGCACCGGCAAAAGTAATATTACGCAAGGTACCAATATCATTAATTACGGGGTTAGCACTTACATCTATACCTGTAGATCCCGAAGCTACATTCATGAAACCACCCAACTGTGAAAAGATATTGAAGTCACCGCTCAAGGTCTCCATAGTTCCCGTATTATCGGGCAACCATCCCAAATTGTTAAGGAGCAGGGTGTCTAAATTCTGGAAAGTAATACCATTGGTAAAAAGTGAATATTGTATAATGGAAAAAAACACCAGATTATTACCGCCTGCCGTACCGCTTATAGTACCAACCGTTCCGGAACCTAATCCGGCCATTACCATACTTTGGGCAATTAACCTCTCGTTAGTACCCAAATTGAGATTAAAAACACTGGAACCACCTGAAGCATAAACACTTAACGTTCGCAAGGAACCACCGGTACTTCCTTCAAAAACACTTCCGCCCCCGGTGCGGGTAATAATATCGTTATTCGTATCTCTTCCTATTATATAGGCATTATTGAGATTTATTGGAAAATCAAAAGCAACCGTACCGTTAATCTCATACAGGGTATTGGCATCGAGCTGGTAGCTGGAACCGCTACCCGCAGCAAGTTCGGCAGCCAGCACGGTAGCCAGGTTATCACCGCTTTTAATTAGTTTATAATTATCACGGGTAGTAGTGTCGGCATTCATACGCGTCCATACTGATCCGTTAAAATAGTAGAAGGCATTCAAATCGGTATCAAATACCATGAGCCCTTCTGCTGGCGAAGAGATGGCTGTTCTCTGTGCAGTAGTCATCCTGGGGGTGAGTAACCCCTGAGTAGTTGACTGAATATCCAGAATGGAGGAAGGATCGGGGCTTGTGTTGCCAATTCCGATCTGTGCATTTACAATAAAAGGTACATAAGAGAAAGAAAGTACCAAAAACACATAGGTTAACCAATGTTTTTTCATGATAAGGAGGTATTTATGTTCTTACGTGGGGGGCACCACAACAAATACCTGCCAGGGGGCTAACTTACGTTATTATAGACTTGTAGTGTATAAAACGCGTAAGCAATATACATATTTTAATGTTTGGATACAAAAAATTATGAAGGGGTTCCTTTTTTAAGCTCTATTACGGTAATTTCAGGCCATATCCCAACTCTTCCGGGGTATGCTAAAAAGCCAAAACCACGATTTACGTTGATGTATTGCCCCAGTTCTTCATAAATACCGGCCCAATGTTTATACCGCCATTTTACCGGACTCCATTTGATCCAGCCTGGTATTTCAATACCAAACTGCATACCATGGGTATGGCCGCTTAACGTTAAATGATAATGGTAATCGTCCTGTACTACCTGATTTTCCCAATGGGTAGGGTCATGACTCATGAGTATTTTAAAGTCATCACTTTTAATATTCTCAATAGCTTTCTTAAGGTCTCCTGCTTTTTTAAACCCTCCTACACCCCAGTTCTCAACACCGATCAGCGCAATTTTCTGGCCGTCTTTTTCCAGGTATCGGCTTTCATTTAACAGAAGATCAAATCCCATCTCTTTCTGTATGTCTTTAAGCAATTGGAGGTTGGCTGTTTTTTCATCTTCAGAATCCCAATCTACGTAATCTCCGTAATCGTGATTTCCCAGAACCGAATATATCCCGTCACCAGCTTTGAGTTTGGCAAAAGTCTCTTTCCAGGGAAGCATCTCGGTAGCCAGATTATTCACCATATCACCGGTAAAAAGAATTACATCAGAGGCCTGTTCATTGATCAGATCAACAGCATATTCAATTTTATTTTTGTTATCAAAGCTTCCCGAGTGAATATCGCTTATTTGCGTGAGACGATACCCGTCAAAAGCATCGGGAAGGTCCTCAAAGTGCAAAGTATATTTTAATACTCTAAAGTCATATTTCCCTTTAAACATACCATAAAGCAGTGAAACGAAAGGCACCGCTGCTACTCCTAACGCAATGGTGCTTACAAACCTTCTTCTGGAGGGCATTTCAAAAGTGGTACGGCTGCCAAACAACTTATGATAGAACGCTGTTCCCAGGCGAAAAAGGTCTTCTCCAAAAAGAAACGGGAGTACAGCAACTTTTAAAGCCATTAAGGTAAGTAAAAAGCCAAAAGCATAGCTTTTAGACTGGGTAAGTACTCTTCCCGTATCGGCAGTCATGGCAAATTGCCAGATGAAATTCCCAACCACTACTACCGATAGCAGAATATGCAAATAATGTATCCAGTTATTCTTAGTTACAGTCTTAACTGCCTGGAAAGCATACCAGTCAATAATAATGTAAAAAAGAACAAAAAAGATCCAGCGCGCCATAAGTATGTAGTGTACAATATTTTAACAAAGCTAAAAATTAAAACTAAGGCAAATTACCCTTTAAGTTTTAATTAACGATCCTGCTTTGGTACTAAAAAAATTCATATACATACTAAAGAGCAAAATGTATGCCGTAAAAGGCAATTTAATTTTTCAGGCGGGCAGAAACTTCGTAGTTTTGAAATGGAGTTATGCATTTTCCACTCAAAAACCCTAATTACAGATAGGCTATGTCACAAAAAAAATTATTTCTTCTAGATGCTTACGCTCTTATTTTCAGAGGGTATTACGCTTTTATCAAAAATCCACGCATAAATTCAAAAGGCATGGATACCTCTGCGATCATGGGTTTTATGAACTCGCTTCTGGATGTAATAAAAAGAGAAAAACCTGACCATTTGGCAGTAGCCTTCGACAAAGACGGCAGTGAAGCCCGTCTGGCAATGTTTCCCGAGTATAAAGCCAACAGAGATGAAACGCCTGAAGCTATTAAAATAGCCGTTCCCATCATACAGGATATCCTGAAAGCCATGCACATACCTTGTATTGAAAAACCGGGCTATGAAGCCGATGATATTATAGGTACTCTGGCCAAACAGGCAGAAAAGCAAGGCTTTATCACTTATATGGTCACTCCCGACAAAGATTTTGCCCAGCTCGTTTCCAATAATATATTTCTTTACCGGCCTTCCCGCATGGGTAACGGGATTGATATTTGGGGCATTCCCGAAGTTCAGCAAAAATTTGAAATTGAATACCCTGAGCAGGTGGTCGATTTTCTGGGCATGATGGGAGATGCCATTGACAATATACCCGGCTTACCCGGAGTAGGTGAAAAAACAGCCAAAAAATTTCTGAAAGAATATGGGAGTCTCGAAAATCTGCTGGCCAATACCCATAAGCTTAAAGGTAAAATGAAAGAAAAAATAGAAGCTTCTAAAGAACAGGGCCTGCTTTCTAAAAAACTCGCAAAAATATTATTGGACGTTCCGGTTGAGTTTCATGAAAAAGATTTTGAGCTAAATACGCCTGACTATGACAAAGTACTCGAAATTTTTCAGGATCTCGAGTTCAGAAGGCTTGCCGAAAACCTTAAAAAAACCTTTGAAGTCACTTCGGCACAGGAAGCAAACGGTACCGGCACCGTAAACGAAGAGTCGGTTTCCGGCGGGCAGGGTCAATTTAACCTTTTTGCCCCACCCGCAGGCGTTGCTGCCCAAGAGACCACAAATGATGCCGGATATCACACTATTGAAAGCACGAAACATTATTACCAACTGGTAGCCACTCCCCTTTCCAGAAAACTGCTTCTTGACAAATTATTAGAGCAACCCAGTGTTTGTTTTGATACCGAAACCACCAGCCTTAAAAGTCTGAATGCCGAACTGGTAGGTATTGCCTTTTCATGGCAACCCGGTAAAGGGTACTATCTTGCCTTCCCCGAAGATCGCACCGAAGCCATTACCCTGCTGGAAGAATTCCGGCCTTTTTTTGAATCGGAAACTATTGAGAAAATAGGTCAGAACCTCAAGTATGACATTAAGGTTCTTTCCAATTACCAAATGCCGGTAAAAGGAAAACTTTTTGATACTATGATCGCACATTATCTCATAAACCCCGATATGCGACATAATATGGACGTGCTTGCAGAGACGTATTTGTCTTACAGCCCGGTACCTATAGAATCCCTCATTGGGAAAAAAGGAAAAAATCAACGCTCCATGCGTTCTGTTCCGTTAGATAAACAAACCGAATATGCTGTTGAGGATACCGATATTACCTTACAGCTAAAACTACTGTTCGAAAAAGAACTCCCCCAGCGAAATGCCGGCACATTGTTTGAAGAAATTGAGGCTCCTTTGGTAAAAGTACTGGCTGCTATGGAAATTGAAGGGATCAATATAGACGAAGCCTTTCTTAAGGAACTCTCTCTTGAGCTTACAAAAGATATAAAAAAACTGGAAACCACGATTTATGATCAGGCCGGTGAAGTTTTTAACCTGGCCTCTCCAAAACAACTGGGCCCCATACTGTTTGATAAGCTAAAACTGGTAAATAAGCCTAAAAAAACCAAAACAGGACAATATTCAACAGCCGAGGACGTCTTATCCTACCTGGCCAAAGATCATCAAATTGTGGCAGATATCCTTCAATGGCGCCAGTTACAAAAACTTCAAAACACGTATGTAGATGCCTTACCTAATGAAATTAACCCCAAAACAGGCAGAGTACACACCGTATATAGTCAGGCCGTAGCCGCAACGGGCCGTCTCAGCAGCAATAATCCCAACCTGCAAAACATCCCTATTCGTACTGAAAGAGGACAACAAATTCGAAAAGCCTTCATTCCCAGAAGTGAAGAGTTCATTCTGATGGCTGCCGACTACTCCCAGATCGAACTCAGGATCATAGCCGCATTAAGTGAAGAAGAGAATATGATCCATGCCTTTAAGAATGGAGAAGATATTCATGCTTCTACAGCTGCCAGGGTTTTCAATGTACCGTTAAACGAAGTAACCCGTGAGCAGAGAAGTAATGCCAAAACCGTAAACTTCGGTATTATCTATGGAGTTTCGGCCTTCGGGTTGAGCAATCAGACCACGCTAAGCAGAAGTGAAGCCAAAGAGCTTATAGACACCTATTACAAAACCTACCCAAAGTTAAGGGCTTACATAAATAACCAAATACACTTTGCCCAGGAAAACGGCTATGTAGAAACTATCCTGGGGCGCAGGCGCTACCTTCCCGATATCAACTCCCGAAACCAGGTAGTAAGAGGAGGTGCCGAACGTAACGCCGTAAATGCTCCTATACAGGGAAGTGCTGCAGATATCATCAAAATTGCCATGATCAATATTCATAAAAAGCTCAGAGAGGGCAACTACCAAACCAAAATGCTGTTACAGGTACATGATGAACTGGTTTTTGATGCGTACAGAGAAGAACTGACCACCGTAACCCCTATGATCCAACAGGAAATGGAGAGTGCCTATCGCTTATCGGTACCCCTTGATGTAGAGATCGGCACGGGTAACAACTGGCTGGAGGCTCATTAACACTTTACACTTTTAAACATCGATTTATTTATATAATGGCACGAATATTTTTCATCATACTCGTTATTAACTGTGCTCAGGCAGCCACCGCTCAATTTGGTCAAAACCATGCTATTTATACTACCAGCGAGCTCAATGTTGGCAATTATTTCGGGCTTGATCTACACCTTAATTACCTCTACAAAGAGACCTACTCTTTAAAAGTAGGCTACAGCGGATATATACGAAAACCAAGATCCCAGCCCGATGACTATTCATCAGGGCTAGGCGGAATAGTGCTCTTTGGGCTGGCCAACCCGTATGACCAGTTGGAAACCTTTCAAATTGCCGTAGGCAAAATATACCGCCTCCGCGAAAACGGTTATGCAAGAATTAATTTATCTTTCGGGCTGGGTTACACTATAATCAGAGAACCTGAAAACTGGCAAAGAGCCAATGGAGCCGCCCTCTCAGAAAACTACACCTGGAACTATGGAAGCTATAATACGGTGAGCTTTATTGTTAACCCCAAAATAGAATTTCCGTTCTCGCGCTTTTACGGGTTGACTGTCTCCCCTGTGTTCCAAATAAATAAGGATCGGATTTATATTGGTATTGGCGTGGGGCAAATGATCGGACTCTTGAGAAAAAGACAACCCTAGCTCATTTTCAAAAACTATGGTTCCCGACACAATTCTTAGCATGTGAATTGATATTCTGATGTATAAGAAAGTATTTTATACCTATCATACCGGCCCGTGTATTAACAGGCTCCAGTACCTAAGAAGAAAGAAGAAGCATCCCTTTCCATTAGACAGATAAAAATCAAATATTTACAGCTCCTAAATTATTAGTTACCCCTGTTTGTTATTAATATTATTAGTTGTACATTTGCACCCCGCTATCCGACAGCTATCGCTGTTCGGGAAGCAATGGAATGTTTAATTTTTAAAAAAATTAATGTGGATACATTAAGCTACAAAACAATTTCAGCCAACAAAGCCACCGTAGATAAGCAGTGGGTGTTAGTTGATGCTGAAGGACAGACGTTGGGGCGTCTTGCCAGCAAAGTAGCCAAGCTACTAAGAGGTAAGTACAAGCCTAATTACACCCCGCACGTAGACTGTGGTGATAATGTGGTTATTATCAACGCAGAGAAAATAAACCTTAGCGGCAACAAATGGGAAACTAAGGAGTATATTCGTCATACGGGGTACCCGGGAGGACAGCGCGTAACTACCGCGAAGCGGCTTTTACAGAAAGATGCCTCCAGAATTGTAGAAAAAGCAGTAAAAGGTATGTTGCCTAAAAACAAACTGGGTGCTGATCTTTTTCGTAATTTAAAAGTGTATGTGGGGCCAGAGCACAAACAGGAAGCTCAAAAGCCCGCCGCAATTAACTTAAACGATCTTAAGTAAATGGAAGTAATTCACAAAATTGGCAGAAGAAAAACAGCTGTTGCCAGAATTTATGTTTCAGAAGGAAACGGAAACATCTCCGTTAACAAAAAAGACATTAACACCTACTTCCCTACACCTACTTTACAGTACAAAGTAAAGCAGCCTCTAACCCTTACCAATACAGAGGAGAACTTTGACATTAAAGTAAATGTGTACGGAGGAGGGATCACAGGACAGGCAGAAGCCGTTCGCCTGGCTATATCCAGAGCACTTTGCGAGATAGACGCAGAAAACAGAGTAGCCTTAAAGCCTGAAGGTCTTCTTACCAGAGATCCCAGAATGGTAGAACGTAAGAAATACGGACAGAAGAAAGCCCGTAAGAAATTCCAGTTCTCTAAACGTTAATCTACAGTTTAGACGTATCTATAACTGTTAAGATGTTCATTGATTATTGAAAAACCAGTTGTCGTTGTTTCGCAATGCGAAAATTTAGTTTAGCATCCAAATGATGAAGGCTCCCGAAAAGGTACCACTTGATCATTGCTAATCTCAACGGAACGTAAACTATTAACGAAATGACAAACAAAATAGAAGTAAAAGAATTACTAGATGCAGGTGTACACTTTGGTCACCTCACCCGAAAGTGGAATCCCAACATGGCCCCTTATATATACATGGAGCGAAACGGGATACACGTTATCAATCTCTACAAAACCGCTGCGAAGCTTGAAGAGGCAAATGAAGCTCTCAAAAAAATTGCAGCATCCGGAAGAAAGATACTTTTCGTTGCTACTAAAAAACAGGCAAAAGATATCGTGGCTGATAAAGCAGCAGGTGTAAATATGCCTTACATTACCGAAAGATGGCCCGGAGGTATGCTCACCAATTTCGTGACCATACGAAAAGCCGTTAAGAAAATGACGTCTATCGACAAGATGAAAAAAGACGGTACTTTTGACACCCTTTCGAAAAAAGAAAAATTACAAATCGATCGTTTAAGAGCCAAACTGGAAAAAAACCTGGGCTCTATTGCCGATATGACCCGTTTACCGGGAGCCCTTTTTGTAGTTGATACCATGCGCGAACACATTGCAGTAAAAGAAGCTCAAAAATTAAACATTCCTATTTTCGCAATGGTGGACACCAACTCAGATCCCAGAGAGATCGATTATGTAGTTCCCTCAAATGATGATGCATCAAAATCTATTGAGAGCATCCTCACCCATGTCACCTCTGCCATAGCAGAAGGGCTAAGCGAGCGAAAAGCCGATAAAGAAAATGCGGCTGCTACAGAAAGTGAAGCACCTGCTAAAGAAGCACCAGCCAAAGCAGAAGCATCCAAAAAAGCCGAAGCTAACAAAGAAGCCGAAGCTCCCGTAGCGACAGCTACAGAAAGTGAAGCACCCGCGCCCGCTACTGAAAAAAAAGAAGATAATTAATTAATAACCATTACATAAAGTTAGTGCATAACAAAGCTGTTATTTTAGAATTTATTTTGCAGTAACTAACTCATAAAAATCAGATATCACAATGGCAAATATTACCGCCGCAGACGTTAATAAATTAAGACAAGCAACCGGTGCCGGTATGATGGACTGCAAAAAGGCACTTGTAGAAGCCAATGGCGACTTTGATAAAGCCATTGAAATACTTCGTAAAAAAGGACAGAAAGTTGCTGCCAACAGAGCAGACAGAGAATCTTCAGAAGGTGCTGTCATTGCAAAAGTAAACGACTCTCAAAGTGAAGGAGTTATCATTTCACTTAATTGTGAGACTGACTTTGTTGCCAAAAACGAAAGCTTCGTTTCACTGGCTCATCAACTGGCCGATAAAGCATTAGAGCATTCCAGTCTGGACTCATTTATGGCTGCTGATTTTGATGGAATTTCCATTTCAGAAAAGCTCCTGGAACAAACCGGAGTAATTGGTGAGAAAATCGAGATCGGTGCTTTCAAAAAACTAGAGGCCCCTTTTGTAGGATCGTATATTCACGCCGGAAATAAGATCGCTACCCTGGTAGGTTTATCTGAAAAAACAGACGGTGCTGAAGAAGCAGCTAAAAATGTTGCCATGCAGGCAGCGGCTATGAATCCCGTAGCCCTTGACGAAAACGGAGTAGAGCAATCAATTATTGAAAAAGAGATCGAAATTGCTAAAGATCAGCTTAGAGCCGAAGGCAAGCCCGAAGAAATGCTGGAAAACATTGCCAAAGGAAAATTAAAGCGTTTCTTTAAAGATAATACACTCGTTAATCAGGACTATATAAAAGATAACAAGCAAAGCGTTGCAAACTATGTGAAATCTGTAAATTCAGACCTTAAAGTAACTGCTTTTGAAAGAGTTGCCTTAGGATAGCCAAACATATTTTTTTAAAAGGCCACAGCTTTGCTGTGGCTTTTTTTATACCTGATTATGCCCTCATCTTCTTCATTTAGTAGATAAATCTGAAAAGCGAATCACTCCCAAAAATTATTTTCCTTAATTTTGCGCCTGACTATTTGAAACAAACAACGAAACCATAGTATCGTGCTCTAATGCAATACAAGAGAATTCTTTTAAAACTAAGTGGAGAGGCCCTTATGGGGGACCGCCAATACGGTATAGACCCCAAAAGGCTGTTAGAATATGCCAAAGAGATCAAAGAAGTAATGGACAGAGGTGTTCAGGTAGCTATTGTTATTGGCGGAGGTAATATCTTTCGTGGAGTAGCCGGGGCCAGTAACGGGATGGACCGCGTACAGGGCGATCATATGGGTATGCTTGCTACCATTATTAACGGTCTCGCCTTACAAAGCGCCCTGGAAGATGAAGGGTTGGAAACCCGTTTACAGTCTGCCATAAAAATTAATGAAGTAGCCGAACCTTTTATTAGAAGGCGCGCCATACGACACCTTGAAAAAGGAAGAGTTGTCATTTTTGGCGGAGGAACTGGAAATCCTTATTTCACAACAGATTCTGCTGCCGTTTTAAGAGCCGTTGAAATAGATGCCGATGTGATATTAAAAGGTACACGGGTAGATGGGATCTACACATCAGACCCTGAGAAAGATACTTCTGCCACAAAATTTGACCATATATCATTTGATGAGGTACTTAATAAAGGGCTCAAAGTAATGGATACTACTGCGTTTACGTTAAGCCAGGAAAACCAGTTACCCATTATAGTATTTGACATGAATAAAAAAGGAAATCTTTTCAAAGTAGTTTCCGGTGAGAATATAGGCACCAAAGTGAATATTTAACCGGAAAACATATTTTGATAGGGCATTCTAATTAATTACCATATAATTATGAACGAAGAAATTGACTTTATACTTGACAGCACGAAAGAGTCTATGGATGGGGCGATCTCACACCTTGAAAAAGAATTTACAAATATACGAGCCGGTAAAGCATCACCGTCTATGCTCGGTAGTATTTTTGTTGATTACTACGGCTCCCAGACCCCGCTAAGCCAGGTAGCTAATGTAAACACTCCCGATGCGCGTACCCTGTCCGTTCAACCCTGGGAAAGATCCATGCTGCAAACCATAGAAAAAGCTATTATGGTTGCCAATCTTGGCTTTAACCCCATGAACAATGGAGAAATGATCATTATTAACGTACCTCCATTAACGGAAGAACGCCGTAGAGAGCTTGTAAAACAAGCCAAAGGTGAAGCCGAAGATGCCAAAGTAAGTATTCGCAATGCCAGACAGGAAGCTAATAAGGAAATCAAAAAGCTGGATATCTCTGAAGACCTCGCCAAAAATACAGAGGTCGATGTACAGCAACTCACCAATTCCTTTATTGAAAAAGTAGATACCCTGCTTATAGCCAAGGAAAAAGAAATTATGACCGTGTAGTTAAACTTTCTATAAAATAAAAGCGGCTTTTAAAGGCCGTTTTTATATTTTTTGTAACATTACACACAAAATTCCGTTTTCCTCATAAACACGTTCATGCGCAGCAGCCTTTTCTTATTTATCTGCCTGCAGGCTATGGTGGCTTTTGCCCAGGAAATCTATACCGGTACAATTACCGGCGGAAAAAACGACTCCCCTCTTCCTTTTGCAAATATAGTTACAAATACAGGTACCGGTACCATTACCGATGCAGACGGGAACTTCACTCTGCAAAAAACCCCTGCACTCACTCATTTTACCGTGAGTTATATTGGCTACAAAAAAATAACTGTGCCTATTGATAGTAATATACGCTTTTACCATATACAACTTGAAAGCGATATACAGCAGTTACAGGAAGTAACACTTACCGCAACCGATTTAAGAGCACTTGCCATTATTCGCAATGCCATAAACAAACGAGCAGAAAACAATCCAGAAGAAAAACTTAAAAGTTTTCGTTTCAATGCCTATACCAAACTTCTGGTAACCGCCAATCCTGATTCTATAAATGCTGAGATTGATTCTGTGTTTATTCGTAAAAATGGGAAACTCAAATTATCATCTGTTGACTCTACCAACTATGAGCTCAAGAAAACCCTTCTTCGTTCGCATCTTTATATGAGCGAAAAAGTATCAGAATATGTTTTTACCCAACAAAAAGGAAGGAGAGAAAATGTGCTGGCCTCGCGAATGGCTGGTTTTAAAGAACCGGTGTATGAACTGCTAACCCTTCAGGTTCAGTCTTTCTCATTTTATAATAATACCTATACCTTACTGGCAACCAATTTTACTGCTCCTCTCGCCAGTAACGCTTTAAACACATTTAATTACCGCATACTGGATACGGTAGAGACTCAGGGACGTGAAGGATACATGATTTATTACTTTCCCAAAAAACGAAAGCCTTACACTACTCTGGAAGGTGTTTTATATATAGATGCCAAAACCGGAGCCATTCAAAAAGCCATAGCGCAGCTTAAAGGCCTGGTGAATATAAAGGCCCAACAGTCTTTTAAGTATTTTTCAAATGAGGATACCTGGTTCCCCGTACAAAGAACCATACAGATACAAAAAGGAAAAGGCAAAAAAAGTCCTCCTTTGTTTGGAGGTGCCGTCATTTTAAACAGTGATACTGATAATGAGAACCCCAGGATCGTACATAGCAACCCGCAGAACAGTACCGACGAAATAGGTCTATCTATTGTAGAAAGTAATTTTGACATTACCCTTAACACCCCGGTAAAAATTAGAGGAAGAGGGCTCTCCATGGAAATTGATGAAAAGGTTTCCTCCCAAAACGAAGAGTTCTGGAACACATTCCGGCCTCTTGCACTAACACCCAGAGAAAAAGAAACCTATCGTTACGTAGATAGCATCACAGAAGCGATAGATGCAGAAGACAAATTAGGCTTCGTACGTAAATTATTCCAGGGCTACCTCTATACCGGCCCTGTAGATTTTGACCTGCGCTACTTAATAAAATACAACAACTTTGAAGGTTTCAAACCGGGTGTGGGGGTAGTAACCAACGATAATTTTTCAAGTGTTTACCGGTTAAGTGCTTATGGTATTTACGGTTTTAAGGACAAAGACTTTAAGTACGGCCTGGGCGCTGCCGCGAGACTGAACCGGTATTATAACAGTTGGCTGGGCTTTATGTACACCGATGACCTGATGGAGACCGGTGCAGCTCCTTTTATTACAGATGGGAGAGCATTTTATGTGTTTGAACCCCGTTTGTTTAATATATTGCTGTTTCACAAGCACAAAACCCTCAGCGCTTATCTGGAACATGACCTTACAGCAAAATTTAAGACCCGCCTGCAACTCAATAAAAGTGATGTAAACCCTACGTTTGATTATCGGTTCTTTAACAACAATCAGTTTTATGACAATTTTAAAACAGCAACAGCCCAGCTCGCTTTTGAATGGACCCCTAATAACGAGTACATGCTGGCAAAAGAAGGAAAACAAACTATAAAAAAAGCCTCTCCGCAATTTTCCTTTCAGGTGACCAAAGGTTTTGAAAACATCATGGATGCCGATTTCGATTTTTGGAAATTTACATTCAGAGGTAGTTATGAGATCACCCCTGTAAATCGCGGTATAACCTCATTTCTTCTCAGAGCAGGTATTGGTTTCGGAGACCTGCCCATTACCGAACTGTTTCACACATCACCAAATAACCCGGTAAACAATGCCATTCTACGGCGTTTTTCAGTAGCCGATCGCAACAGTTTTGAAACCATGTTCTTTAATGAATTCTTTTCAGACCGTTATCTCTCTCTTCAGGTAAGACATACTTTTAAAAGGTGGGATATAGGCCCGGGGTTTAAACCAGAACTGGTACTGGTGTCACGTTTTGCCATTGGCGATGTGAACAATACCGACCGGCATCTGGACTTCACATTTAATTCTCTTGAAAAAGGGTATTATGAAAGTGGTATTGAACTTAATCGCCTTTTTAAAGGCTTTGGTATAAGCACATTTTACCGGTATGGCCCTTACAGACTGCAAGGATTTGACAATAATTTTTCATTTAAATTCACTTTTAATTTTAGTTTGGGTTTTTAGGTAGCTTCCCCTTCATTTTTTCTAACTTTGCCCCTGAAAAAGAATGGCATGACAACTTGGTTTAACACAAGCTTTTGGGCGGGTATAGCGAGGATCATTTTACGAAACCGGATTCTTATTTTGGTGGCTTTAGTAAGTATGACCATATTTCTCGGCACAAAGTGGAAACACATGCAGTTTACATACACAGAAGCCAATCTCCTGCCGGATGATCATCCTGTTAATGTTGCCTACAACCAGTTTCTCAACGTTTTTGGCGAAGAAGGTAACCTGATCGTTCTCGCCGTAAAAGACAGTGCCCTTTTTTCACCTGATAACTTTAACCGATGGAACCGGTTAAGCAAACAACTAAATGCTTTTCCCGAAGTAGATCTTGTACTATCTACTGAAAACCTTAAGCTACTCACCAAAGACACCGTTAATCAGGAATTTGCACTACAACCTTTTATGAATGGCCCCGTGAAGGCCCGTGAAGAGATCGAGCAGCTTAAAAGTACACTTTTTGAAGATCTACCCATCTATGAAGACCTGCTCTATAGCGCAGACAATAAAACCATACGAACCGCCGTATATCTCGATAAAGACATCGTAAACACATCAGTACGTAAGGATTTTGTGTTTAATGACTTCATTCCGCTTATCAAAACATTTGAGGCCGAAACCGGCCTCGAAGTACGTGTATCAGGTATGCCCTACATACGCACCCTTAATGCACAAACCATTGTTGATGAAATTGGCGTTTTTATCGCCGCTGCTCTTTTGGTTACTTCACTTATATTTTTCTTTTTCTTCCGGTCTTTCAGAGCCACCTTTATTTCCATGATTGTAGTAATGGTTGGCGTTATGTGGGCCTTCGGCATACTTGGATGGTTACGTTACGAGATCACTGTACTCACAGCACTTATACCCCCGCTTATCATTGTAATTGGTATTCCCAATTGTATATTTTTTATCAATAAATACCAACAGGAAGTAAAAAAACACGGAAATCAGGCAAAATCCCTCCAAAGAGTGATCTCAAAAATCGGAAATGCCACATTAATGACCAATACCACCACAGCCGGTGGGTTTGCTACCTTTATCATTACAGAAAGTAAGCTCCTCAAAGAGTTTGGTATTGTTGCCTCAATCAATATTCTGGTCATTTTCATTCTTTCCCTGCTTATCATCCCCATTGTTTACAGTTTCATGTCCCTTCCCAAAACAAAACATCTTAAACATTTAAATAAAAGATGGATTGGAGGTTTCGTAAACTGGATGGAAAATACCGTTAAAAATTATCGTATATCGGTCTATGTTATATCCGTATTTTTACTGGTAGCCAGCATCATAGGTATTTATCGCATCAATATTTCAGGAAGCCTTATAGAGGACATGCCTAAAAACTCCGAATTTGTAAAAGATATTCGGTTTTTTGAAGAAGAGTTTAACGGTGTGTTGCCTTTAGAGATTATGATTGATACCCGCAAAAGAAATGGTGTCCTTAAATTGCCTACATTGAACCGTATGGACGAAGTAGAGGGCCTGATCCGGGATACCCCGGAACTGTCCAACCCTATTTCCATAACCAATCTCATTAAATATTCCAAGCAGGCGTATTACAACGGAAATCCTGACTATTACCAGTTACCCACCAACTTGGAAAAAAACTTCATTCTCTCCTATGCTCAAAAATCTTCAGGTAATGTAGATCTGCTGCAAAGTTTTGTAGATAGCTCCGGACAAACTGCCCGTATTACCACCTTTATGAAAGATATTGGCACAGACAGAATGGAACGTATTGAAGAAGATCTTGAACAAAAAATTAAAAAAGTATTACCTAAAGAGCGCTATGACGTTACTATAACCGGTAAAGCTTATCTTTTTACCAAAGGCACCAAATACCTCGTTAGAAATCTTATTTTATCTCTGGCACTGGCCATCGTACTTATCTCTCTGTTCATGGCCTATATGTTCAGATCGTTTAAAATGATCATTATCTCACTTATACCCAACCTTTTTCCACTGGTAGTTACTGCCGGCGTTATGGGGTTTGTAGGAATCCCGATAAAACCGTCAACCATTCTCGTCTTTAGCATTGCTTTTGGTATTTCTGTGGACGACACTATACATTTTCTGGCTAAATACCGACAGGAACTCACAGAGAATCGTTGGAAAATACGAAAATCGGTATATGCAGCCCTTCGAGAAACCGGAGTAAGTATGTTTTATACCTCCATAGTATTGTTTTTCGGGTTCTCAGTCTTTATGATCTCCAGTTTTGGAGGTACCGTAGCGTTGGGTGGGCTCGTTTCGGCCACATTGATGTTTGCAATGCTCGCAAATTTAATTTTATTACCTTCTTTACTGTTGTCGCTTGAGCGTAATATTGCCAATAAGCAGGTTCTTAAAGAACCCAACTTTAATATTCTTACCGAAGAAGAAACTGAGGAGCGTATTAATTAAAATAGTAAAAGCCTGCCAGAGAAAACATCTCTGTACAGGCCTTTTAGGTTCCCCCAAACCTACTAAATTTTAATGTAGAAGGGCCAATTGATTAATAGCACTTCAAAACTATAAAATGAGTAGCATTTAAAGAAGGGGCATTTTCCCCTATTTCATACTTCATACACGCTATTTAACCCACCCGTTTCACACCTTATATCTTGTCTCATAATTTTACCCTACATTTCAAGCAAACATTTATCTTTGCAACTTCATAAATACCGTGAGATGAAGGAATACAACGTTATTGAACTACTCGAAAAAGGAACTATTCTAGAAGAAGTGTTAATAAAAGGCTGGGTGCGTACCTTTAGAAGTAATCGTTTTATAGCTTTAAATGATGGTTCTACCATTCATAATATTCAATGTGTTGTAGATTTCGATACGTTTGACGAATCGCTTCTTAAACGCATAACCACGGGAGCGGCTATAGAGGTAAAAGGCACACTGGTAGAAAGCCAGGGAAAAGGTCAAAAAATTGAAATACAGGTCAGTGAACTTACTGTTCTTGGTGATTCAGACCCCGAAGAATACCCTATACAACCTAAAAAACACTCGTTAGAGTTTTTAAGAGAAAAGGCACACCTGCGGGTACGCACCAATACGTTTGGTGCTGTTATGAGAGTACGGTCCAGACTGGCATTTGCCGTTCATGATTACTTTCAGAAAAATGGATTTTTTCACGTACATACGCCTATCATAACCGGTTCGGATGCAGAAGGCGCAGGCGAAATGTTTCGCGTTACGACACTCGATGCCAAAAACCCTCCATTAACTGAAGACGGATCGGTTGATTTTTCCCGGGATTTCTTCGGAAAAGAAACCAATCTTACCGTTTCCGGCCAATTGGAAGCCGAAAACTTTGCAATGGCACTTGGCAAGGTTTACACCTTTGGCCCCACTTTCAGGGCCGAAAACTCAAATACGTCAAGACACCTGGCCGAATTCTGGATGATAGAACCAGAAGTAGCTTTTATTGATCTGGCAGGAAATATGGACCTGGCAGAAGACTTTATAAAATACGTTATTCAATACGTTCTCGATCATTGTAAAGATGACCTTGTTTTCCTTGAAAAAAGACTCGCCGATGAAGAAAAAGGAAAACCCCAACAGGAACGAAGTGAAATGACCCTTATTCAAAAATTGAGGTTTGTTCTTGACAATCATTTTAAAAGAGTAAGTTATACCGAAGCTATCGATATATTAAAAAACTCAAAACCCAATAAAAAGAAGAAGTTTCAATACGTTATTGAAGGGTGGGGTGCAGATCTTCAAAGTGAACATGAACGCTACCTGGTAGAAAAGCACTTTAAGTGCCCGGTAATACTTTTTGATTACCCTGCCAATATAAAAGCTTTTTATATGCGCCTAAACGAAGATGGCAAAACCGTGAGAGCAATGGATATTCTGTTTCCCGGAATTGGAGAGATCGTGGGCGGTTCACAACGAGAAGAGCGGTATGAAGTACTTAAACAGAAAATTGCCGACCTTGATATTGATGAAGAAGAGTTGTGGTGGTATCTGGAGCTTCGCAAATTTGGTACGGCAGTACACAGCGGTTTCGGGCTGGGTTTTGAAAGGCTGGTACAATTTGTTACCGGTATGACCAATATACGGGATGTGATACCTTTCCCGAGAACCCCGCAAAATGCAGATTTTTAGGCTTGTACCTCACAAGGTTTGGTATAATTTGTCTCGCTAAAAGTCATTACGACAAACCCTGCTCACAAGATACGTTGCAGTTAAATACAGATCATACCGCATAAGCGCATTGTCATAGCAATACTTGGTTCTTGAGGATCGCTTGTAAGTTTTACTAAAGAACACCCTGTTCTCTTACTGCTTTGTTTACAATACATTTGTATATTACATTTTTTCAAAAGCAGATGATCTAATTTCCGTATTTTTGTAATTAGTAACTGAAAGAAGCTTGAAAGCTGTATATGCTAAAACAACAATTACAATTTAAACTTTCCCAAAAGCTGTCTCCACAGCAGATACAGCTCATGAAGCTCATTCAATTGCCTACTCTTGCTTTTGAACAAAGGCTTAAACAGGAACTGGAAGAAAACCCGGCCCTGGAAAGCGGCCGTGAGGAAAACACCGATATGGAAAGTACCCTCGAAGATACCTGGGAAGATGATTATGAGGGTGAAGTAATTGAAACCGATGATATAAATGTAGATGAATATTTGAGTGATGATGAAATACCTGAGTATCGTTTACAAGCCAATAATTATGGGGATGAAACTGATGAAAAAACAGTTCCCTATGCTTCAGGAACTTCTTTTCACCAACATTTGCTAAATCAGTTAAACACCTTTCGGCTGGAAGAACAGGATAAAGAAATTGCCGAGTTTCTTCTGGGCAGCATTGATGAAAGCGGTTATATACGCAGGAGCCTTATGGATGTTACAGATGACCTGGCTTTTACACAAAATATATATACTTCTGAAACCGATGTAGAACGTGTTCTTAAAGTTGTACAACAATTAGATCCTGCCGGTGTAGGTGCAAGAAACCTACAGGAGTGTCTTTTGATACAGTTACGCAGAAAACAGATAACGCCTGATATAGAACTGGCCATCCAGATCCTTGAAAAATCTTTTGAGCAATTCACTAAAAAACATTATAAAAAGCTTCTTCTCAAACACAATGTTACAGATGAAGAACTGAAAAATGCTATTCATGAGGTAGAGCGGTTAAATCCTAAACCCGGAGGAGCTTATTCAGAAAACAGTAAGATTGTTGAACATATAGTTCCAGATTTTACCATTCGAATAAACGAGGGCAAACTGGAACTTACCTTAAACGGGAGAAATGCTCCCGAGCTACATATTTCAAGAGAGTATAATAATATGCTCAAGGGGTATAAGGAATCTAAAGACAAATCAAAATCTCAAAAAGATGCCGTTATCTTTATAAAACAAAAGCTCGATGCCGCCAAATGGTTTATTGACGCCATTAAACAAAGGCAGCAAACGCTTTATATTACCATGAATGCCATAATGCATTATCAGGAAGCCTATTTTTTAACGGGAGACGAGCGAAAATTAAGGCCCATGATTCTAAAAGATATTGCCGATACCATTGGTATGGACGTTTCCACCGTTTCCCGGGTAGCCAACAGTAAATATGTAGATACCCCGTATGGAACAAAACTGATCAAAGATTTTTTCTCCGAATCTATGAAGAACGTTCAGGGGGAAGAAGTATCTACTTTTGAGATCAAAAAAATTCTGGAAACAGTAATTGAAGAGGAAGATAAACGCAAACCCCTTACTGACGACAAACTTGCCGCGATACTCAAAGAAAAAGGGTACCCCATTGCCCGGCGTACCATAGCCAAGTACAGGGAGCAAATGGATATTCCGGTAGCGCGATTAAGAAAACAAATTTGATGAAACGTTTTTTCCGCTTTGTTAGTTACCTGTACCATCCGTTGTTTTTTCCCTTAGCCGGTACAATTGCCTATTATCAGATCTCACCGCGTTTTCACCCGGAAGAAATATGGAAGTCTGTAATTATTTCAGTAGCCATCCTCACATTGTTTATCCCTCTTGCCTTCTCATTTCTGTTAAAAAGTATAGGCTGGATAGAGTCAGTTGAGCTTAGAAAAACCGAGGAAAGAAAAATACCGCTGTATATTTATATTTTTTTAGTATCTGTTGTTTTATACCGCGTTGTGCCCTATACCTTCTCACTCGAGCTGTATTATTTTTTTGTAGGTATCCTGGGCTCTCTGTTAGCATGCCTGTTACTTTTATTTTTTAAGTTTAAGGCAAGTATTCACATGATGGGTATTTCCGGACTTACTTTTTTTATTTTAGGGATGAGCTTTCATTACCAGATAAATATTACCATTGCCCTTACGTTTCTGGTTTTCTCGGTTGGCCTGCTGGCCTCTGCCAGACTCTTTCTTAGAGCACATACCACAAGAGAACTCATAATAGGTATGGTTATTGGGGTGTTTCCTCAGCTTATCACCTTTAAGTACTGGTTATAAATACCTATCAGAGCAAATAAAAGATAAGGCCTACTTTTAATGCTCTCATATCAATAGTTTCCCCTGAAGTAGTCTGTATGTCTTTTTGAAAAATACCATTTAGCGCATAGGAGGCATAAAAATTCCAGGTATTGTACCCAAAACTTACATAGGTATCAGCCTGGAACATCTCCAGATCCCCGTTACGAAACCTGTCTTTTTCACTATCTCCCACAAATTTTGAACTATTGGCAAACACATATCCCAGTTTCACCCCACCATATATGCGCCAGAATTTATAAGTATCCGGTTTAGAAGTACGCCATCTAAGCTCTATGGGCAATTCTACTAAATGTGTTTCTATTTTATTTCTGCTAAAAGATACTTCTTCGGGTACCCGCTCATACGTAATCCCTGTGTTACTTTCGGTAGCTCTCAAGTTTGTAAAATAGGCGTTCAAGCCATACCCCAGACCTACAGCTATGGCAATATTGCGTCTTTTATTAATGGGAATATCTCGTATGTACCCCAATTGAATACCATAGGGCAAATTATTTTGTGTAACTCCCGAAGGGCGGTTAAGAAGTACATTATAGGCGATGCCTATATAAAAATGATCCTCTCTGTAATCGGGATCTGCCATTACTTCAGGAATGGTATCCTGTGCATAACCCAAATGAAAGGTAACCAGAAGAACTAATACAATGATGCGTCGCATACTTCTATATATGGGTACAAAGATAGCAATGTTACTCAGGAATAAAAGAGTAACCCTTTATAACAAACAAAGCCTCATGACATGAGGCTTTGTATCTATTACTAAGTTTAAAAAAATATTATTGAAGATTTCGAAAGGCATCTCCCTGACGGGTAGTATAATTAATTTTTAATGCGTTTACCTTTCTCAATTGTTGCTTGATATCGGAAATGAGTCCCATACCGGTCTCTTCATCTACTTTTAATGCAGTGGTTAATACGTCCTGCAATTCCTGGCGCTTTTTAGCACGTTCTGCAAGAATATAATCTGCTACCTCAGACACATCGGCAAATTTATCATTTAACTGAATTTTAGCTTCCGTCCCGAAGGTTGCCTGATAACGTTGGCTCGGTTTACCGGCATAAATGTAGATTACACGGTCTTTCTTATCCAGCTTTTGTATCTGATCTGCAAAAGGAAGATCGTTTTTCACCATTAAAGAACTGTCTTTCATAACGGTTACCGTCATAAAGAAAAACAATAACATAAATACGATATCTGGCAACGAAGCTGTAGAAACTGGAGGTAATTCTCCACTTTTTTTCTTTCTGAATTTAGACATACTTATCGTATTTAACTGGTTTGCTTAGGTTCTGCTTCCGAAAGCTTTTGAGGGAACATTGCCTGTACCTTCTCCAACTTGGGTTTTAATTCATCTTTCACACCGTCATCTGTACGAGGATCTTTATATTCATCCTGCATATCTGTAAAATTTCTCCCGTATAATTTCATGGATTCACGATTACGTAATTCATTATAAGCGGCAACTAGTTCATTTTGCACGGCTATATACGTTCTATACGAGGTTTTACGGTCATTTTGTAAGGATATGATCGCTTTATCAGGGTTATCAGAAGAGTTAGGATCTCTTTCTCCCTGGCAATAGCTACAGGCTTCTTCTCCGGTTCCTCCTCCATTGTCAAGGAAAGCTATTGCTGCTTTTCTCAGGTCCTTAAGCTGCATAATCTCATCTTCAACCAATAATTGGTTGTTCTGATTAACTACTACTGTAAAGATGTTTTTCTGTTTTACAACAACATCTGTTTCTGGCGGCTCAAGCGGGGGAAGTTTTCTATCCAGCCCTGCATCAGTTTCAATAGTAGTAGTTACCAGAAAGAAGATAAGTAACAGGAAGGCAATATCTGCCATGGAGCCTGCATTTACTTCTTGTAATTTTCTTTTCGCCATAATAAGGTTACTCTACTTTTTTATTTACTAAACACTTTTTTCAAACTTGACACGGCCATAGAAATAATGGCAATCGCAGCAAGAATATAAAAGGCTATTAATCCGGCTCCTACCATTCTAGAGCTGGATTCTGTTACTACAATCCCTTTTTGGGCAAAATCATCAAGATCCACATCTGCACCACTTGAAAGCGCATAACTTATGGCTAACACTATCAGGAACCCTCCAATTGAAATAAGGGCCTTTTTAAGTTTATCAGGACTCTTAAATAGGTTTCTGAAAGTATATAGCAAAACTGCTACGATGGGGATCAATAATAGTACATACGCAATGTAGAACATGAAATTCACATTGGTATCTTCCATTGCTGTGTCCACCGGCACTTCTTCTCCCGGAAGCATAAACCAAAGGGCTACACCCAATACACCGAGTAGAATAAGTACGATTTTAAATATTTTTTGCATTGCGTTATTCTTTTAGATATTATTTTTTGTGATCTACTAACAAATCTACCAGGGTGATAGAAGCATCTTCCATATCATTAACGATGCTATCTACTTTAGCAATGATGTAGTTGTAGAAAATCTGAAGAATAATTGCAACAATAAGACCGAATACGGTAGTAAGTAAGGCTACTTTAATATCACCTGCGATAAGAGAAGCATCCAGACCACCGGCGGCACTAATTTTATCAAATGCCTGGATCATACCGATTACTGTACCCATGAACCCAAGCATTGGTGCAATGGCGATAAAGAGCGACAACCAGGATATATTTTTCTCTAACTGGCCCATCTGAACGCCTCCGTAAGCAATAACGGCCTTTTCGGCGGAATCAATACCTTCATCTGCTCTGTCAAGACCCTGATAGAAGATAGAAGCAACGGGGCCCTTAGTGTTACGGCAAACTTCTTTTGCTGCCTCAACACCTCCGGATGCCAATGCGTCCTCTACATCTTTAGCGAGTTTCTTGGTATTGGTCGTAGCCAGATTAAGGAAAATGATCCTTTCAATAGCAACTGCAAGTCCGAGAATGAGACACAAAAGAACGATCCCCATGAAAACTGCACCACCTTCTATAAAACGCTCTTTCAATACCTGATGAAAGGACCTGTTATCTGCAGCCGGTTCTTCCTGAAGAACAGCAGAAGCATCATCGGTGGAAGCAACGAACGCAGAAGCGCTTTCAGCATCAGCCGCAAGCGTAGTTGCGTTGGCCGTAGTTGCATTAAAAGCCATTAATCCGGCTATAGCCAGAATAGAGAATAATCTTTTCATTTCTTTTAAACTTAAATTTTGTTAGTTAATAGGGTTAAAGATATAAAAATTTATGTAAAGTAAAGTTAAAGCAGAGAGGAAGGGATTCGAACCCTCGATACGCTTTTGGCGTATACACACTTTCCAGGCGTGCGCCTTCGACCACTCGGCCACCTCTCTATATTTTAGTAATCTTTACGCGGGAGCAAATAACAAAAAAAAAATTACAACATAAAATTTTCTATAGTTAATTTTACACCATTTCTCCCCTGAGAGAGGTTTCATAAATAGTCTTGAAAACCTTTCTCTCCACATCGCTGCCCAAAAGGTACATGGCTTTTGCCAAAGCTGCTTCGGTAGTAATATCTTTACCATCAATAATACCCATAGTTTTAAGTTGGGCGCTGGTTTCATATTGCCCCATATTCACACTACCCCCAGAACATTGAGTAACATTAATAATATACATACCTCTTTGTATACTTTCTTCCAGCAATTTAAAAAACCAGGAATCTGTAGGTGCATTCCCGGCCCCATAAGTTTCCAGTATAATAGCTTTTATGGCAGGGTTGGTAAAAATGCATTTCAGCAGTTTTTCGCTTATCCCCGGAAATAATTTAACAACAGCAACACTATTGTCAAGTGATGTATGGAGCCTTAAAGCATTTTTCCTGGGTTTGGGCAACAGGTATTCTTTATGTATTTTAAGATGTACACCACTTTCTGCCAGAGGCGGGTAATTGGGTGATGCAAATGCCTGAAAGTGTTCGGCATTAATTTTAGTGGTTCTGTTTGCCCTGTAAAGTTTATATTCAAAATACAGGCAAACTTCATTCAGCAATGGTTTCCCTTTTTGCTGAAGTGATGCGATCTCAATAGAAGTTATCAGGTTTTCTTTAGCATCGGTACGCAGGTCACCAATAGGAAGTTGCGAACCGGTAAAAATAATGGGTTTAGAAAGGTTTTCTAACATAAAACTAAGAGCCGATGCCGTGTAGCTCATGGTGTCACTGCCATGAAGTACCACAAAACCATCAAATTGAGAATATCTGTCGAAAATAATAGTGGCCAGCATTTTCCAATATTCCGGATTCATATTGGAAGAATCTATGGGTTTCCTGAAAGAAATGGTAGTAATAGCACAATCGAGAAGGGACAATTCCGGAATGTATGATAACAGATTATCAAAATCAAAGGCTTTTAAGGCTCCTGTTTTAGAATCTTTGGTCATCCCAATAGTGCCCCCGGTATAGATCAATAATATATTAGTCTTTCCTGTCGCCATAATTCAGGTTATTGATTACGGGATTTGCATACATGGCCAAAAAATTTTCCCGGGCAACGGTGTTATTTTTCTCTACTCTTCTTTCAAGCCTTCTCATGAACTGACGGCGTTCTTTTTCAGAGTATTCATCACGAAAATGCTGTTTATTGTACAGCAGATCAAAAGCAATATAGTTGGAGGGCCAAAGTTTATAATTCTTATGGATAAGGTGATCCAGACGCTCTGCCAGCATTTGAAACTGTTTATTGGCAGGTTCATCGCTGTGTTCTATTTTATCCAATTCTTTGTCCAGACCTTCACAAACGGCCATGTGAATACGTTTTTTCTGTCCTAATGCTCCTTTTAATATGCTGTTAAAATCTTCATTACTTGTCTTTACATACTCCATATCAAAATGCTTTGCCATAAGCTCCGGCATTTTGAGAATATCTGTCGGGTCATATTCATAAGAGATAGAAACAGGAACTACTTTTAATTTTCTGAAGTACTCTATAAAATGAGTTTTCCCTCCTGCCAGGGCCAACATTTTTAAAACTCCCTGCTGGGTTCGGTCATCGCCATCTTTGGTCCTTCCCTGGCGCTGAGCTATCCAAACGGACCTGTTTTCTTCGGCAAGAAGTTTTTGTATGTATAATGATACCTGTTTTGAGCTTTTTAGCATTTCACGAGGTCCCAGCTCTCTCTGTATTAAAAAATTTCGGTTGAGGCGAGACAATGCCAGTAAAAAAGGTTTGCTTACCAGGTTATTGCCAATGGCAGAAGCTGTCATTATTAAATTGTGCTCATAGAGGGCTACATTCAATAATGATGTATCAAGAATGATATCGCGGTGGTTTGAAATAAAAAGATAAGATGTATCGGGATCCAGTTTATCAAAACCGCTGGTAGTAAACCCTTCAGAACTTCGGTCCAACACTTTTTTTACAGCATAATAAATAACCCGGGTCTGAAAATCTCTTATAGAGTGACAATGGTCTAAAATATTATGAATATCATCTTCCTTTTTTCCCGGAAATGTGAAATGAAGCAGCGCTTTTATCATAGGATGATGGCGCAACTCTTTCAAGGTCTCATTGACTTCCGAATCTTTAAAAGGTCGTATCTCATCAAAATTATTCAAAGTCAGTTTATTTTGGTTGCACAAATGAACAAAAAAAACTATGATTCACGGTTCAATAATTGTTAAACCCCAAAAACAGCCTTGGAATTGGCAGTCGTTATCTCTGCTATCTCTTCGGGAGATACCCCATAAATACCGGCTATTTTTTCTAATATATACACAAGATAACTGCTTTCATTTCTTTTTCCGCGAAAAGGTACAGGGGCCAGATAAGGCGCATCGGTTTCCAGCACAATGTGACTGATATCTACAGTGGCTAAAAATTTATCCAGGCCGCCATTCTTAAAAGTTACCACACCTCCTATTCCCAGCTTCATACCGTAATTTATTGCCTGCAAAGCCTGCTCTTTGGTACCGGTAAAACAATGAAAAATACCATGCAGGGCATCACTCTTTTCTTCTTCCAGCACTTCAAAAACTTCATCAAAAGCATCTCTGCAATGTATCACGATAGGAAGTTGATTCTCTACGGCCAGTTTTATTTGATATTTGAATGCTTTTTTTTGCCACGGCAAAGTAGATCTATCCCAGTAAAGATCTATACCTGTTTCGCCAATAGCGTAAAACCTATGTTGAGCCAGAAGGGCTTCAATATGCTCCAACTCTTTTTCAAAGTTTTCCTTTACATGAGTAGGATGCAAACCGGCCATTAAAAAAACCTGCCCTGGATATGCTGCTTTCAACCGGAACATGCTATCTGTGTAGGTACTGTCTATGGCAGGAACAAAAAAACGTTTAATACCTGCTTTCAGGGCGCGCTGTATCATTTCATCTCTATCATCAGTAAACTGTTCTGAATAAAGATGTGTATGCGTATCTGTTAAATTCATGGTGCAAAAATATACAGTATAACTAACTATATTTGTAAAAAAAGAAAAAATGATCTCACTAAAAAAGTTCCTGATGGAAAAAGGATATACTTGTATTCCTTTAAAACATACTAATACTAATCACTTTGAGATTATTGCTAAAATTAATGATGTAGAGGGGCGTTTTATTTTAGATACCGGCGCATCAAGTACTTGTGTTGGGTTTGATACGATTGAACATTTTAGACTTACCCCGGAAGAAACCGAAGTAAAAGCCTCTGGTGCCGGTGCAAGAGGCATGGAGACTCAAATTGCTAAAAGGAACAAAGTAAGTATAGGCCACTGGCATAAGAAAAATGTTCCTATTATCCTGTTCAATATGGCTCATGTAAATTCTGCATTGATAGAACATGATGCCATTCCTGTAAGCGGTATTATTGGAGCAGACATGTTAACAAAGGCAAAAGCTGTTATAGATTACAACAAAAAATGTTTGTATATAAAATAAATATGAAATAAAAACAGGTAAAAACACCCGTTTTTATTTCATGTTTATTGCCGACTTTTATAGTCAAAATTTTGTGTATGCCAACCAAGGTCAAAGCTAAATCAGACAGGTCTGGTTTTTATTTCGTCTCCATTATCGTCTTAATAGCTATTACATTTCTAATAAACTTTTTTTTGGTTATTACTATTTAATTAGTAACCGATAACCAAGTGCCCTGGGGGAAACCCCGGGGCTTTGTTTTAAATTGTTTTTAGGCGCCTTACAATTTGTGCTTACTGTAATTGGCTCATTTTCAACACGAAGAACCCCCGACTAATCAATACACCACAAAGCACTTCAGATCAAATGAATATGTATTTGTATTTTTGTAACGTTGAGAAGTTGTGCTCTCTGAGAGGCTTATAATCCCCGAAAAAGAACTTCATGTTTTCAGAATCGTTCGGGAAAGCTTCTTAAAATATTGTTGAGCATGCAAAGACACCACCCGCCCGGGCAACCTACTGAACAAAGAAAATTATATTTACATTATCACGATAAAAGACCATGAGAAGGGCTTTAACAAACTGGCATTAAAAATGCTAAAAAGCGTAGCAAGAACTTAAAAGCATTATGAGAACAGACTCAGAAAAAAAAGAAGCTCCTGGTCATTTATAATTCCTGTATTATGAAAAAAGCTCCCATAGTAATTGCAGATGACCACCCATTATTACTGAAAGGCCTTTACGATTTTTTAATTGAGAAGGGCTACTATGTTTGTGGGATGGCCGAAAATGGCAATACTGCCTATAATGAAATTGTAAAGAAAAAACCTGCTATTGCTATTCTGGATATACAAATGCCCATTATGTCCGGTCTGGAAGTAGCTGCCAAATGCAAACAAAACAAACTCGATGTAAAAATTATACTTATTACTTTACATCGTGAAAAAGAGTTGCTGCTGGAAGCCAAAAAGCTCAACATATTTGGCTATGTATTAAAAGAGTTTGCCATTGAGGAAATTGAAGTCTGCCTGCAATCTGTACTGGCAGGAACACCCTTTTTCAGTCCAAAAATCATGGAACTGCTGGAGGAAAGTAAAAAAGAAAATACGGCCATACAATTATTAACCCCTTCAGAAAAAAAGATATTACGCTATATAGCCAGCGATAAAACCAATAAGGAAATTGCAGATTTATTATATATTTCTGCTCGTACGGTTGAAAAACACAGAAGTAATATTATACAAAAACTTAACCTTCACCCCCGTATTAATAGTTTACTACATTGGGCCAAAGACCATAAGGATGTGCTCCTTAACCAATAATACCTATAACGTTTCCCAAATCAGGAATAGTAAAATACGTATTTATACGTATTGCCGGCCTTGGTATAAAATAACACTTTTGTGTTATGCTATTAATCAATAAAAAAGCTTTTTATATGGAAACTAATAAGTCAATGAGAAATGAAAATGTGTTACCGATATTAATCTTTGTTCTTTCATTTATCGTGTTGGTTTACAATATTGTGTATTTGGTAACTGTATAAGCTTTTAGAGAGTTGCTGCTAAATAAAAAAAAAGCCTCTTTTGCAAAAGAGGCTTTTTTTTTATTTAGCACTTTCCTAAAGCTCCAGGGCTTTTTTTGCATTTCCATCCATTAAAATAGTTTCCGGATCTTCCAAAGCTTCTTTAACCGCTACCAGGAAACCTACTGATTCTCTTCCGTCTATGATTCGGTGATCATAAGAAAGCGCCACGTACATTACCGGAGCCACTACTATTTGCCCGTCTTTTACTACCGGTCTTTCAACAATATTGTGCATTCCCAAAATACCACTCTGTGGCGGATTAATAATGGGGGTGGACAACATAGAGCCAAATACGCCTCCATTAGAGATCGTAAAGGTGCCTCCTGTCATTTCATCAACGGTAATTTGTCCGTCGCGCGCACGTATGGCCAGTCTTTTTATTTCATTTTCCACACCTCTGAAACTTAAGTTCTCTGCATTTCTCAC
Organism: Ascidiimonas aurantiaca; assembly: GCF_037646345.1. Lineage (NCBI taxonomy): Bacteria > Pseudomonadati > Bacteroidota > Flavobacteriia > Flavobacteriales > Flavobacteriaceae > Ascidiimonas > Ascidiimonas aurantiaca. The sequence goes on along the minus strand of NZ_JBBEWR010000006.1, from coordinate 138,134 downwards.
TACTGGAACCATCAGGCCTTTAGGGCCGGACACTGCCACAGAAATATCGCAGAAGTCGTATGTGATCTTATGGTCACCATCAATCATTGAGTTTACATCGGGAAACAGCCCCAATGCCCGTACTACTGCTTTGGTAAAGAAACTCATAAAACCGAGGCCTACCCCGTGTTTAGCTTTAAATTCTTCTTTATACTCACTTCTCAGTGCGAAAATAGCACTCATATCTACTTCATTAAAAGTAGTAAGCATGGCCGTTTCATTTTTGGCAGTTACCAGTCTCTGGGCTACTTTTCTGCGAAGCATGGAAAGTTTGGTTCGCTCGGAACCTCTGCTGCCTCCTCCCGGAGTACCCATGGAAGGCACGGCCTGAAGTGCGTCATTTTTGGTAATACGGCCATCTTTTCCGGTACCCTTTACTGAAGAAGGTTCAATTTCCTTTTCATGCAGTATTTTCTTGGCTGCAGGACTAGCGGTTCCTGTAGCGTAAGTAGTTTTTGTTTCGGGTTGCTTTTCTGTTTCTTTAGCTTGCTCAGGGGTTTCCTTTGCGGGTGCCTCAGTTTCAGGTGTGGTGTCTTCTTTTTTCTCTTGAGTTGCACCCTCAGGCTTAGCAGCACTGGTATCTATATGGCATACCACTTCTCCAACCGCTACGGCATCTCCCTCTTCGGCCTTCAGGGTAATAATACCACTTGCTTCGGCCGGAAGCTCCAGAGTAGCTTTGTCGGAATCTACCTCAGCAATGGCCTGGTCCTTTTCCACATAATCACCATCAGCCACCAGCCACTGTGCAATTTCTACTTCTGTAATCGATTCTCCCGGAGAAGGGACTTTCATTTCTAGGATCATACTGTAATATCTTTAATTATGTGTTGTATTGATGCGTACAGAACGAATTCTGAACTTTGAATTAATGCATATTATTTTTTGTCTTATCAAAAACGTAATCTATCACTTCCTGTTGGCGTTTTTTATCCCGGGTAGCACTCCCGGCCGCCGGAGAGGCATAAAACCTTCTGGAAGCTACTCTCAGGCTATGTGCATCTTCAAAATGCATAAGTAAATGACTCCATGCACCCATATTACGGGGCTCTTCTTGTGCCCACACAAGGTCATCTGCTTTTGTATATCTTTTAATAACTTCTTTCATCTGGGTCACCGGCAGAGGGAATAACTGCTCTATTCGTACCAATGCCATATCATCGCGCCCTCTGGTCTCTCGCTCCTGATGGAGATCATAGTAAAACTTACCGGAACAGAAAACTACGGTTTTTACTTTATCTGTCTTAGCTTCTGTATCATCTATAAGCATCTGAAAGCTTCCGTTTACCAGCTCATCTACTGTAGAAACTGCTTTGGGGTGCCTCAGCAAACTTTTAGGAGTAAATACGATTAAAGGTTTGCGATATCCTGCTTTCATTTGTCTCCTGAGGAGATGATAAAAATTGGCAGGTGTGGTACAATTGGCTACAAACATATTGTCTTTGGCACATAATTGAAGATACCGCTCCATTCTTGCAGAAGAGTGCTCTGCTCCCTGCCCTTCATACCCGTGAGGCAAAAGCATGACGAGTCCGTTTTGAAGCTTCCATTTATCTTCTGCAGAAGAAATGTATTGATCTATCATGATCTGGGCCCCATTACTAAAATCGCCAAACTGGGCTTCCCAGATGGTAAGGGTATCAGGACTGGCCATAGCATACCCATAATCAAACCCTACAACTCCATATTCTGACAAGAGGGAATTATAGATAAAGAATTGCCCCTGTTCTTCTGCCAGGTGATTGTGCAATACCACTTCTTCTTCACTATCTTCTACTTTTAAAACGGCATGACGGTGCGAGAAGGTTCCACGCTCCACATCCTGACCGGTAATACGAACATCAAATCCTTCTTTTAAAAGGGTGGCATAGGCCAGAAGTTCTCCCATTGACCAATCCAGTTTGTCAGTTTCGAAAAACATTTTGTGCCGCTCATTGATAAGCTTTTCTATCTTGCGAAGGAACTTTTTGTCAGATGGCAATTTACTCAATACTTCGGCCAGTTCTGCCAAGGTATCTTTATCAAAAGTTGTATCAACTGGTTGTAACATGGCATCCTCTTGTACAGGCTGGAAACCTTTCCATTCATCCTGCATAAAAGGAGTTATAATTGTCTTTTCTTCTTTTTTGGAATCTTCCAGTTTTTCTTCCAGACGGGATTTATAATCACTTTCCAGGTTCTTTACATATGCATCATCAATAATACCCTGATCTATAAGCTTTTCAGCATAAATATCTCGTGGATTTTTATGTCTTGAAATTGCTTTATAGAGTCTGGGTTGGGTAAAGCGAGGTTCATCTCCTTCATTATGGCCGTATTTTCGATAGCCTAGAAGATCTATAAAGACATCTCTTTTAAAGGTCATTCTGAAATCCAGAGCAAAAAGTGAAGCGTGTACTACTGCTTCGGCATCATCGGCATTTACGTGCAATACGGGAGAAAGGGTTACTTTGCCCACATCGGTACAATAAGTTGAGGAGCGGGCATCGAGGTAATTAGTGGTAAAACCAATTTGATTATTGACTACAATATGTATGGTGCCATTAGTTTTGTAACCGTCCAGTTGTGCCATTTGCACAATCTCATAAACCACTCCTTGTCCGGCTATGGCTGCATCCCCATGAACAATAATGGGAAGCACTTTGGAAAAGTCATCAGGATAGTGCTTGTCTTGTTTAGCCCTGGCAATACCTTCTACAACAGCGCCTACGGTTTCCAAATGTGAAGGGTTGGGAGCTATGTTTATGTTTATTTTTTTTCCGCCATCGGTTTCGCGGTCACTGGTCCAACCCAAATGGTATTTTACATCTCCGTCAAAAACGGCCTGCTCATAGTCTTTTCCTTCAAACTCGCTAAAAATGTTTTTTGCTGATTTTCCAAAAATATTGGTAAGTACACTGAGTCTTCCCCGGTGTGCCATTCCCATAACAAATTGTTTCACGCCCATATCGGCTGCTTTCTCCAATAGTGCATCAAGCGCAGGAATTAATGATTCGCCTCCTTCCAGTGAAAAACGCTTTTGCCCTACGTACTTGGTATGCAGAAAGGTCTCGAACGAAACAGCCTCATTTAATTTTTTTAGAATATGCTTTTTCTGGTCAATATTGAAATCAGGATGATTATCGTTTACATTGAGTTTGTTTTGAATCCATTGTATTTCTTCAGGTTTCCTGATGTACATGTATTCAATACCAATTGCATCGCAATAAATATTTTCGAGATGCTCAATGATCTTTCGTAGTGATGAGGTACCAATACCTAAGATATCTCCGGCGTCAAAAGTGCTGTCGAGATCTTTTTCGGTAAGCCCGAAATTACTAATGTCCAGATTAGGTGCATATTTTCTACGTTCCCTCACCGGATTGGTTTTGGTAAAAAGATGCCCCCGGCTTCTGTAACCGTCTATTAACCGTAATACCTGAAACTCTTTTCGTACTTTTTCTGAGACGGTAACAGTTTCTCCTGTGTCTGCTTTGGTTACAGTGATATCTCCTTCAGAAGGGTAACCACCGTTCTCCATACCGAAGTCAAACCCCTGAAAAAAGGCTCTCCAACTGGGCTCAATACTGTCGGGATTCTGTAAATACTGATCGTATAAATCTGCAAAAAAAGAAGTGTGTGCAGCGTTTAAAAAGGAATATTTATCCATATAATCGTTTGCAAAATATCTTTGTGATAAAATTTGTTCAAAAATACAACATTTAGCAACAACCTCTATTTATTACTCTAAGAAAATAGGATTCTTAACAGGATTTTAAATGTTTCACGCTCAACCTGTAAAAACACAATTATTTAGACAAGTTATTACGTATCCAAACCTTTTGCCACTCTCTTTTTAGTATAAGAAAAGTAACCCCCTCAGACAATTGGCCTACGTCTGCTCCGTCCAACTGTTTAATCTGGCTCTCATGAACATCTACAATGTAAAGAAGGTTAAGATACGTTGCAAAGTTATGGTTAATTAAATGCAGAACGGTTTGCTGTAAAAAGGTTTTTAAGGCTTCAGGTTTTACAGTGTCTTCCGGCAATTCATATATTTGCGCAGATCGCAGATCTTTTTTTAACTGGACCACGAGCTTTTGGTAAAGCTTTTGTTTTTCGGCTTCATCCAGCAGGCTGTATATATCCGGAAATTCACTCATAACCTCTTTTTCTTCGCATTCCTAACGGCTACTCATTTTTATAGATCACTCCGTTTTTCATAACGAATACTACTTCTTCGAGGGTCTGTACTTCTTTTTGCGGATCTTTTTTTACGGCTATGATATCTGCCAGAAACCCTTCTTGCAGTTTACCCAGTTTATCTTCCATACCTAAAAGTTGAGCGTTGGTAACGGTGGCAGATTGTATGGCTTCCATAACAGGCATACCGGCTTCTACCATATATCGAAATTCCCGGCCATTTTCACCATGTGGAAAAACACCCGCATCAGTACCAAAAGCGATAGGCACCCCTTTTTTGTATGCTTTTTGAAAAGTGCCCTGTATTTGCGGGCCTACTTCTCTGGCTTTCTGAGCCACTACCTCAGGGTAGAAACCCGGTACTTCTGCTTTTTCAGCAACCTGCTTACCCGCCGTAATGGTAGGTACTAAATAGGCCTTGTGCTTTATCATGAGTTCCATGGTCTCCTCACTCATAAAAGTACCGTGTTCTATAGTTTTTATTCCTCCGCTAACCGCACGCTGCATCCCTTCGTCCCCATGTGCATGGGCGGCGGTAAGCATTCCGTAATCTTTAGCGGTTTCGGTAATTGCTTTTATTTCTTCTATGGTAAACTGAGGGTTACTTCCGCTTTTAGCTACACTGAGTACTCCTCCTGTAGCAGTTATCTTTATTACATCTGACCCATCCTTATAACGTTGTCTTACTGCCTGACGGGCCTCATTTGGCGAATTAATAACACCTTCTTCTGGTCCCGGATGCGGGAACAAACCTTTGCGGCTCCCATTGGTGGGGTCTGCATGCCCACCGGTGGTTCCAATTGCTTTGCCTGCTGTAAATATTCTGGGGCCCTTTACCCATCCTGCATCTATTGCCTTTCGCAAAGAAATGTTTACACCGGTGCCTCCCAGATCCCTAACTGTTGTAAAACCGGCCATAAGTGTTTTTTCGGCATACACTGTTGATCTGAGAGCTACATCAGCCGGATTATCGGTATAACGGGACAAATACTGCCCGGGACGGGATTCACTTTCAATATGTACATGGAGATCTATTAAACCCGGTAAAACCACTTTACTCCTGAGGTCTATAAGCTCTTGTTTTTTGTCGTTTACCGAAACATACCCGTCCAGTACTTTTGTGATCTGGTTTCCGGATACTACCAGGGTTTTCTCTTTCAACAAGGTTCCTGTTTCTGTATCTATAATGGCACCGCAATGCAAAATCAATTCCTGACCCATCAATTGCGCCGATATAAGTAGTACAAAAAGGATGCTCCACTTTTTCATAAATACAGATTTAAAATTTTACAGGTTTCTAATTTTTTTCTCCCATTTCCAGGCAGACTCCAGAGCTTCTTCTAAAGAAAATTGTGCTTCCCAGCCTAATTCACGTGAAACTTTGGTAGTATCGGCAAAAGCTCTGGTAACGTCACCGGGCCTTCTCTCTACTATTTTATAGTTCAGTTTTACACCAGTAGCCTTTTCAAATGCATTTACCACTTCGAGTACAGAACTACCTTTACCTGTACCCACATTAAAAACTTCATAGTTGGCAGTATTTGCTCCTTCCAGCAATCGCTGTAGTGCCACGACATGCGCTTTGGCAAGATCTACCACATGAATATAATCTCTTATACAGGTCCCGTCTTCCGTAGGATAGTCATCTCCAAAAACAGATAATTCTTTTCGGATACCTGCTGCTGTTTGTGTGATATATGGTACCAGGTTTTGTGGCACTCCCAAAGGTAATTCCCCGATCAAGCCACTGGGATGCGCACCAATGGGATTGAAATACCGCAGGGAAATAGCTTTAAAATGTGAATTTACCAGGCATACATCTTTAATGATCTCCTCCCCTATCTGTTTGGTATTTCCGTAAGGAGACATAGCTTCCTGAACGGGGGCATGTTCTGTAATGGGCATCTGTGCAGCCTGACCGTACACGGTACAGGAAGAACTGAATATAAAAGAGGGTGTGTCTTTAGTAAGTATATGTTGTAAGAGATAGACAAGGGTACCAATATTATTCTCATAATATGCCAGGGGCTGCTCAACGCTTTCACCTACTGCTTTAAAAGCGGCAAAATGAATAATCCCTTCAATATCTTCATGCTTCCCGAAAAAAGACGCTACGGCTGTTTTATCTCTCAGGTCTAGTTTTTCAAATAACGGCTCTTTACCGGTAATAGCCGTAATACCCTGCAACACATCAATAGATGAATTGGAGAGGTTGTCTATGACCACTACCTCATACCCTTCATTTTGAAGTTCAACTACTGTGTGAGAACCTATGTACCCCAGGCCACCGGAAACAAGTATTTTCATGAACTATGTATAAATTCTTTCACTTTAGAAGTGATAAAAGCAATCTGATCGTCTTCCAGCTCGGTATGCATAGGCAATGAGATCACTTCCTTAACTAATTGGTTGGTCACTTTAAAATGAGCATCGTTGTATTTGTCTTCTTTATACGCTTTTTGATCATGCAGCGGAATGGGATAATACACTCCACAGGGAATCCCGTTCTCATTGAGAAAGCTTACTAATTGGTCTCTGTCGGTATTAAGAACCCGTAATGTGTACTGATGAAAAACATGGCAATCACATGTATCGCATATAGAGTTACAGCCATTCGCCAGTTTTGGGGTAATAATATCTTTTTCGTTTTCAAATGCCTGATTGTACTTGATCGCAGCTTCTCTGCGTTTCTTATTGTATGTATCGAGCAAAGGGAGCTTTGCGCGTAAAACTGCTGCCTGCAGAGAATCCAATCGTGAGTTTACCCCTACCACATCATGGTGATACCGCTGATACATACCGTGATTTACAATACCGCGAATGGTATGCGCTAACTCATCATCATTTGTAAAAATAGCACCTCCGTCTCCATAACATCCCAGATTTTTAGAAGGGAAAAAAGAAGTAGATGCCACGTGCCCAATAGTTCCTGCTTTCTTTTTGGTACCATTAGAAAAAGTGAAATCGGCACCTATGGCCTGTGCATTGTCTTCAATAACATAAAGATTATGTTCTTCGGCAATTTTCATTATTTCTTCCATAGGAGCACACTGCCCGAAAAGATGTACCGGGACAATGGCTTTTGTGCGTGGGGTTATTACTTTTCGTATGGCTTCCGGGTCTATGTTAAAAGAGGCCTCATCTACATCTACCAGTACGGGGGTAAGCTTCAACAACGCTATCACCTCTACGGTAGCAGCAAAAGTAAAATCGGCCGTAATTACCTCATCTCCGGGCTGAAGCCCCAGACCCATCATGGCGATCTGTAAAGCATCTGTGCCGTTGGCACAGGGTATTACATGTTTTACTCCTAAATAGTTTTCCAGCTCTTTTTGAAAAGCATGCACTTCAGGGCCGTTTACAAAAGCTGTAGAGTCCAATACTTCCTGAATAGAGGTATTGATCGTGTTTTTTATATCTGCATACTGACCCTTTAGGTCTACCATTTGAATTTTCTTCATATAAAAAGCAAACAAAGTTATTAGACGGACAATATTACGAAATAAAGGAACGATACCCCAATGAATTTTAAGCAAAGGCTGTATTTTAGCAGGCAAAGAATAAAAGGTGCATTTTTTATATAACATACTGGTTTATATCACTTCTTTCTTTATACGAATAGCGGCATTGTTTAATACAAAGCTTCGCCTTTTTGTACGCGGGCGTTCGGGTGTTTTTAATACGCTTCGGAAACAGATACCACAGGAAAGAAAGGTAATTTGGTTTCATGCAGCTTCGCTGGGAGAGTTTGAACAGGGGCTTCCGGTAATGGAACGGGTAAAAAAAACATTCCCGGATCACAGATTACTGGTTACTTTTTTTTCACCTTCAGGTTACGAAGTAAAAAAGGACCATCCCATACCCGATATCATAACTTACCTCCCTTTAGACACGCTTAAAAATGCAAGGCGGTTTTTAGAGATCGTACAACCGGAACTGGCGGTTTTTATTAAATATGAGTTCTGGCCTAATTATTTAAAGGTTCTAAAAGAGAAGAAGATAAAAACCCTGGTAATTTCTGCCATTTTTCGAAAAAACCAGTTCTTTTTTAAGCCCTATGGCGGATTTATGCGAAAATCTCTGAAAGGAATTGATCATTTTTTTGTTCAGGATACTGCTTCAGCCCAATTACTGAACAGTATTGGGATAAACCAAGTTACTGTTTCAGGTGACACCCGGTTTGACAGGGTGCTGAAAATACTCGAACGTGATAATACACTTCCTTTTATGGAGACTTTTTGTAACGGAAACTTTTGTGTCGTAGCGGGTAGTACCTGGCCGGAAGATGAAGCCCTCCTTATACCTTATATTAATGAGCATACCGAAAACACAAAGTTTGTTCTGGCTCCGCATACCATGAAATCTGCGCAAATACAAAAACTTCGGGAAAGTCTCCGAAAAAAAGCAATACTTTTTTCAGAAAAAGAAAATAAAGATCTCAGCAATTACGATGTGCTTATTGTAGATACCATAGGATTACTTACCCGTATTTATAGTTATGCACATATTGCCTATGTTGGAGGTGGTATGGGTACTTCCGGACTTCACAATACACTGGAACCCGCCGTGTTTGGCATACCTGTTGTAATAGGCCCTAATTACCACAAGTTTCAGGAAGCCGTAACACTGGTAGAAGCCAAAGGGATACTTAGTGTATCTAACCAAACCGAATTTACAGAAGTTATGAATATACTTATCTCTGATAATGATCAAAGAAAAAAAACCGGAAATATCAATGCTTCTTATATTCAAAAAAACGGAGGGGCTGGTATCCGAATTTTAGAATCTATTCGTATATTAATTAATAAAACAGAAAAAAATGAGACATAACACATTAAGCATATTGCTTTTACTGGTAGTAATCATGAGTTTGGGAGCCTGTGGAGAGGCAACCAGAGAAAAAACCAAACAGGCTATTGAGAAAGCTGCAGAAGATGCTGAAAATGCCATTGACAAACTTGAAAAGGAAAGTGAGAATGTAATAAATGAGGTGGAGAAGGCAGCCAATGAAGTAGAAAAGGCAGTGGACAAAGCCGCTCAGGATGTTGAAAAAACTATTGAAGAAACCAAGCAAACTGCTGAAGAAGTAGGGCAGGAACTGGAAAAAGCCAAAGACAGTATTCAAAAGAAACTGAAAAGAAAGAACTAATGAGAACATCCCGGGAAACCGGGATTTTTCCTATAATTCCTACTGACCCTTCAACATTAATACTCATAACCCATAGATATTCCGTTTACCGGGAAATTGCTTAACAATTTTATCGCGTCTTCCATTCATTTGATCATCTGCTACAGTATTATTGGTAACAGCAGTAAAATGGCCAATGTGATTTTTTGGTTCTCTGTATTCACAGATTTCAGAAATTAACAGTAGTTTATTTGTGTTTCTGCACCTCAAGACTTTATTTGTTTTTCAGGTCACTTTTTTTAACTTTATACTTCTATTTTATCTAAATGACTTTTGCCAAAATTCAAGAAAAACATAATCATTTTAATGGGGGTTACCCACCAGGATTTTAGAAAAGATATCACAGCATTTTCTGATGATGAACTTATTGCTAAAATTTTAGAGACCAAAGATTCTGCGCTTTTTGGGAAATTGTATGACAGATATGGTGAAAAAGTATATCGCAAGTGTTATGGCTTCGTCAGAAACGAAGATGAAGCCAAAGATCTGACCCAGGACCTTTTTCTAAAACTTTTCATAAAGCTGGATACTTATAGAGCAGAGGCTAAATTTTCGACCTGGCTATATAGCTTTACTTATAATTTTCTGGTAAAATATGTAAAACGTGACCCTCACAAAAAATTGAGCGAACGTTGGCTAAGACTAAACAAAAAAGACGACCTTCAGACTTACGAAGATTTTGATGTTAATGAGGAAGAGCTTTTTGAATTTCAATCCTCGCTGCTTCTAAAAGCACTTGAGTTGGTAGAGCCTTCTGACAAAGCTTTACTTTTAATGAAATATCAGGATGGAATCCTTGTCAAGGATATTCAAACCATTTTTGGGATTAATGAAAGTGCCGTAAAGATGAGATTAAAGCGGGCAAGAATAAGAGTGACTAAAGTCTATAAAAAAATAGAATCTGAAACCAATGAGCGAAAAAAATCCGTTTAAATCCATAGAGCCTGATATTTCTTTGCCTGAAGAACTTAGAGATGATATCATACAGGAAGTAGATAAAATCATCGAAGAGCAAGAATAAGAAAAACGCTATCTCCAATATGGGAGAATTTCAAATAAGTACAATAAACCATTAGAGGGCCAAGGTGACCCGATGTTCATATCTGGGTCGTAAGAAGAAAATGTTTTCATATTCTTGCAAACTATGGAAAAGCATAACCCGTTTATGGATATTGATTTCACTCATATAGAGGCACCAAAAGAGTTAAAAAGTATTATCATTCAAAACGTAGAGTCTATGAAATTACTCATAGAGCTATGTGAATATTATGACAAAACCAATAAGGCCGCCATGTCTTCATTGTTCAAAACAGATTTTTTAATGTACGATTGAAGATAATCAGGCACCGGAATCGTTAGCATGCAAAACCTTATACATTCTTTTACTTATCCGCAGAAAGGCAGTCTCCTTGTTTAAAACAGTACATCAATCCTCTTAAAACCAAAAAAGTAACCGAACCGTTGAATGTTGTTTTCTCAATACCCTTGTCTAAAAAGGTCGCAAAAAACTTTGCCTATAACGTATGCATGCAATCATATCACTTTGTTTTTAAGATTCAAAATCATCGTATTGCGTTGATCACAGAGATTTCATAAACCATTTTTATGAAAAAAGCGGGAAATGTAAATGAAAAGGTGAACCCTGAAACAGATTGAATAGTACCTCCTCTTTTTTAAAGAATATCCAGAAAAAATCAATTGTAATGAATACGCTTTTTATGTTAGCAAAGTCTAATTGTCCTTTTATTCTGTGATGCTATCGTATTCATTATAAATTAAATACACTTCTTGCTTTATTGGGTCTTGGCCAAACCCCGGTTTAGGTATTTGTATTTATAACCTCTTATGAGGGTACAGGTCACCTCTAATTATTCAAAATAATAAGTGACCCAAAAAACAATAGGGGTCACAAGAGAAAAAACAAACTACCTGTTACAATGAACTTAAGAGATGGAGTAAAGTCATCGCAAATAAAAGTTTCGTCAGAGACACAAAAACTAAGTGATTTTATTAAAGACAAAACGAAAACACTTATAGACCGTTTGGAAAGCTTTGAAGACATTATCAATATTGAAGTAGGCGATACAAGCCTCTCGCGGGCCAAAACATTGGAACGTGAATTTGATATGCGACAGCTCTACATTAAAAACGAAGGCGAAAACCCTTCAGGCACACAAAAGGACCGTATTGCATTTGCCCAGGTGTATGACGCCTTGCGCCGTGATTATAATACCGTGGCTTTGGCTACCTGTGGTAATTATGGTGTAGCTGTGGCTTTGGCAGCAAATCTCGCCGGACTTAACTGCAAAATTTTTATTCCTTTATCCTACCATACAGAACGGGTTAAGGAAATGGAAAGTTTGAATGCAGAAGTCATTCGTCTTGGTGGCAGTTATGAAGAGGTTGTACGATCAAGTTCAGATTATGCAATGCAATACGATTGGTATGATGCCAACCCCGGAGGAGCCAATACACCCTTACAGATAAGTGCCTATGCCCAAATAGCCCAAGAAATCTATGAAGATTTAGGTGATGCGCCTAAATACTGTGCGGTTCCCGTTTCCAATGGCACTCTGTTCGCTGGTATCTATCGTGGTTTTGAGACCCTTTACAAAAGAGGAAAAACCTCCAGAATACCTAAAATGATAGCGGCCTCGTCAAGTTTTAAAAACCCCATTGTTACTTCCTTTAAAAAAGGACTGGAGCATTGTGAAGATCTAAAACCAGAGCTTGTAAAAGAAAGTAAATACAATGAACCTCTTATTAACTGGCACAGTTTTGACGGAGAAGAAGCTCTGTATGCATTGCGCGAATCAAAAGGTGAGGCCTTTCATATCAGCGACAAAAAAATGAAAGAAATGGCTTCTTTTCTTTTAAAGAAAGAAGGTATGAAAATACTCCCGGCTTCCACGGCAGGCCTTATCGCGCTATTGGAACTAGACGAAAAGATAAATTTTGAACCAGACCGCTTTGTAGCGGTCTTAACAGCTAAGAATTAAATAAATGAAAAGAACAATAGATGGTAAGGCACTGGTATATTGCGAAGGTGCTTTCAATACACCAAATGGCAAAACGGCCCATGGGTTGGTTCGATTTACTGAGCGGTATGAGATTGTAGGCGTTCTGGATAGTACCTATGCCAATCAGGATGCCGGAGCAGTACTTGACGGAAAAGAGAATGGGATTCCCATTTTTAAAAATATAGACTCCGCTATCGGGAAATTGCGAGATACAGGAGACATACCAGAGACCTTGGTCATTGGTCTTGCTCCCGATGGTGGCCGCTTACCTAGTGAAGCCAAAACTATCATAAAAAAAGCCCTGACCCTGGGCTGGAATATAGACAGTGGCCTTCACGATTTTATTTCCGACTATAAGGAACTATCTGATCTAGCCGAAGAATACGGGGGGCGAATCAGGGATATTCGAAAAACACCTCCAAGGAATAAACTTCATTTTTTCTCAGGGGCCATTGAAAAAGTTGACTGCCTAAAACTTGCTGTTCTGGGAACCGATTCTGCCATTGGCAAACGAACCACAGCATGGTTATTGGTGCATGCCCTGCACGCAGCAGGCAAAAAAGCAGAAATGATTGGTACCGGCCAAACGGCCTGGTTGCAAGGTGCCAAATATAGTATGATCATGGACAGTTGCATCAATGACTTCGTTTCTGGGGAGATCGAGCACGCCATTGTAAGTGCCTATAAAAATGAAAATCCCGATGTCATTGTAATTGAAGGACAAGGTAGCTTGATGAATCCGGCCTACCCTGGTGGTTTTGAAATTTTAGCAGCCGGAAGGCCTGATTATGTAATTCTGCAGCATGCTCCCACACGAAAGGAATATGATGGATTCCCAGGGTATAAATTGCATCCTTTAAAAAAGCAGATCAATGCCATACAAACCATATCAGGCAAGAAGGTCATTGCCATAACCGTAAACCACGAGGGCCTTAAGGAAGATGAAATCATGCCTGCTTGCGAAGATATCTCCGTCGAAACCGGTTTACCTGCCTTTGATATATTAAAGTATGGCGCCGAACCCCTTGTTAAATTGATAAAAAAATACACAAAGTGAAAAGAATAAGGGATCTGTTGGTTTTCAGGCAACTAAAGGTAAGTCATCTGGTCATTGAACCCAAAAGGGTCAAGGCAACTTATACCCTCACCAGAATGGATAGTGAAACCATAAGTAAAGACCTTATTTACAGTTATGACCAGCCTTACTTCAATAAAAACGAAACACCGGACATAAACCTGGCCTCAATGATGGTAGCTCAGGTAGCTCTTAATTACGGGCTTTTTTGTAATACCATAGTATTTGACGGGCTATTTGATGCCACAGACCGTCGTTTCCTTTTAGATATGATGGAAAACACCTCCAGAGAGATTCTGGTAAATAAGTTTTTTACCAAAAATGAATTTCTTAAACCACCGTATGACACCCTCATTCCTGAAAAGCTAAACCGCTATACCGCTGCCGAAGTCATTTTCGAAAACAGTCAATTTTCTGGTGTTACCCTTAGCCCTGTAAATGAGACCACCAAAGAAAACGAATATACCATCTTGAGCAGTGGTGGTAAGGACAGTCTGCTAACCTATGGATTAATAAAGGAATTGGGTGTCCCGCATCCTGTTTTTGTTAATGAGAGCGGTCGGCATTGGTTCACGGCGATCAATGCCTATAAATATTTACGAGAGAATGAACCAAATACTGCCAAACCGTGGTGTAATAGTGACCGGATTTTTAACTGGATAGTAAGACAGATGCCCTTTATCAAAGAAAATTTTCAGAACATTCGTGCTGATATTTATCCCATTAGGCTGTGGACGGTGAGTGTATTTCTTTTTGGAGTATTACCAGTTGCCCGAAAACGTAAAGTGGGTAATATCTTGATTGGCAACGAATTTGACACTACTATGAAAGGCATTCAACATAATATTTCACATTATCAGGGACTTTATGACCAAAGCAAGTATTTTGACAATGCATTGACCCGTTATTACCACAAAAAAGGGTGGAATATCAATCAATTTTCACTACTGCGAAGCCTTTCAGAGTTGCTTATCATGAAGATACTGGTAAAACGTTATCCCAGATTGCAGCAAGAGCAGGTATCATGCCATGCAGCACATGAAGCGCAAGGAAGAATGTTACCTTGTGGCAACTGCGAAAAATGCCGTCGTATCGTAGGCATGTTAACCGCTTTGGGTGAGAGTCCCAAACGCTGTAGCTATAATGAAGACCAGATCTCAAAGGCACTCCAAGATCTGGCCAAGAAAAATGTAAAGCAAATTGGTAGTGATGCCGCTCATTTATTCCACCTGCTGGTTAGTGGCAAACATATTGAGGTAAACGAACATACCAAAAGACTGGCGAAGGCCCATCCAAGGATTATGCATTTGCGCTTTGACAATGAGCGTAGTAAAATGGAAGATTTGCCATTACACATCAGAAAGCCTTTGTTCTCCATACTGGCAGCATATGCTGATGGTGTCTCAAATCAAAATGAACGCATTTGGCAAGATGCACATTTGAGCGACTTGCCAATAAACGTATATTACAAACCATTACAAAAAGACACTAAATGAATACAAAACATTCTTTCCTTTGGGAACAAAAGACCTGGCCTGAAATAAAAGATTACTTAAAAACTGTGGATACGGTTATCTTGCCCACAGGTGCCATCGAACAACACGGACCGCATTTACCTGTGGATACTGATTATTATGACGCCAAGTACATGGCCTACAAAGTAGCCGATGCCTGCAATGAACCCAAACCACTGGTGTTACCTACCATTCCCTTTGGAGTGTCTTACCACCATGATAGTTTCCAGGGCACATTGAGCGTTACCAATGATGCGCTTTCCCGTTTTGTGTATGACCTGGGTATGAGCCTCGCCAAAAACGGAGTAAAGAAAATAATCATTCTTAACGGTCATGGCGATAATGCCCCCACATTGAGCTATGCCGCACAAATGATCAACCGCGATGCCAAAATCTTTGTGTGTGTAGATACCGGTGAAACCAGTGATGTTGACCTTTATAAGCTTATTGATACCCCTAATGACATTCATGCAGGGGAAATTGAAACCAGTACATCCTTAGCGGTACGGCCCGATATGGTACAAATGGACAAGGCCGTGAATGAAACCATGAGCTTCGGTAGCAAATTTCTTGATTATGACAACGAACGCGGCGTAAAGTGGTATGTACACACTCACAAAATATCAGAAAGTGGTGTCATGGGTGATGCCACAAAAGCAACAGCCGAGAAAGGAAAGAAAATGTGGGAACTAATGATCCAAAACATGGTGCGCTTCGTAGAAAGCATAAAAAATACTCCCTTAGAAGAACTATATCAAAAAAGATATTAATGAAGATAACCAAGATAAGCTTCGACCGATGGGACTTCAGGCTTACAGAACCTTATACCATTGCTTATGAGACTGTAGATCGTACCACCAATTTCATATTGAAGATCGAAACCAATTCTAAAATAGTTGGTTATGGTTGTGCCGCTCCCGACAAAGAGGTGACTCAGGAAACAGTTCAGGAAGTCGAAAACAATATTAAAAGTTTAGTCATTCCTTTTCTAAAAGGCAAAAACCCCTATATGGTATCTCAGCTACTGGAGGGAGTATCAGGGTTAGTCAATAAAAAATCTTCCACATTGGCCATGGTAGATATGGCTCTTATGGATATTGTTTCAAGAAAAACCGGCATACCGCTCTACCAATTCCTGGGAGGGTATAGAAACCACATCCCTACCAGTATTACCATAGGGATTTTACCGCTGCAGGAAACTTTATTATCTGCCACAGAATATATAAGCCAGGGGTTTTTTATCCTGAAAATAAAGGGTGGAATATCTTTGGCCGAAGATATTGAAAAAATGGTGCGACTTCGGGAAAAGTTCCCTGGCATCACATTGCGTTTTGATGGTAATCAAGGATATTCTGTGGAAGAAGCCCTGGAATTTTTTGCAGCCACTAAAGACCTTAACATTGAAATCTTTGAACAGCCCACTAAAGTTGGTACTGGAAAAAAAATAGGAGCGGTTACCGAAAAAGTTGCTTTTCCGGTGATGGGTGATGAGAGTGTTAAAAGTTTGCAGGATGTGTATCACCTGGCCCATAATAAGTTTATTGATATGGTCAATATCAAGCTAATGAAAGTAGGCGGCATACTTGAAGGTATGCACATTAACTCCGTAGCCAAAGCAGCAGGTCTGGAAGCCATGGTAGGCTGCCTTGATGAATGCAGCCTTGGGATTGTTGCTGGTCTTCATTTTGCCCTTTCACGACCCAATATACAGTATGCAGATCTAGATGGTCATCTGGCTATTGAAAATGACCCGTTCAAAGGTCTTTTTACGTTGGAAAACGGCATACTTTACCCTTCTGAACACCCAGGTTTGGGAAAAATAAAGATATAATGTAAAATCTCATTATACAGAGGTTTTATTATGACCGCCTATGCCATTACTACAAACGAATTAGGCTTTTACAAAACTTCTAATTTGAACAAATACTCCAAAAAAACACCGGTTTTACACCTGGCAGGTATGGTAAGACAACCTTGAATCCTGATAGTTCCTGTGGCAGTGCTCTTTTTTACAAAAACCTGCGACGATGTTATGAATATGACAGGGATCGGGCACCAGAGCAAATGCCCTTGTCATGTTTTCATTGCTCACAGGTGTCATCATAACCGTATATTATCAGGCGGGGTTTAGTATGAGCCGGAACGGCACGTTAGAGCCAGGTCTGGAAGGTTATGAATACCACTTACTGGCACTGGCTGTAAGTATTCAGCTTTATTCATTGGTGGGGAGTAGTGGAAGGTTTTCAATAGATCATTGTATCTACGAAAAAAATAATCCCTAAAAACAAGTTTTCTTTATACCTGAACAAATACCATTCACAGTTTTGTATCCGGTACAATAACAAAAACGGTTGAAGCTATTTTTTCTTTAATGTAACAGTAAAGCATATATGGAATGGGTATATTTTAATTATAGCGATTATATTAAGAGCAACGTCAAGCCGAGAGGGTCTTAGGTCCCTCCCGGCATTTTTGATCGTACTACAGTTTATTTAAAATATTTTTGAATAAATATGCTGTTAACAACAACCGCTGTTAGGCTCACACGCAGATGATGACAATTGTGAAAGCGGTACTTTGAGTTTCTCCGGCGGAATACCGCATTTATCTTTTGCCAGACAATTAGTAAGCTTTGTCGTTAGTAAAAAATGCTTTCCGTCAAACTCCAAACCGTATTTACCAATAGTATCACCCTGATACTCTACTTCAACCTCTAAATCTTCCAGACCAAGAACACGTTGTGAGAGTTCAATAATGTTTACCAGCTTTTCAGGATGTAACCGGTGGTCATAGTCATTGGCTTCCCACAACTGAAAATTAGCTACCTCTTCTCTGCGAACGGTGCCCCCGCAATCTATAAAATGTTTGGATACTCTCCCCACTTCTGTCACATGAAAGTGTCCCGGCACAAAAGATCCGTTTGGTAATTGAAACCCAATAGTATCAATTTCTTGTAGTCTGGATTTGATTTCTGATAATTTCATACTCTGTTTTTGTTTATAGTATATTTATTGGTTTCTGTTTACAGGTAACGTACCCGTTTTGTTTTCTTTAAGCACCTGCTCTCTGATTTTCCTGACATATCAATACATTAATTAATCGCAATAAAACAATTAATAGTGGTAAATTTTTTAACAGCATTCGGTATTATCCATAATATCCTGATCCAAGAACTGCCCCATTACTTTTTTCATTGCCAGCCAGTTTTCTTTCTCTATACAATAACAAACGCTTGTACCTTCTACGCGCGCTCTAACCAGTCCTAAATTCTTAAGTTCTTTAAGATGCTGTGATATGGTAGGTTGTGCCAGACCAATATCTTCAACCAGATCACCACAATAACAAGCATCCATTTTAAACAATTGCTGCAAAATAGCTACCCGGGCAGGATGCCCGAATGCCTTGGCAAAAATGGCAATTTGGTTTTGCTGATCTGTAAATATTTCGGTTTTGGCTAAACCCATTTTCTTTTTAATTATTTAATCGCAATATTACAATAAATATACTATTAAACAAAGCTCTCACTCATTTTTAATTGTAATATCTACTTCGAAGATATACTTAATGTACAGATCCTCGTCCTGTTTTTTGAAATAGTACCGAGTATTATAGCAGAAAATGTTTTGACAATGTTTAAACTTATCTTTTACTAAGGGCTATCTTTTTTCTAAAAAAGTTGATCACTTTTTATATCGTTGTCTTACTCTCTTAAATCATCTTTTTACACTTACTTGATTTTCTTGAAGTAAACACCGCTTACACGCTGGTCTCCAATAGAAAATCCGTTCACAACCCTATCTTCATTAATCTCAAATTTAATTTCCCCAAAGCCTATCCATACCATTTCTTTACCGTTCCATACTATATTGCTATTGACTTCAACAGGATAGATTTGTATAGGTTGGTTATAGTTAATATGTAAGTACAGTTTATCGTTTTCATTAATAAAAGTATAAACTGTATTGAGTTCTTTACTTTCATAGACACCCACATACTTATTTAACTCTTCAATGTTTTTTGGTGGTGTCGCATCAAATTTTCTAAATATCCTTTGTACGTTTTCGAAATGTATTTCTAATGGCGCTTTATCATTTTCTGAATCAAAGTGCAATTTTGTCTTCCCGTTGGAATACGGCAGTATATATTCATTTTGCGAAACAGGAAGCAGAAATTGCCTTTGCTCACTGTTTCCGCTATCTAAAAAGAGACTGTCATTCTCAAAAGAAATTCTACGGTAATAATTCATTTGGTCTGTCCAGTAATATCCTGTTCGTTTTTTGGACGTAACTATAGGTAAATCAACATTTGGCGAGAGCTCTGTTGTTTTTTTATTTTCTTTCTTAATATCTTTAAAAATGCCATCAAGTACTATTTCGGCAACTTTAAGAGCATCACCTGTAGGATCTAGATATGCAGAATTTCCTAAAAGGATTACTGTGGTCTTTTCTTTGGGAAACCTCACCATATCCACACGAAAACCAAGCATACCTCCATTGTGCTGTATCACTTTTTGCCCTTTATACTCCCAAACATTGAGCGCAAGGGCATAATCAATCTGATTGCCATTATTAAGAACTCCTTTTTGGTACATTTTTTCGCTAAAACCGGGTACCCCAAGTAAATCGTTATAAAATGCGCTGTCCCATTTTGCCAGATCCTGAACAGTGGTGATAATCCCCCCATCTCCGTAGGCATCAAATACCTGACTTCTTCGTTCATACTTTTCACCATCAATAGGCCAGTAACTCACTGCGCGATTGGGTACTATTTCATTGTGGTTATCAGATACGAAAGTGTCCTTCATTTCCAGTACATCAAAAACACGCTCTTGCAGAAACGTTCGCAACGGTTGGCCACTTACCTCTTCAATCATCTTAGCCAAAACCGCATAACCTCCACTGCTGTATCGGTACTCTGAGCCTGGTTTAAAGTTGAGTTCTTTTTGCGCTTTCACCAGATTGTAAATGTCATTTGTATCAAATACTTCCTCAAACTTCCTGTCAATTCCCTGAAAAAGTTGCAGCGAGTTAGTTTCCCGAATGCCACCTGTATGGTGAACAAGGTGCTCTACGGTAATCTCGTGGTCATAAATGGGGAAATCAGATAAGTAGTCCGTAACAGGTTTTTTAAGATCTAATTTACCTTCACTCTCTAAGATCAATAGTGCAGCAGCGGTAAACTGCTTGGCCATACTACCAATATAGAAAGCCGAGCTGTCACTAATGCCAACATCATAGTCAAGATTGGCTTTGCCGTACCCTTTAGAATAAACAAGTTCTCCGTTTTGAACAATGCCCAGGGCATAACCTGGCCTTTTCCCATTATGCTTTTCTAATAAGCTGTCAATCGTTTTTTGTTTCACTTTTGAAATGGAGTGTTGCGCGAAACCTGAAGTCGCCATCACCAGAAAAGTAAGAAAATGAAAAATATGTTTCATTTGGGTTGGTGTGATCTTTTAGAATGTTCTTCCAGCCACTGTTGTGCCTCAACGGTGTACCAGTTCTTTGAAAAGTTCCTGGCGTTTACAATTTGTTGGAAGTATTTCGAAGCTTTCTCAAAATCTCCGTTTTTGTTATAAAAACTGCCTAAATAATAATTTGCATAAGGGTTGTTGGGATCTTTCTTTAAAAGATGCTTCCCAATGGTAGTGATTTGATCGTCGAAATCCCTGAATTCACCTAAATCTCTATGAAAAGCAACTTCCTTTAAGAAGGAAAGGTTATGTAACAGTGATAAATCAGTATATTCTAAATAGTCTGGGTATTGAGAAAAGAGAATTAGTAATAATTGTTTACTGATGTCCAACTCCTTGATATCGAATTGTGCCATAAAGGAAGCCGCCAAAGCCTGCGCTCTGAGTTTATCCCTATGCAATAGTGAATTTTTAGCTGCTGTGCCTAAGGTTTCCTCTAAAAGTGGCATTTCTTCATTGCTGAAAACTAAATTCTTCAACAAACTGATCACGAACAAAGAGGATGTTGCATTTCCATAAATCAGTCGGGCGGAGTCACTCATCAAATTGTTATTTGCCAGTAGTATAAGGGTAATATCATGAGACGGTACTTTTACCCATAGACTGGAATAACAATCGTATTGGCCATAGGCCCAGACTAACTTTTTACCTGAAAAAATCTCGCTAAATATGCCGTAACCGTACGGTAATTCGTTTTTGAAAGATGAAAACATTTGATTTTTGGATGCCTCTGAGATCAACCCATTGTTATCCAGAGTATTGTCCACTTTGATCAAGTCGCGTGCAGTGGTCACCAAACCGGCTGAAGTGGAGAAACCATAGTCCACAGATCCGGGTTTAGTTCCATCATCGATTATATAAGGTTTTGCAAATGATTCATTTCTTTGGGCTATGGAAGTGGAATCCTTCAGAAAGAAAGTATGCTTCAACTTTAAGGGTTTTAAAATGGTTTGTTGTACGGCAGATTCAAACGATGTTTTGGAGCTACTTTCTATTATTTGGGTAAGGGCACCAAAGCGGCCGCTATAATAGAACTTCTCTCCGGGAGGTACTCCCTGTGAAGTGTGTGATAAAATGTGCTTTACCTTAACAGTTTTGTCAAAAGGCTCGTTCTCAAAAAAGTCATTGGCTGGGGCATCTAAAGATATTTTTCCCTTTTCCGCCAGTGACATCATGGTAATACCGGTAAACACTTTGGTAATTGATGCGATAGGGAAAAGAGTGGTGCTATCTAGTCTTTTTTTTGCTTCTACATCACGATAACCCAAATAGTCTTCATAGATAATTTCATCATTTCTTTTCACCAAAACTGCCATGCCGGGTATCCGGAAATAAGCATTCAAATCAGCTATTTCTTTTTTGAAGATAACCAGCCCTTTGTCTTTTTTTAGTTCTTTTTTGGTTTCTGAACAAGAAATCAAAAAAACAGGCAGTAAACAAAGTGATATGAGTGATTGTTTCATTTTGTCATTTGTTATTGATTAATATCTCAGAAGATTCAATCACCTTAAAATGATTATTTTTTCTTAATAAATCCTGGAGAACACCTACATGTACCTGACCTGTTATAAACAAAATACGTTGGTCATTATGTTGAAGTTGGGTATTTAGAATATTCGAATAAATTTTCAAGTTCCGTTCATAAAAGAGGGAAATAAACTCTGCGCCAATATACCTTTTGTCTATGGTTTCTTTATCTATTTTTTCATAAGATAAAAATTCCCCATCTGTCACGTAAGCAGGGACATTGAAAAGCAACCTATGAGATAAAGAAACGTTTTCGGGCAAATTCATTTTGAACAAGGTTTCTAATAGCGTAGCCTCTCCTTTTAAAAATTTACCCACAACACTTCTTCCCAAATTTTGGAATTCTTTTAAAGCATTTTGATATTTTTCAATGTTTTTACCAGATGCGAGAAGACTTTGAGAAGTGCTTTCATAATGGTTGACACACTTGGGAGCTTCTAAATTGAGTTCTTTTGCCAGGCGAAAGGCCAACTGATAGACTTCACCTGCCCCATTTTCTAATTCTTCTAGTTTTAGCTTATTGTTCTTATAAAGCCTGTAAAGGCTATCTATTTGAGGTTGAAACCCGGGTTCGCGTTCGATATAAATTTGGTCTGGTCTGAAGATCTTTAACTTTCCTAATACATCATATACCTGCTCCTTTGTTCTTTTACTAAAAAAATCGGTTAATTCATTACCAGATTTATGTATCTGTGAAAAGTGGAAGGTACCTAATATAGCGATTTGCGTACTCGTATTTTCCTGCCCCAAAGACGCTAATGGAAATAAGCAAAGAATTAATGCCGGTAATAGTAGGTTTTTAGTAAACTTTCTAGATATCATGGTTAAACTATTTGTTCCCGATGTTTACAGATGGAGTGTTTTATTTAAGCACTCGTTTTGCGCTGTATTTTTGAGCCTGTTATTCCAAAGAAAAAATCTCATATTCTCTTAATGCGGTAAACTCTATTGCAATGATAGGGCCTGTTCTGCTATTTCATCATCAAAAAAACGTAAGCCTATGCCCCAAAACCGTAAAAATGAGGGTAGCCTCATCAATTTATTTGTTAAGATATTCTGAAGGCAAAAAGCCGTGAACTTTTTTAAATGCGCCAGCGAAATGGCTCATATTTGTATAGCCTAGCTTGTAACCTACAGCAGAAACTGAATCGTTGTTTTCTGAAAGCATATCCAAAGCTTTTATCATTCTTCGTTCTGTGATCTCTTTAGAAATACTTTTACCATACACCGCCTTACACAGGTTTTGTAATTTACTTTCGCTAAATCCAATTTTTTTGCTTAGATCCAGTACTTTCAACTCTTCGCCCAAATGCTCATCTATATATGTCATTAAATCAAACAACCGGGAAACATCATCATAGCTTGAGACACCAAGTTCCAAATGTGATCCTCGGTTTAGAAGTTTACCAAAGAACAGTGATAATAGCTCTAATGTCTTTCCATAAAGAAATGCTTTTCGAAAATGAGTCTTAAAATCTGATTTGAATACAGATATCAAAAGGGCTGTGATTTTACTGTTTAAGCGCTCATGCATGAAAAAAGGAGAGGCTTTTTCAATCTTTCCCATTATGAATTCAATTTCTTCTGAAAAAAAACTGCCTACCCAATTTTTGTCCATTACGATATGGAATTGTTCGTTGTAAGATCCTGGAGGAAAGATTGCGTAAGATTCTACACTCCCATTTGCAAAATAGACCCCATGCATTAAACAATTAGTAACTTCATTAATTTTATTATCGGTAAAACGTAGTTTTGCCGCACCCGTTAAGTGAAAATCCAGAATTAGCAGGTCATTGTTCTCTGTTCCCAGTCGCCTAACCTTAATAGGCTCATTTTGCTGAAACTTACTTATCTGTACAGATAAATGTTCATGTAGTTTATAAAACTCTATACTTGCCTCTATGTGGTCTTTCTTTATTTCAAATCTCGGAGCATCATATTTTTGCCCGAAGGCTTTGGCTATATCTTTGGCTAAAATACTGGTATGATCAATTTTATAGGCTACTTCTAACATCTAAGATATTTCTTTTACTAATATAGATTAAGTAAATTACCTTTTGTTACGAAAAAACGGAAATAGGGTACTTTTTAATGTTTTGGAGCTATCACAACTCAATTTGGAAACTTTAGCTGAAAAGGAATGCTTAGAATTTCTTTAGTGAAGTTCTTTTCACAACGATTTTTAATAAAAAAGCCCTCAAAGATTTGAGAGCTTCTGGTGCGGGCGAAAGGACTCGAACCTTCACACCTTTCGGCACTAGATCCTAAGTCTAGCGTGTCTACCAATTTCACCACGCCCGCTTTTTTGGATTTGTGGGTGCAAATATAAACAAGTTTTTTAATTTATAATTGGTTTGAGATAAAAACTTATACTTTCTGAAAAATGTAAATATCCCGCCATAGTATGCCAGGCATTTTGTAAATTTGAGTTTTAATTATACTCTTCATGGAAAACTTACATTCCTATGTTCAGGCGCACAAAGACCGCTTTATTTCTGAATTGATTGAACTACTAAAACTCCCTTCTGTAAGTGCCGACCCTGCATTTTCACAAGATGTGCTGGATACGGCAGAGGCTGTTGAGCAGGCTCTGATAAAAGCCGGGTGCGATACCGTTGAGATTTGCGAGACTCCCGGATATCCCATAGTTTACGGAGAAAAAATAATTGACCCTGACCTTCCTACGGTTCTTGTTTACGGACATTACGATGTGCAGCCTCCCGACCCGCTGGATCTATGGGAAAGTGGCCCGTTTGAACCGGTTATCAGAAAAAATGACCTGCATCCCGAAGGTGCCATTTTTGCAAGAGGGGCTTGTGATGATAAGGGGCAGTTCTATATGCATGTAAAGGCATTAGAATTTATGATCCAAACCCATCAGCTGCCCTGTAATGTAAAATTCATGATTGAAGGTGAAGAAGAGGTAGGATCTGTAAGCCTGAGCTGGTTTATTGAGCAGCATCAAGATAAACTTGCTAACGATGTGATCCTGATTTCAGATACTGGTATGATCGCAAAAGAAGTGCCTTCTATTACTACCGGACTTCGGGGTCTTAGCTATGTTGAAGTTGAAGTTACCGGCCCAAACAGAGATCTGCATTCCGGGCTGTACGGCGGTGCTGTGGCTAACCCTATCAATATCCTTTCTAAAATGATAGCTTCTTTACACGATGCTAATAACCGTATTACCATACCCGGTTTTTATGACAAAGTACAAGAGCTAAGCCAAAAGGAACGGGCACTTATGGGAGAAGCTCCTTTTTCTCTGGAAGCATATAAAAAAGCATTGAACATACGTGCTGTATATGGAGAGGAAGGATATACCACAAACGAGCGTAATTCTATCAGGCCTACACTGGATGTAAACGGTATATGGGGCGGTTACACAGGAGAAGGTGCTAAAACCGTTATCCCTTCAAAAGCCTATGCAAAGATCTCCATGCGATTAGTTCCTGATCAGAACTGGGAAGAAATCACAGCCCTGTTTACTTCACATTTTGAAAACATAGCTCCCGAAGGAGTCACCGTAAAGGTTACTCCTCATCACGGGGGACAGGCCTATGTAACTCCAATAAAAAGTATTGGGTATCAGGCTGCTGCCAGCGCCTATGAAAAAACCTTTGGAAAAACACCTGTACCGCAACGTAGCGGAGGTAGTATTCCCATTGTTTCTTTATTTGAAAAAGAACTGGGCAGCAAAACTATTTTAATGGGATTTGGCCTGGACAGTGATGCTATTCATTCCCCTAATGAACATTTTGGTATTTTTAACTACTTAAAAGGTATTGAGACTATTCCTTATTTTTATAAATACTTTACAGAATTATCGATGGCCGATACATCGGGGGAAAAATGACACTTATAAAAACGGTTTCACACGATACTATAAAACCTTTTGTTAAAGAGTGCTTTGATCTTAAAGGTAGCTACCGTACTTTCTACATATTCTTTTCTCTTATTTCATTTGCCGGGCTGGCGGGACTAACAGGGTACAGTGTTACCAGGCTTGTAATGGGAGATACTGTGTATATTATACAACTGGGAGCAGCTCTACTTTTTTGTCTTACTTTGCTTATCATCCTTCATGAATTGTTGCATGCACTGGCCTATGCAGTATTAGGAGCCCGACACCTCTATTTTGGTGCAAACCTCAAAAAATTTGTTTTTTATGTAGGTAGTGATGGTGATTTTTTTAGTGGAAAACAATTTCGTATCATCGCCCTCAGCCCTTTTATAGGTGTACTTTTTTTAAGCATTTTGTTACTTATAACCGCTCCGCAATACACTTTTTTTTCGTTGTTTGTAATATGCCTGCATTCTTTTTTTTGCGGCGGAGATTTTGGCATGCTTAACTATGCTGCCCAGTTTCCTGATAAACAATTTTTCACTTCAGATTCACGCAAAAAGAAAGAAACCTATTTTTTTCTGAAAGATCCAATATAAAAAGTAACTATATTCTGTTTTTGATGTAACATTTTGAATCTGTATGCGTTGTAATAACATATCATCCATCAAAAAACCAGTTATGTTAAAGCGCTTTTTTATTCTGTGCTCAGGAGCAGATACCGATATTCTGAGTAACTGCTCTCAGGGAGAGCAAAACAAATATGCGGGAATAGGAGCTACCGTTTTTTTTACAGCCGTTATGGCATTTCTTGCAGCTTCCTATGCGCTCTATACTGTTTTTGATACCATTCTGATCTCTGTTTTTTTTGGCTTACTCTGGGGACTTCTTATTTTTAATCTGGACCGATTTATTGTCTCAACACTTAAAAAAAGAGAAACGCCGGGAAAAGAATATCTTCAGGCCCTCCCAAGAATATTGCTCGCAGTAATAATTGCTGTGGTCATCTCAAAACCCCTGGAGTTAAAGATCTTTGAAAAAGAGATTGACAGAGTGCTGCTGGAGGAAAAAAATCAAATGACCCTCGATAATAAGGCACAAATAGCACTACAATATACACCTTCCATAGAAACTCTAAAACAGGAGATCAATACCTTAAATGTACAAGTGCAACAGAAAGAAAAAGAAGTAAACAACCTGTACCAAACCTATATATCAGAAGCAGAAGGTACTGCCGGCACTCTTAAACTGGGGAAAGGCCCCGTGTATAAAGAGAAAAGAGAGAAGCACGATATGGCACTTGCCGAATTGCAGACGCTGCGGGAACAAAATGCGGCTAAAATACAAGAGAGAGAAACACAGCTAGCTTCTCTAACCAAAACTTTTGATGCCAGAGTTAGCGATTCACAACCGGTTATTGACAGGTTTGACGGTCTCATGGCACGTGTACATGCCCTGGGTAAATTACCCTGGCTTCCCTCCTTTTTTATATTTATGCTTTTCCTAGCCATAGAAACGGCACCCATATTTGTAAAATTGCTTGCTCCCAGAGGAGAGTATGACCTGAAACTTGAAGATAAAGAAAGTACTCTGAAAACCTGGGTCGCTCAGAAAGAAGCACAACGCAAAAAAAACCAACAGGCCGAATATACGGTAGATGATACTATTTATCAGGATCTGAAAGAAGACGAAGAACTCTATACTTACAAAAAGAAAAAAGCGAAAGCACTTATGCAACTACAGGCCGATGCTTTTTATGAGCATCAGAAAAAGAACCTTTAAATACAGTTTTTAAGTTGGAATATATCTAAAAGATCTATTCTGATCTTTGCCCCTCATCCAGTATATCTCGTATCATACGTTGTTGTGCTGCCTTTTGAGCACCAGAAAGTGTTTTTTTATAGTCATCTGGTTGAGAAACATAAATAATTTGCCCATCTTTAAAAGCACCCCACCAATAGGCATTATGAGATTCCTTATACTTTACCTTTAGGTGATAACCTTCTTCTGTAATAATCTCCTTAAAACCTTTATCGCCTTCCCACTTCATGAGCTTTGTCTTACTATATGAATCATTTTATGAATCTGCTTTCTCTTCCTGCACTTTTATAAAACGCCGCCGGAAGCATTACGTTATATTCTTTGTAAATACTTTAACAATATTGAAAATGTGCTTTTGGCAGGATACCCCTGTCGAGTTAGTTGAGTTAAAAATAACACCCTATCAGATTAGGTGATCTGATAGGGTGAAATAGGGGTATTCAAAAAATGGTTATATTCTCAATAGTAACAGCTAAATACATATCCTAATAGATGGCTTACACACTTTTCACTCCCACCTTTCTTTACTATACCTTACGCCTTTTATTTTCTTACTTTCATAAAAAAGAACAGTCAGTATTAGCTTTTCTTTAGTAAAAATACGTGATAATTATCTTACAATCCAAATCAAACTCAAAAATAGACATACCGTAAAGGCAGTGTATCAATTTTCGATGGATGGAAATTATCTGTAGGCGAATGGCAGTTTTTGATCGTTAAAAAGTAAAACTTCTTCCTGACCGGTATGGGTTCATATATGTTAAAGAACGTTGAAAAATGCTTTTTTAAAACTGTACCCGTCAAAGTATGGGGGGGGATATTACTTAACGGGTACATTATTTTTTAAAGTTCAACTGTAAGTTGAAGGGAATCTGCTAAATAGTTGGCAGGTACCGGTTTTACTGAAAAGGATTCCATTACAGGTAGTTGCACAGTGTAAGCAAACCATATGCTAAGTAATCTGTAAGGGATTTGCATGGCATCTTTAAGACCCAGCTTAGAATCATCTACATGCACCCATCTCATTAATTGCACTTCTTGAATATGATTCATGATCTTACCGGCTCCGTAAAACTTTTTCAATCTTAAAAAGATCTCCACATCAAACAACCATCTTGAGATAAACTGATTATTATAAATTACAGGGATCACTTCTTTTCTAAAAACCTTGGCTCCACATTGCGTATCTGTAATAGGGAGTCTCAAAATCATATAAACCATAGTTTTAATAATTCTCGAAAACAACTTTCTGAAGGAGTCTCTCTCAACATTACCATCTCCTTTTTCTCTTGAACCAAATATCATGGAGAGTCGGGTATTTTTATCCAAAATTTTTACCAGTCGTTCCATATCGTTAAAATCTGTAGATAGATCAGCATCAATAAAACCAATGTATTCAATATGAGATTTATTGTAAAGATATCTGGCCCCTACTCTAACCGCTGCTGCCTTTCCTCCGTTTCGCTTCACATCTATTATACTTACTCGTGAAGGTACTTCTGCTTTAATGGTTTTTAAAACTTTTATGGTGTTATCACTACTACCGTCATTTACGAAACAAAGGTGATAGTTGCTTTTCTCTTTTATAAAATTGACAAACAATTGAGTTTGTAATCTCTTCTCCTCGTTATAGCATGGTATGATTATTCCGGTTTTCATAATTTCTTTTTTTAGAAGTTATACACCAAAAATAGCGGCGTAAAGCAAGGTAAACCCTTACTTTTCGGTGGAGAAAGCTGCTAGTGTAGATGAATGGCATGTAACTTTCGACAAGCTAATAGTGTAAGAATATCCTTTGTCGTATATTTAAATTCTGAATAAAGGTTTCCCAACGGATTTCATGGAAAAACCAACTAACAAATATTTTATTGGTGCTTTATTACTCGCACTTGTTTTTCACGGTACAGGTATCTTCTACACTCTGGAGTACACCTATGATGCATTAATACATCTGTTTTTTGCAGATCACTATGCCACCAGTTGGTTTGAGCCCTGGGATTACAGATGGTACACAGGGTTTACTGTTTTTGGCTATCCGCCTTTGGTACATCAACTTATAGCATTGTTCTCATTTATTGGAGGGCTCAAATTTGGTTTGTTTACCGTGGCCATACTATCAGTAATACTCTTTATAACCGGGGTATATCGTTTTTCTCTGTTATTAACGGCTCACAAAAAAGCCGCAGGATATGCCGCTCTTCTTGCGGCATTCTCATCTTCTTTTGTAGAAACACTTCATATTTTCGGGCAGTTACCCAGTATTATAGGAATATCTGTTTTAATGCATGCGCTTCCCGAGATCTACCTGTGGATAAGGAAAGGGCGTTACCGTTATCTGGCTACTTCCCTGTCACTTATCTCGGTTACGGTTACTTCCCATCACGTTACTCCTATTTTTGGAATGGTGTTTTTCATTTTCCCTCTGTTGGGTATGGCAGTAATGGATACGGCCCGGGACCGGCTTAAAAGCTATAAAGAGGTCACCTTTCAAGAGTTTATTAAGTCGTTTAGATCTCTTGTTAAAAGAATGGTGGTTTTTGGTGTATTGTCACTCGTTCTTATTGTAGGTTGTATTCTTCCCTATTGGATCAACTCTAAGAATAACCCTATTACCCAGGTGCCCATTCCTCATGGTTCCCGTGATAACTTTCTGGAAGTAACCTCTTCGGGATTAGTATTCTTTTTAATTCCCTGGGGGGTCATACTTTTTATTTTACCCTATATTTTTTATCGCTACTACAGTAAACGTTTTTTGTTCTTTGGTTTTTCCATTAGCCTACTAACACTGCTGGGTACCGGGGGCACCACCCCGCTGCCTAAAATAATGCTGGGTGAAAATGCCTTTAATATCCTTACTCTGGACCGTTTTACCTTGTGGGCATCCATTATGGCACTCCCCATTTTTGGAGAGTTTGTATTTCGTTTTATAGAAGGCGACCTCAAATTGCTTTTACAAAACAAGCTGGGGGCTTTTGCACACCGCATACTAGGGGGGCTTATTACTGCTGCTTTTATTTTTATGACCATTTTCACTATGAGCTTAGGGTATTTCAGGCCCTCACAACCCCAAAAAATAAAAATGTTACCCATTATTAATTTCCTGGATCAGGATCAACATGATCGCTGGCGGTATCTCACATTGGGTTTTGGCGATCAAATGGCATGGCTCTCTGCAAAGACCAATGCACTCACAGTAGATGGTAATTATCATTCTGCACGACGGTTACCGGAACTTACCAGCCGCGCCGTAGAAAGGCTTGAGAATTCAAAATTTAAAGGGGTGGAAGGCATAGGCTCGCTGCAACAGTTTTTAACCGTACCCGAAAAGTATCATCTTAAATACATTTTTTCAAATGACAAATTCTACGATCCCATTCTCTACTTCTGCGGGTGGCAACGCCTCCGGCAACTTGAGAACGGCATTATGGTATGGGAGCGGCTCAACATCCCTCCTCTGCCCGCTATTTTACCAAAAGATGAAGCGCCTGTTTATCAAAAACTCATGTGGGGCAGTATCCCCCTCGCTACCATATTAATAGCTTTTGTTCTAAACATACAAATGGTATGGCTGCGCATCATTCGATCCCGAAACCTGGACAAGGCTAACTACATGAATTTTGGTATAAATTATCAAAGGTTTTCCAAAAATCTTTTGAGATTTTCAGGAGCGTGGACCGTTTTAGTAATAGCAGTAATGGCTTACGGAATGTATCTTTTCTATATACGGAATACATCTCAACTCTCTCCGGGAAATGTAGTAAAAGCCTATTACGACGCCCTCGACTTTAAAGAATTTAAAAAAGCATTTAGCTATATTGACCCCAAAAGCGGTGTAAACCTGGATCAATATATGCTTCAGATTTCGGTAAGTGACGGGCTTCTGAGCTCATATGCAAAATTAGATGCCATAGAAGTCATTCCCGAAGAAGTAACAGATAACTTTGCCAAACTTACTGCACATACGTATTGGATCACTCCCCTGGAGCGCATATATAAAGAGTACCGCATAGAGACGCTGAAACACAAAAACAAATGGTACTTAAAACCAATGGCGGTTCCAACCGATATTCCTCCGGATCAATTTTTTTCAAACAACCAAACCCAATTTTACAATCACGGACGCAGGCGAATTACTACCCAACAAACCCATCATGAAGATGTTCTTAAGCAGCCCGTTCTGGAAGTACTTCATGCACGATTAATAAAATATGATACCCGCTATGCCGTGATAGGTGAAGTACAAAATATAGATAACATTCCGTCTGATGTAACCCTTACGGCTACCTTATACAATAAAAGCGATAAAAAATTAGCGGCCTATAATGCCAAATATCATGTAAAACACAAACTCCTACCAAAAGAGACCAGCAGCTTCAGAATTGATTTTGAACGCATCGCCTGGGTAAAAACCTCAGACTCTGTTCCCGATACTTTTAACCCCAACGAGTTCACCCCGGTTGAATTGACCGAACTTCCTGTAAAATTTAACTTGCAGGTAGCCGGAAACGTATCTGCATCAGACCTCTACAAACAATTAAACCTGAATCATATTCAACAATCTAAAAATGGTATAGAAGGTACCCTTTTCAATGGCGGGCTACAGGAAGTAACTGTCCCGCAACTTCTTATTTCCTATTATGACCCGGAGAAAAAGCTGATCTGGGTAGATCATAAGTTCCTTAGTGAAGGACTGCGCCCCCAGCGTAAGCTGTCTTTTAACTTCAAGCCAAAGCTTCCAAATGAGATAGAAGTAATTAATGATCAAATGGATTATATTTTTATCAACGGACTCCCAAATGATGAGGCACCAAAAAAGTTGGTTCCCATTCGAAAAAAAGAACTCCACTGGTCCCCCTTACAGGCATGGCCCGGAAAGGGCTTTGAATTTATAAAAATTGAATTAAACAGTTATATAGGCAACCCCATATGAAGATCTTCCCGTTAACATATATGGTTTTCATTTTTCTGTCACTCATAACGGCAGGCATATACATATCAGGCACCCATACAGAAAATGACTTAAAAGTGAAACGGATATCTGCCATAAACACCTATTATACTGGAGATCCTATTAAACTCTCATTTCATGCTGTCAATGCAAAAAACCTGACCCTTTTCTGTCAAACGGCCTATGGAAGCACTCTGCTGGAAACACTTACCAATACTGAAAATACCGTTTTCTTAATTCCGGAATATCTTTCCAGAAGAGCAGGCAGGCTGACCTGGAAGCTGATAGGGGAACAGAACATTCTTTTACAGGGAGAACTTACTATTTTAGCTAACACAAAAAGTACCGCTTACCTAGAAGGTTATGCAGGACCCAGAATGCTACAGGCAGGTGGAACTGATCATTTTATGTTTGCCATAATTCCGGTAGATACACTGGACAACCCTTTGCCGGATAAAACAAAAGTAATTATATGGCAACAGTTCCAGGAAAAAGTGATAACCGATACCTTACGTACCCAACACCTGGTTGCATGGAAAAACACTTATTCACCTCAAAACTCAG
The DNA here is from genome assembly GCF_037646345.1 of Ascidiimonas aurantiaca. Classification (NCBI taxonomy): domain Bacteria; kingdom Pseudomonadati; phylum Bacteroidota; class Flavobacteriia; order Flavobacteriales; family Flavobacteriaceae; genus Ascidiimonas; species Ascidiimonas aurantiaca. Next base: position 104,939 of record NZ_JBBEWR010000006.1, on the reverse strand, counting down.
GACGCATACTTACCACCGCCAAATGTAATGGCAGCACTTTTAAAGAACTCACCATAGATGTGTATCCTGCTTATCCTGAAAATTTTACGCTCAAGGCACATCGCAATCATAACTATGCTGATGGAAACCAAATCACTACATTTAAAACTTCTGTGATCAAAGACCCTTTTGGTAACATCATAGCAGATGGTACTATGGTAGTCTTTACCGTTACCAATAGTGATAACTCCCGTTTAACAGGATACGGGTACACGGTAAATGGCATTGCTCTTACCTCCATGCTTCACCCTGATAAAAAGAATGAGTGGAAAGTAAAAGCATATGTAGAGGGTATTGCGGAGAGCAATGAGATCTCTATTACGTATAACGATGCTGTTAAGGAGTTTCAAACCCGTTTTGATGCTCAGTCAGGAACCCTGGAAGTGGGCCCGGTTATGAGCTTTATGGGACAGCTTATACCTGATGGCTATGAAATACAGATAGAAACCCGAAAACAGGGCCTTTTTGTTGAAAGGAGCCTTATTCCAACCTATCAGGGCAAAGCATCGTTTAAATTTGCTCAAACCAAGTATCCCAAAGGGGAGTACTCGGTGCACATAGAGGCTGGAGGAATTAAAAAGAATATGAATATAGTGATTGGCGAAAATGAAGATTAATAAACAAATATACCGGGTACTTCTTGTGCTTTCCTTTTTATTGCTTAATGCCCTGATCCTGTTAGGCATAAGCAAAATACTGTCATATCTCAATTCAGGAGCAGAAAGAACTTCTATGTTGCGTCTGGGAATAGCAGAAGAAAGAATGCACCAACCCCTGCTTACGTGGGATACTCTTTCGTATGAAGGCAGACCTGTATCCATGCCCGCTTTACAACAAATTGAAAAAGATTATCTCAATGCCTGGTACACCCGACAGATTGCATACCAGTCAAATGACATATACGGAATAGAAGATTACTATACAGACAGTGCCCGGATACATTTGTACCATCTCATTAAAAGACATAAAATCAAGGATATTCACCTGGAAAGCAGTACCCTTACCCACCGGCCTAAATTGCATTTCTTCAGTGCAGATGGCAAAATGGTTTCATTTACAGATGAAAAAGTACAACGTTACGAACGCATCTTTAAAAATAATGAGGTGATCTATGCCTCCCGGGATACTGCCAATTACCGGGTATTAATGTTGTTTGAAGATGGTTTTTGGCGAATTCGCCACCTGGTAAAACAAACAGCAACCCATTTTGAAAATAATAACCAGAAACAAAGTAGTGCGTATAAGTTTCCGTTTTTTATTAAAGGTATTAATTACTATCCGCAAGATACCCCGTGGGATACTTTTGGCGACAGCTTTAATACAGATGTTCTCCAAAAAGATTTTGAGATCATTAAAAATGTCGGTTTAAATACCATACGTGTTTTTGTTCCTTATGAAGATTTTGGAAAAGTAAATGTGTCGCAAATACACCTTAAGAAACTATACAAACTTCTCGATGTTGCCGGTAACCAAAAGCTTAAGGTAATAATTACATTGTTTGATTTTTACGGAGATTATTCCGTGCTTAACTGGACCCTGACGCATCGCCATGCCCAACAGATAGTTGAGCATTGCCGTGACCACCCCGCCCTGCTTGCATGGGATATCAAAAATGAACCCGATCTTGATTTTGATTCCCGGGGTAAACAACTGGTACTTGACTGGTTACAGACCATGATATCACAAATTAAATATTTTGATCCTGAACACCCGGTAACTATAGGCTGGTCATCACCGGAAGCTGCCTCTCATCTTTGGGATGAAGTAGATTTTGTTTCATGGCATTTCTATAGAGATATAGAAGAGTTGGTTCCCGCCCTTAGAAAGTTAACAGCCCGTATTGGTAATAAGCCCCATATGTTACAGGAATTTGGCATGTCTTCATACCGGGGCATCTGGGCCCCTTTCGGAAACTCTGAAAAAGCTCAGAGCCAATATCACGAAAAAATGCAGGCATTTTTTAAAGAAGAAAAAGTACCCTTTATGTCATGGACACTCTATGACTTTAAAAATATACCTCCCGGTGTAACCGGAAGGTTACCATGGAGGCGAAACAAGCAAAAATATTTTGGTTTTATAGACCCTAACGGTAAAAAGAAAAAAGCCTTTACTCATATTTCTCACTAATTACCATAAATACGAATATCCATTACACAGTGGAAATGGATATTTGTACAAGGTGATTAAACCTCTCTATTAACTAACACAAAAAAACTAAAATGAGTCTGGGATTAATTGGGGGGCATTATTTCTTTTTTCAAGTATGGTTCTAAACTGTTCCAAATACATCGCGGTTATCTTATCCATAGGTAAAGAACAGGCCGCTACATAGTTTACCTGACCCAGAAGTATTCTTCTCAAATTATCGGTTACAATAGCTTCCAGGGCATCAGCAAGTGAAGATGCATCACCGGGGGTGAAAAACTCTCCGGCATACCCTTCTTCTCTGATTAGTATTCCCAGGTCACCAATATCTGGTAACACCACTGCTTTTCCATAACTTCCGGCCTGGTGCAATACGCCCGAGCTCCCAGTGGTAGATGTATAAGGAAATACAACAACGGCACTTTCATTAAAAAGTCGGGGTACATCTTCTTCTTCCACATAACCGGTAAAGGTAAGTTTGGGAACATGCGAATACTTTTCATGTACTTCCTTAAGATAACCGGGGGTGTTGGGGCTGTCTGTACCCGCTATTACAATTTCCAGGTCAGTTTGAATACGACTTCTCACCAATTCTACTGCTTCTATAAGTACTTCTACTTTTTTGTAAGTACCAAACTTCCCAAAAGCCATAATTTTCAAACTGCCTTCAGGAAGCTCAAATGAAGGTTCGGGGGGAACCTCAAAAGAGCCATGAGGTATCAGGACTACATTTCCTGTTTTATATTTTTTATTCAAGATCTCTACATATTTACTAATGGTAACAGCTACCACATCTGCGCACAATACAGTTCGTGTAAGCAGGGTCCCTATAAGTCCGTAGAGTTTTTGCAACCAACGGTTTCCTGTAAAACCAGCATTATCGAGATCTACCTGTTCAAGGATATTGTGTAGTAATACTATGGTAGGAATACCTCTCAATTTGCATAAAGCCGGTAAAAGTAACCCCAAAGCTGCAGGCACTTTTTTATCTCCGAATTTTAAGAATTGCAGGTTGAATAGAACTGCATCCGGACGAGTTTGTGAAATCGCCTTCTGTACGGTCCATACATTTGTATAGCTGTTAAAGCTCCAGCAGGGCTTCACAGTAACCTTACATCCTCCCTGGGTCATATCCAGGGTTCTCTCTTCATCAACTTCATCGGTTAACAGAATAAGCTCTTCTATTTCTTCCTGAAACTTAAAGCTCTTTACCAAATGATATCCATATTCGGTTAGAGTGACTTTACTGGGGGGGAGCGCAGTTATAATAGCTAATTTCATGAGTAAGATTTTAATAGGTTCTTCAATAATTATATAACAAAGATGCATATACTCCCTTTACTTTTCTTACGTTCTTCGATGAATAGAAGTTTACTGTAGTTCAATGAAGGTTCTCGGTAGATCAATTTAAAAAATATGATTTTCAAAGAAAACAGGGGCCAAAAGGCCCCTGAAAAACAACTTAAAAAAACCATAAAAAACATGAAAAAATTATTTTTTGAGTGTATATATCTGATAAAAAGTGAGTTGAACCCAAAATAGGAGCCCCATGACTATGATCTGCATAAGCACTACCTGCTCCAGGCTTTTGTGGTAAAAGAAAATTAATAGTATCTGACAAAAACCGGCCACTCCTGAAATCATAACGGGAATGTATTTTTCCAGAGAAAGAAAATAGTACACAAAAATATTTGAGATGGCAAACATAGAGGTAGCCAGAGCGTATTTCCATAAAAGCCCTCCTATTGCCAGGTATGCATCTCCAAACATAAGCGATACAACCATATCTGGGAAGAGCCAACAGGTAATTACAACAACCGCAGAGAGAAAACATACATATCCTGCATATTTTACCAGAATCTGTTTATGAGGTTGCCCGTCTTTTTCCCGTTTTACTACATCAGGCAGAAGCTGCATAACAAACATCCATGCAACAAAATAAACCATTCGCCCTATTAGGGCCAAAGAAGCGTACAAACCCGCTTCCATTGAGGTAAAGAAATGCTTTACCATGATAATGTCACTATTGTTAATAAGGATCTGGGTACACTCATAAAAACCTGTGATGAGTAAAAAATTTATAATTTTTCGATTATGGGTAAGTTCTTTGAACTGAAAAGCTTTTAAAGTACCTCCCGCAGGTTTCCTGAATGGTATTAACCCAAAGAAGAAGGATACCGCAATGCCTGTAGCCACCCATACCGAAGCAGCCGCAGTAAATAGCCAAAGCAATAGAAGTGTCACCAGCAAACGGCTCCACATTTCTGTTTGATAGGTAATGGTAAGCGGAACAAAAAGTTGTTTTCCCTGAAAAACACCGCGGTTTACACTTAATGCAAAATATACCGGAATACCAACACCAAAAACAATGAACATAAAACTGGACTGAGTATGAAAAAGTTGTTGAAGGTCTTTGGCAAATATAATAAGTAAGGTTCCTGCTATGCTCCCTGCCAATAAGGCATATTTATACATCATTGCATGAAAATAGCGAAATGTCTTATTTGAGAAAACAACTGAAAATTTTGCCGTACCCAATTGAAAGGTCATTGCCATAAACGATAAAATCAGTAAAAAGGTAATGAGCAGCGCAGCATCTGCAAAAGCCTCAGGCCCCAACATTCGTCCTAAAATTACATTGTACAGGTAATTGCCTGCATTTACCACGAATGCCCCCAGCATAAAAACTTTAGCCGGGGTAATTTTTGAAGTTTGTGTTCTTGATAGTAGCATTTTGTAGGCTTTTAATGATAGTTAGATGGTTTTTTTTTCAATTACTATACAAATATCTATTGTCAATAAACCGAATACTGGTATATTTCGATGAGATGCAGGAATCTTAAGATGAATATTAGCAAATGAATGTTTAACTTGTCGTTTGAAAATTCGCACTTCCTTTTTCTATGAACAAAAACTATTTGCTCAGTATTACCTTTTGTATTCTCAATGTGTTCTTTCTGTTTTCACAAGACTCCATGCAAACAGGCTTTGACCATTTGGAGGCAGGCCGCTATAAAGAAGCTGAAGTTTTTTTTCGGGCATATCTTGAAGTACATCCTGAAAATCGTACGGCAAGGCTCTGTTATGGCAGGGCAGTGGGTCTACATAACGATCCTGAACAGGCACTTACCATATTTAAAGAATTACTGGAGGAATACCCTGATGATACAGAGATCCAGCTCAACTTTGCAGAAGCACTTTTATGGGCTAAGCGATATACTGACGCAGAGGTTTATTATAAAGAACTGGTAACAAGATTACCCGGCAGCTTTCCCGCTACTCTGGGATATGCCAATACGTTATCAAATCTTAAAAAGTATGAGGAAGCACTCAAAATGGTAAATAAGGCCTTAATGCTAAGCCCAAAAAACCCGAATGCCATGCTCTCCAGGAAATACATACGTTTGGGTATTTCGGGAACACTCTTAACGAAAAAGAAGTACCAAAGTGCTATCGATACACTGAAAAAAAACCTTACTGATCTTCATGATGACAGAGAAACGCTTCTTTCTATGGCCAATGTGTATCTGATCATCAAAAAAACGGATAGTGCTATTGCCACTTACCGGCAAATGGCTAAAGATCGTAACGATTCCATAACCGCTCTCAACGGTATTGCTCTGGCACACCACATAAGCGGAAAAAGTAAAACTGCCTTACAGGTTGCGGAAAGTTCCCGAAAAAAAGCGGGTAGCATTGACAATGATGTACTGAAGTTTGATGTTGAAGAACGTTATATCCAGGCCCTGATATGGAATCGAAAATACACACCTGCGGAAATGTTAATCGATTCTATGGCTTCGATTACACCGGCAAATAACAGGGTACTGGCGCTAAAAGCTACTCTCCATTTATATCGCAGTGATTTCGGGAAAAGTACTGATGCATATCGCAAAATACTCAAAAGCGATAGTACTTCGTTCGATGCTAATCTTGGTATTGCCAATACGTACAAGGCCCGGGATCTTATTCGCAAAGCGTATCGGGCTGCTTACCAAACGCTCACCTTTTATGAAGGGCAGAAAGATGCAGAGGAATTTATACAAAAGCTGGACCGGCAGTTTACTCCTTTTGTAGAACAAAAGGCTTCTTATATGTTTGATAATGGAGAAAATGAAGCCTACAACACCCAGACCCGGCTCTCGGTACCTCTAAGTGTTACGTTCTCTTTGTTGGCAGATTACCGATATCGTAAAACAAAAAATGATATCACAGCCAGAGAAGCAGAAGCTAATGATTTTCTTTCGGGTTTTTCATGGAAAATGATCCCGAAACTGGAACTACTTGCACAGGGAGGCATTACCTCGGTTACCTCGTTCAATACAGATTATAGTCAGTTTTTGGCAGATGTTCGCCTGATCTCAAAACTTGTAAAACTCCAGGATCTGGAATTAGGGTATCGCAGAGAAATACAAAACTTTAATGCCGACCTACTCGATCGGGAAATCGTTACTAATAATTATTACATTAATCATAACATAAGCAGTAACTTTAACCTGGGGTGGTTTTTACAATACTTTTACACTACGCAAACTGACGATAATGAAAGGCACTTGCTTTTTACTTCTTTGTATTACAATGTTTTACGAAAACCTGCTCTTAAATTTGGTGCCAATTATCAATATATCTCTTTTAAAGACCGGGTTCCGGAAGCATATTTCAGTCCGAAACGTTTTCACGCTGTAGAAATTTTTACAGATCTTATTAAAAGTGAAGGTGAAACAACTGCCATATCCTGGTTTTATAATGTAAATGCAGCAGCCGGGTATCAATTTATAGAAGATGAGGAGAAACAAGCTACCTATAGGTTACAGGGGTACCTGGGCTATCAGTTCTCTGAAAGGTTCCTTATGTCGGTTTATGGCCTTCACAGTAATATTGCTTCGGCAACTGCGGCCGGTTTTACTTTTACCGAAGTGGGTATTCGACTTAAGTGGTGGTTTACGAAAAAGCCCCTTTTCAATACTTCCTTTCGCCCTTAATTCTCTCTGAAAATTCATATAAAAAAGAAAAGACCTGTAAAAAACAGGCCTGATCTAAGTATATATTAGGTAACCGATAAACAAATTCATGTGTACGCTGGTAGTCTGAACAAAACTGTATCACAAAATACTTTATAGTGTATTATGCTACAGATTTGCTTTCAGAATAGGTTTCATTATTTTTAATAACCACCATTTCTGAACTACCCTGCAGCGGATATTTCACGGTCTTGTTGAATTTCTTAAGTTGAGATTTACGACCCATTAAGTGGGCTCCAATGAATAAGACTAAGTAGCAAGCAAAAGCTATTAAATAGTACTCCATGATTTATAAGATTTAAGGCGTACGCAATATAATACTTTTTTTCAAACCTACATATCCATTCAACGAATTTATTGTACGATCAACTTTCCTTTAGCTAAAGTTCCAGATAAATTCACTATGGTATAAACATATATACCCGGACGTAAACTATCTTTAGCAAAACTAAAAGTATTGCTATCAATATCTGAATGTACATCTGCCCGTACCTGTCTTCCCGAAAGGTCAAATACATTCATTACCACATCTTTTGTAATGCACGGAAGAACTACGGTTGCAGATGATGTTACCGGGTTGGGATAGATACTTGTTTTAGCAGGCAATACTATTTTTTCTACGGGGGTTTCTTCTTCTCTAACTATTTCTTCCGGAACAAGCCTGTCTGTAAGGGCTAATTGATCGATCTGAATTGTGAAGGGGTCAAAGGTCTTATAATCTCCCTGAACTGAAAAAACTACCATTTTAATATCTGCCATAGATCTTAATGAAGAAGACACAAAATCTTCGAAAGGGATAACTACTTCTTCCTTTCCTGATACCTGGGGTAGCCGGTAGGTAAATCGTTCTTCCCAGACATGGGTTGCCGAAGTAACAATGCTAATCTCAATGGGCCGGTCTGTTTGTAAATACAGCGATAAGGATTTGAATGCACTCACATCCATAAACTGATGCCCCGGCAACAAAGTCCTGAAAACATTTACGGTCCCCATCACTTCACCCGAAAGTGCCATACTTCTTTCCAGCAAATGATCTTTCCTGTTTTTTATGGTATCCTGATGCGCATTGATCATAAAGGTATCGATACGGGTTTCCGTTTCCAGAAAATCCACACCCCAGGGGCCATCGGCCAGATAAAGTGCATCATACGCCTTACTGTTGCCAGGAGCCATAGAAAACCCTATATCAAAAATATATCCTACGGGTACCTGTACCTGCTCATAATAGCTACCTGTTAAAGGTACCTGAAACTCCAGACGTTCTTCAGGTGATTGTTCGGTTTCACGAATATTGCCGGTAAAATTAACGTAAGGCGCTTTACTTTTATTGATCAAATTAAGTTGCAGAAATCCATTATTGTACTTTCCTGCGGATACAAAAACATCGGGAATTAACTGTTCGTCAGCAGCTTTGGCAAATGGTTTCTCAAGGGCCAGTTCTGAAAGAATATGATTTGTTATACTACATACCTGGGGCATGGAAGAACCCCATATCTGGAAATTTTTGTAATCGCCTTCAGGATATTTATCAATATTCCAGAAACTATACAACTCATAAGTGCTTCCGGCATCTTTTACTGAAAAGCTCAATGCATATTCAGTTTCTCCTGCGGCTCTTTTTACTTTGGCGTATATAATTTTGTGTCCTTTCAGGTTTATGGTCCTTACATCTTTGAGAACTGAACTGTTAAGCCTGTCACAAATAACTTTGGAGTGATCATATACCCTGTCTTTTGTTACGGTGGCCAGTGCGGCTGAAACTCTGTTTTCAGACTGGTAATAGTCTATTGAAAATACTTCGGAAGCATTGGTTATACCCAAAAGGTCGTCCGGGCTGGAAATATATGAAGTTTCGGTTCCCTGAAATCCTGATTCAGGAAAATAGGAATACAAACTCGCATTAGTCCTGGAGCTTTTAAATGCTTTTTTCTGGTAGGAAGCCTGTAGCGCTTTTCTGTTTATAGAAGATGCATTTTGTGTCCTGCTAAAATTTCTTTTGGCTATAAGTGAAGCAAGATCTCCATTGCTTTCCAAACCACCGTCATTGGCAGAAGTAACTACTGTATAGTCGGTTATTAGACCTATATTTTCAGCAGAGATAGCCGAAAACGGATTGGCTGTTACGTAAAACAATGCATCGTTAAAATCATTGTCACAAGAACCATAATCTCTTCTTATATCTTCAAAACCTAGAATAATCCTTTCATTATCGGGGTCTGAAAGAAGTACATTGTGATACCGCAGTGACGGATCACTTTCAGGATTAAAATCGGGATTGGAGAAAAGCTTCCACAACCCGTTCCCTACAGAACCGTTGGACCATGCATTGGCAAGAAGCACCCAACCTATGCCGGTACCTGCTTCAAATGTGCCTATTTTTACTTTATTTCCTACCTCAAGACCTCCTCCGCTACCCCTGGCAGAAACGTTGGGAAATATAATGGTAATTTCTTCGGTATTGGGGGCACTGGTTCTGGGTTGTGAAGTATCATAGGTATAAAATCCAAGTACATTCTGGTAACCGGCTCCTTCACCCACGAAAGTAACCCATACCTCTGCGTCTTCACTAAGTATTACATCAGTATCATAGCCGGAAGATATGTATTGCGGATTATAATCTGGTACCGGAAAGCCTTCCGGGAGAGCAAGGTGTATGGTATCGAGGGTTTCCTGAGAAACTACATCTGAAACATCCAGATAATCAGGGACTCCATCAGAATCATACGATCCCAAAAACCGGTAGTTTTGGGAATAGCCTGTAAGACTAATTAAGCAAAGTAAAAAAAGTAATTTTAGCTTCATGACCCATAATTTTGATTACACCAAAACTATGAGATACCTGTAAGATTATTCCAGATAATCAGACCAGTGGAATATATGTGTAGATGAATGGATAAACACGGTAAGTTTATTCGTTTTCTACTTTTTAAGCGTTTACAGCAAATTCAGTCTTTTCATGAGTTCTGGTCTGCTGGAACGGCTTACAGGTATGACATCTTTTGCTATCAATACACTGTTATCTTCAATATCTATAATTCTCTTGAGATTAATAATATAGGATCTGTGTACTTTTAGAAAAAGATCATCGGGTAGTTTTTCTTCTATCTTTTTCATAGTAGAATGTACCAGGTAGTTCTTTCCATCTGTCTTAATGCTAATATAGTCTCCTTTGGCCTCGATAAGATAGATATCGGGAATATTGATCTTAATAAGCCGTCGGTCTATATTTACAAAAAGTTCGTTAATACCCGCATCGGCAGTTGTTGCCTGCGACTTCCCTTCAACCGAAAAGCTAAAGTTCTGAGCTTTTTGAATAGACTTAAGAAATCTGGGCGGATTAACGGGCTTCACCAAATAATCTACAATACATTCGTATTCAAAGGCATCTGTGGCAAAATCTTTATCAGAGGTAGTGACAATTATTTTTGGAGGATTTTTCAGGGTCTGAATAAAGTCAAAACCGGTAAAATCCGGCATGTGAATATCCAGAAAAATAAGATCTACCTCATTCTGGTTAAGGTATTTAATGGCCTGGATAGCATTGGGGAACTCTTCCAGAACATTTAATGTTTCCACATTTTTACAAAGCTGTCGCATGATGGCTCGTGCAGCAGCTTCATCATCTACAATGATACAGTTCATAACATAAGGTTTTATAGCCCTGAAATAAAACTATCCATAAGTTCCAGCAAGGCATCAAATTCTTTCAGTAAAATATCGTTGGGGGTGAGATTCTTAAGGCTTTCTTCTAACTCTGCAGCCAAAGAGTAGCCTTTTTCGAGGCCTAAAATACTAATTTTATGTTTAAGTTTATGTACAATCTGCGCCGTTTCTTGAAAATCACTCTTTCTCAGGTTGGTATAGTAAATATCTCTTTCTGCTGGGAATTCTTCTTTAAGAATCTTAATAAGCTCTCTTTCAAAATCAGGATCTCCCCCCGACAGGGAGTTTAGATAATCTAAATTGGGTTGTTCTTTCATACATTCTTCTTTAACGTAAATACTACTTCGGTACCTGAACCTGGTTCAGAGTTCAACCAGACAGCCCCTTCATAATAATCAACGATTTTTTTTACAATAGATAGGCCAATCCCGCTTGAAGTGCCTTTATTCTCCAACTTTTGGAAAATGCGAAATATTCTTTGATGGTATTTTTTGTCAATACCTTTTCCATTATCCTTTACACTGAACCTATGATACTCTCCCAGATCCTGATACGCTATACAAATGAATCCTCCATTAGGGTGAAGTGCCTGCAAAGCATTTTTTATGAGTTGTTTGAATAATTGCTCCATCAATAAATGACTGGCAACTATGGAAGGTACTGAATTTTCTATTTCTATCTTTACATTATCCGGTATTTTCAAAGCTGTGATCTCTCCTGTGAGTACATCATTGATGTTTACGGTACTTTTGCGATTGTTCCATTTATCGATAGTGGTGTATCGCAAAATTCCATGAATTAAGAGGTCCATTTTCTCAAGATTTTCTGATATAAGCTCAAGATTGTCTTGCGCCTCCTGAGGTAGTGCCTCTCCGTAATCTTCTCTGATCCAGTGAGCCAATGCATCAATATTTCTCAAAGGACTTTTAAGATCATGCGATACCAAATGAGCATAATTATTAAGTTCCTGATTTTGTTTTTCGAGATCCTCCAGTAACTGTTGCTGTTTACTATAAGTAGAACAGGCCTCAAGGGAAAGTGCAAACTTACTTATAATGGGTTCCAATTGATTAAGTTCACGTTCTGAAAATTGTTCTTTTTTTGCACTATGTAAAAATAACAGTCCCTGTGTCTTCATATTAAAAACGGCCAGACTCCCTTTTTTAAGTAGTGTAGGAGCTACCCCTGAAGGCACTTCGTTCACGGAAAATGATACGGGAAACCCTTTTTGATCAAGAGCTTCTATAAAGGCTATACTTTTTTCAGGAGATTCGGGAAAACCCTTAGAAACGGGCAGTGAATATGGAAATACGTTACCCTGCTCATTTGTTGAGCTAATCCAGCAAATATTCAGATTTTTTCTCGCTAAAAGCAATTTGAGAAAGTTATCGCAGTTTTCCTGATATTCCAACGTTTTCCCAATAGACATGGAAAACTCATACAATTGCAGGATATCTGCAATATGGCTACTTACATTCATAATTATTCAAACAATCCTACCACTATGGTCTTATTAAAAAAATCCAGATAGCCTTCTCCATAAGAGGATATTTCTCCTAAAGTAAGTGCCCCCCCAACCGAAATATCTGTGTTGTTTTTGCGTATAGTACTCACTACCTCTCCTAACTCATCCTCAAAACTGTCTTCGAGGAACAACACTCTGGAAATACAATCAATAATGTATGCTTTCTCAGGGTTTCCGGCACTTGAAAGGCTTTCCTCCGCTGCCATTTTTGCGGCTGCTATTAATGACTTTTCTTCTCCTTTTAAAATATCTAAAACTGTATTCTCAGGTACTTCTCCTACGCAAATGAGCTCTCCTTTTTCATTCGTAGCAATAGGGTCTCTTACTACATATTCTGCAGCTTCTTTTAGAATCCCGAAAGGATATGCCTTAGCAATGGAAAAAAAATTATCATCATTAAATGTATGATCACTATCTTGTTCTACAATTTCCCGATATACCGGGAATGCTGTATTCCAGTTTATCTGTTTTATAATATTTCTTTCGGTTCTGGTAGCAATTACAGGGCCTTTTATTTTTTTCCATCCGTGTTTCACACCAATACTGGCACGGGTTTCCAGTATGGCTAATACGGCCGCATCCTGAAAAATTCCCTCTTCATTAAAAACACAGGGGGCCTGACTTAGAGAAAGACTTCCGGCACCTCCTCCAAAATAGGAAGTATTGCTCCCGAACTGCTTGTACAGTTCAGATAAGTAATGTGAGATATGAGAAGTGAGCCCGTCCACAAAGGTCATAACGCAATATGAGGTATTTTCTTTAAGCACAATACGAGGTATGGGAAACTCCTTTTTGTGAATTTCTTTCACAATATAAGATGTACCGGTAACCACATTATTAAGAGTATTGAGCACTATACCTTTGTCATAGATAGATGAATCGTGAATTACTTTAGGAAATATGGCGCCCATAAAGCGAATGTTTTGCGTATTGAGAGCCTCTATAAGTGAATGAACCGAAACAGGTGTATGCTCGGCAATAGATAAAAGAGCCATTCCATCACCTACATGATCACTTATCTGGCACACTATCTCTTCTATAATATCAGAGCCTATATACATAAATCATCCGTTTTTAATGGTTTTCTTAATTGAAAAATAAAATGTGGTTCCCCGGTTCTCTTCACTTTCGAGCCACACACTGCCTTCGTAAAGCTCTACGATCTTTTTGACTATGGACAGCCCTATTCCGGTTGATCGTTCATTTTTCCCAAGAGACTGAAAGACTTTGAATATCTTTTCATGGTACTCTTTTGGTATCCCCATACCATTATCGGTAATACTAAATACCCAATGCGTTTTATCCTGTTCACTCGCCACTTCTACCAACCCTTTTTCCTTGTCAATATACATAACTGCATTGCTTATAATGTTCTGGAACAGTTGCTGCATACGAATTGCGTCTGCATCAATAACCGGCATTTCCCCTTTAATAATTATTTCTACGTGATCTGGTATATATATGGTAGAAATTATATTCTCAACAACTTCTTTAATAGCCACTTTCTCTCTTAAAAGGGTATCTTTATGAATGCTGGAGTATTTAAGTATCCCGTCTATCAAATGATCCATTTTTTCTATTTTCTGTTGAATCATTTCCAGATTATTCACTCCGTTCTCATCAAGAATATTTACATAATCTTCATAGAGCCAGGAAGCGAGGGCGCTTATACTTCGCAACGGAGACTTAAGGTCATGCGATACGATATGGGCAAATTCTTTAAGCTGCTGGTTATTAGCTTCCAATTGCTCCATTAACTCAGCTCGTTGCTGCTCTGCTTTGCGCCTCAACTCCAGATTAAGAACGTGGCGCAATTTGGCAGCGGCCAATCCTGCAATGCTAGTTAACGTTTGTAAATGCGACTCGGTAAAATAATTTTTGGAAGAATGCTCGGAGTCTATAATACCTATCACCTTACCTTCTGACACAATGGGGACTGTAATTTCAGAATAATTGGATATACCATCGGGTATATACCTTTTGTCTCTGGTCGTATCTGAAATGATCTCCGGTTTGCCGGAAAGTGCTACACTACCTACTATACCTTCGCCCGGTTTGATTTTCATTTGTGGCGCATAACCCGGTTCTTTGGGGTTTTTAGCCCCATACGCCTTAGGCACCAAATACTCTCTTTTTTCATCAAATGTGTAGATAAGGCAATCTTCAAAACCAAAAAGGTTCATGGTATTTTTTGCAATGATCCAGGTAATTTCATTAATGTCGGTCTTTCCTAAAATAGAGGACATTAACTTATTAAGCACCTTAAGCGTAGAGGATTCTTTTATTTCCAGGGTAATATCTTCAATCATACCTACCTGGTATTTTTCATTCCCTTCCTTATCTTTAACAGGATTGATAATAACTTTTGCAATAAGGAGAGACCCGTCTTTTTTCTTGTAAGCCTTTACCTCAGAATGTGCGGGTGTGTTTGGGTCTGATTCCTCAAGTGTAGTTGTATAGGCTTGTAGTTCTGGTTGCTCTTCTGCCAGAAAATCACTTATACGCTTATGATTGAGTTCCTTTTCTTTGTACCCCAAAAGTTCCTGAAAAGCATGATTTGACTTAATAATATAGCCGTCGATCGTGAGAAATATACCTAAGGGAGAATTGTCTATAATAATATCCAGTTCACGCTTTTGTTGTTCAAATATCTCTTTGTTAATAGTTTCCTGGGTAATATCTCTTACAATGCCCTGAGCTGCTATAGGTTTTCCCTCTTTATTGCAGATAATACTGGAGTTTACATGTACTAGTTTGGGTTGTCGTGTTTTAGTAAAAATCCGGGCCCGGTAATCGGTAAAAGAGCCTTCAGCATATAACTTAATGAACGCTTTTTGCGTATATTCCAGGTCATCTTTGTGTACCAGTTCTAGCAAATTGAAACTCTCTTTAGCTACATCATACTCCAACAGTTCTATTGCTGCATCGTTCATTTTCAGTACATTCCCAAAAATATCCATTACCACATAGGCATCTACGATGTTTTCAAATACACCTTCAAGCTCTGATGTTTTTTCACTCAAAAGCCCTTCTAGTCGTTCATTAGCAACCAGAAGCTTTTCATTGAGCTCATACAGTTCAAGAGATTTATCTTCCAGGATCTTTTCTGCTGCTTTTCTGGAAGATTTTTCCCTGACAAGGGCTCTTTTATAAATATCTTCGATGTTTTTATCCATAAGCGGTAACTTCAAACCTTACTTCTTTCCCGCTAGGTTCCAGTAACTCCATTTGTATGGCTACTTCTTCATTATAATGTTCAAAGGTCTTTTCCATAAGAGCACGGGCAAAGTGATACAGGGCACGTTGAGAACGATAAATAAGAATGAGGTGTGACGGCCCCTGTTCTACTACCTCAAATGTAGGTAGTTCGGCTCCGGGGTATATTTTTTTTACATGAACGTGAATATGGCTTTCAATAGAAGAAAGAAGTTCCAGAGCCGTTTTGTATTGTTCAAAGAGTTTGGGGTGGTCTTCGGTTAGTGTACCGAAAAAGTAACGGCCAAAATGATATACCAGATCATTTATTTCCATACCGGTCTTTTCGCTCAGTACTTTTATCATAGTGAACATTTCACCAGAATCATACGTACCGATATCTGTATAGATAGCTTTTGATGGCAGATTGGAAGTCTCTATTATATGATCCAGAGTTTCAAGTCCGAACTCTTCCTCTATCATTTCCAGAAACCTTGTAAAAACAACTCCCTTCATAAAAATAAGTATTATGGTTAATTTTCAGCACTTAATAAACGAGCAAAAGTTTCCTGAAGAGAGTGCGTATGGGGCAGGCAGTATTTAATGCAAATAAAACTAAGAAGCCTTGATCAATTCATTGGCATTCCAGTATTCAAGGGTTTTCCCAATTTTTTCCACGTACTCTTCATACTTTAGAGGTTTTAATATATATCCGGCAATTCCTGTTTGGTAACACTCCATGACATCATGACGATTATTGGAGGTGGACAGGATAATGCTTGGTATGTATTTGAGTACCTCATCTTCTTTAAGAATCTTTAAAAACTCTATGCCATTCATCTTTGGCATGTTTAAATCTAATAAAATTATGTCAGGTATTACCCTTTTTTCTTTGAGAATTTTTAACGCTTCTTCTCCGTTTTCAGCCTCAACGATCTTGTGGTTTACATTTAATTTCTTGATAGTTCTGTGAAGTTTCATCACTTCTATCGCATCATCTTCAATAAATAAAACAGTAAGTGCCATTATACATACTTTTAAGCTGTGTTATACAAAAATCGTTCATTACAGTTGAAATCTAAGTCTTACTTCGATTAAATATAACACAACTGTAGATGAAATGTATTTTTCAACAGACGAATGGTTTTCCACACGCTTGTAATTTTTTTTGGCTATTTAGAACCTTCTCATGGGATTAAAAGCAGCTATATCCATAGATGTTTTTCTGTTGAATACTATTTCACTTACCAGTTTTCCGGTTGCCGGCCCCAGGCTCCATCCCATCATGGCATGCCCGGCAGCTATGGTAAGATTATCTGCTATTTTGGTTTTTCCTATATATGGGAGGCCATCTGGTGTTACCGGTCGCAATCCGCATTTTGCATTTTCGATATCTGATACAGGTATGGTAAGATCTTTATAGTAGTTACCGGCTGCCTTTGCTATGGCCAAAACTCTTTCTTTACGAATGAAATGGTTATATCCGGAAAATTCCATAGTCCCCGCAAAACGGGTAAATCCTCTCATGGGGGTTACAGCTACTTTACTTTCCATAAGTACTGCCGGATACCTTATGTTTGCAGAAGTATTGGTATTTACACTATAACCTTTGCCCGGTTGTAGCAACAGGTTCATATTTAATTTTCTTGCCAAACGGGCAGTCCAGGAACCTGCGGCCAGCACCACTTCATCTGCCTTGTAAGCACCCTTATTGGTTTGTATTTCTTTCACTTTTTTTTGCCGGATAAAAATATCGTTCACCTGCTCGTTTTTTTTGAAAACCACTCCTTTGTTTTCAAGACAGGTTACCATATTTTTCATAAATTCATTGGGTGTGGTATGGGCATCACATTTATAGTGTACTGCTCCCAGTACTTTATCACTTACTTGAGGTTCTATTTTGTGTAGTTGTTCCCACGAAAGGATTTCTGTTTCCAGACCTATTTCCAGGGCTTTAGCGGCTACTTTGTATTCGCTGTCTCCCGATTTTTCTGTTGTAAAAAGCATTAGCAAACCGTTTTTCTCCCATTGAAAATCTCCCAACTCGCCGGAAATTTTCATTTCTTCCCAAAGGTCCTTACTCAACAGGTTAATATTTTTTATTACGGGAATAGCGGCCTGCACATTGGCGGGCGTACAACTCTTATAAAATGCCCATGCCCACCTAAAAAAATCGGTATCCCATCTAGGCCTCATGTAAAAAGGACTGTCTGACCGCAACATCCACTTAAGTGCTTTGGAAGGCATACCCGGGGCTGCCAACGGAATGATATGACTGGGCGTAATGTAGCCTGCATTAACAAAAGATGCACTGCTATTACTATCTGAGTCGTCAATTATAGTGACAGCACATCCGTTTCTGGCAAGATAATAGGCGGTGCAGAGTCCAACAATGCCTCCTCCAATTACTAGGGTATCTTTTTTCATTTATTAACGAAGGTTTTATACGATCTCCATCTTTTTTAACAAAAATGAAGCATTCATATTTTTACATATCCCTTTCTTTAAGCGGTAATCAAAAAAAAGTTCTCCATCAACAATTTCAGCATCAAAGTAGTAATTTTTAATTTGGGGTAGTTTGTCTTCCAGCACACAAAGACTCAGGTCATGTGTAGCAACTATTCCGGTAGCGCCTAAGGACACGAGTTTTTCAATAAACTTTCGGGAGCCTATGGCTTTATCGGTACTGTTGGTGCCTTTGAGTATTTCATCTAAAATCACAAAGCAAGGTCCTTTTTGTACTGCTTCTACTACTTGTTTAAGTCTCTTAAGTTCGGAAAAGAAATACGACTCATTATCAGAGAGGGAATCGCTGGTGCGCATGCTGGTAATAAGCTGAACGGGGCGGTAAAGCGAACTTGATGCACAAACAGGGAGTCCGGAGTTGGCCATTACAATATGTAAAGCTACGGTACGTAAAAAGGTACTTTTTCCCGCCATATTGGCTCCTGTAATAATATGGAATCCCTGGTTTTCAATATATATGGTATTGCTCACGCTCATGGCCGGGTCCAGTAAAGGATGCGAGCACGCTTCGGCATGTATGATCGTTTTCCCTTCTTTTATAATTTCAGGATAAACGTACCCGGGGTGATTAAAAGCAAAATTTCCCAAAGAGTTCCACGCATCAAAAACAGCAATGGTTTCAAACCAATGAGTAAGATCCTTTTGATAATGGCTAATCCAGTACTCAATACGATGGGTATAGTACAGATCCCAGAGGAAAAATCCATTGGCAAGTACGCCAAAAATCATATTGTTCCGCTGATCAAAAGAATCCAGTAACTTTGAAAACTTTCTGAGTATCGCAGAGGCATTTTCATCTTTCCCCGTAATAAATGCTGCTTTTTCCTTTAGTTCATCAGATTGAAAACGGAAGGTTTCCACCAGATTTACCAGTTTGGCATATTGATCAAATACTCCGCGTATTTTTGATACATTTTCTGAAAGCAGGTTACTTTTCTTTAAGTGAAAACCACTAATACCCAGTCCTGCCAAAAACCAAAAGAATACCGAGTTTCCCGGAAGGTATCCCAAAAAATAAAACAATAGCATCAACAAGGAGACTACTGTAAAGACCAAAGCTATTTTATGGTAATATTTCCTGGTAAAAGGCTTGTAACGATTGATCCATTCAATTACTTCTTCCGAGGTAGTTTCAACATTTATAAGAGAAGCTACCGCCTGGTATTCCTGTCGCCATTCTGGCAACTGTGCTAATTCTTTTACAGATTCCTGCTTTTCGGTAATCTGTTCGGTAGCATTTTCTGTAAGCAACTCTGCCAGTTTTTTACTCCCGGCAGGTAATTCTGTACGGTTAAGGTACTGGAAGAAGGACCCTTTACCAAAAAGGTCTATATCTTTACTGTAAAAATGAAGATCATGCGTAAAATGTGCACCGGTAGGCTGGTGCTCATATCTGCCATCGAGAATTTGTAATTCATTTTCATTAATGGCAATTAACTTCTTCGTTTTTTTGTGGTGATACCTGAGATCATTATATCTGGATACTAACCACAGGAAAATGGAAATACCGGGAACCAATGTGAGTACTAAAGATAAAAACCCATTATAAAAATAATACCCAGCAAAAGCAGTAACAACAAAAACTATTAACCTTGAAAAACTGTAACGCGACAGTCGGGAAGCGATCTTCTTTTCTGTTTCACGAAGGGCTTCTATACGGGAACTGTAATATGAAAATGGTGTTTTAGTATGCATTAGGTAGTGGTGCCGTTTTTAAATGATGCGTTATGAAGTTTTTCTTGTGTTTTTTTAGGAAGGCTTTTTATTACCTGTTCATATGAATGGTCAATTAATATTTGAAGCATCTTAGTATCAATCTCATCATTTTCCAGTGATACTGTATTCCAGTGTTTTTTGTTCATATGGTATCCTCCTTTTATGCTTTCATATTGTTCTCTCAATTCAAGAGCATACTGAGGATCACATTTAAGGTTTATGGCTTTTTGTCCGGCCTCCCAGGCATCCAGACCTACAATGGCAAATATCTTACCCATTACTTTAAATACCAGGGTTACCTCATCAAAGGGAAACGCTTCTGTAGTCTCCTTTTTTTCAAGACAATAATTTCGTAAGGTTTCTATATCCATTTTTAGTTAACTCTATATGGGTTTGTTTGGACAATTATCCGGTTTCGGGCAACTTTACTGTAGCTTTACCGGTTGTGAGGGCTTTATAATCCAGTTTCCAACCTATGGTCTCTACAATTTTCTCTATAAGCAAAACGGCTTCTAAAGCTTCTTTACCCGCTGTTTCCATGAGCCCGCTATTGGGTATTTTTTCAAGAATATGATTTTTGGCCTCCTGATGTAAAGCGGTAAGATCTTCTGAATCAAAACGGTTAAGCAATCCGTTCTTAAGGTCATAATAGCGAAGATCGGGTTCTACTGAAAGTACTTCCGGTCGTGGAAAATTGGTAAGTACCACTAACCTTTGTGAAGTATTGGCATGCATCTTTATTTTTCGCATATCAAATCCAATATGTGCTTTGGCATTGATCACGATCAGGGCCTTTTTCTTACTGCTCAACAGTTTGAAAAGATGAGATCGGGTATTTTCGTAATGAAAAATCTCTGCAAACTCACCTTCAACGGTTATAAGTTTACATACACTTTGTATTTTTTCCAGGAGTATTACTGATTGTTTTTCGGTAAGTTCCTGTTTTTGACGCTTTCTAAAAAAGGAATATCCCCAATTGGCAAAAAGCAACCCTAATAAAAGTCCGAAAAAAATAAGCAGCAAATCCTCCATCTTCAAATATACTAATTGCTTTGTATTGAATATAGCACCGGTTTACTGGGGGTAGCATCATTTTCAAACGGGGCTATTTGCAGATTGAGAAGATACGATCCGTCAGGTATATGGTTGTCCACATAAATCAACTCGGTAATAGTGGCCTTTTCCCGAATACTTCCTTCAATATGCCAGAAAGCTTTGTGGGCGAGCAGACGCCCTTCGTCTTTCTCTTTATCTACAGAAGGCAGGTCTATGAGAAGGTGCTCTACACCTATTTCCCGTATAAAATGGGCTGCATCTTCCTTTAGATACGGAGGATTGGTTTGCGAATAATTTTTACGGTATTTCTCTGTATCGTTAGGAAGAGTCCTGATTATAAGTGCTTCCGGAGTGTTAGAGCCTAATGCATTTTGAAGTTGTTTCCTGCTAATAACAAAATCGTTTCGGTCTTTTTCCGGAGCAACGGTAATTAATTCTGCCAAAAAGAAAAATTGTTTTAGTTGGGTATTAACCGAGTATATTTTTTCTGTTATATGCCCTACACACTCGGTATGGGTACCATGTGCATGCGGATTAAAAAAAATGTTATTAAAATTTACACTGGCACCTTTGGCAACACTCCCTGTAAAATCTCCTTCGGTTACCGGAGAAATATCAGGTGGAGACTGGGACCAGGCCATTACATTGGCATTCCCATGCCGTAAGGGTAACGATATATCCAGTGGCTGCGCCAGATTCACCTGATACTTTTGTTTATTACATTCAAAAATTGCTTTCATTTTCCCAAGTTAAGTAAAAAGAGGTCACTGGAAATACCATCACTTAAAAATTTCCCTTTGGGAGTGGTTTTTAATACTCCTTGCTCCACCACCAGTAGAGCTGCGTCTAGATGTTGTTGTGCCTGCTTCATCAGGTATTCTTTATAAACCACGCCAAATCTTTGGGTTACTTCGTGCAGAGAAACTCCCCACATGGTTCTTAGTCTGGTCATGATATATTCATTATATCTGTCGGTTACTGAAAGCTTTTCTGTTTCCCGGGGCAAAGTGCCTGCCTGGATATTTTTAATATATATGGCATTATTAGCAATGTTCCAGCTTCGCATTTCACCATTAAAACTATGAGCAGAGGGGCCTATACCTATGTATTTTTTACCTTGCCAATAGGCTGTATTGTTCCTGCTGAAATAATCTTTTTTTCCAAAATTAGAAAGCTCATAATGAACAAAGCCTTCTTCTTCCAGCAGCTTACACAGGAGTGTAAAATGTATATGCGCTTCTTCATCATTTACAGGATCTATTACTTTCTTATCTATAAAGTGTTTGAGGGCCGTATTTGGCTCAACGGTAAGTGCATAGGCAGAAATATGAGGGATTTGCATATGAAGTGCTTTACGTATATTCATTACCCATCGCTCTTCACTCATACCGGGAATGCCATAAATAAGATCAATAGAGATATTTTTAAATAAAGGAATGGCTTTTTCTAGGCATTTTACTGCCTCGGTTGCGTTATGCGCGCGATTCATGAGCTTTAGATCCTCATCAAAGAAAGACTGTATTCCAATACTAAGACGGTTTATTTTACTTTTATAAAGGTTTTCCAATGCCTTCTCAGAAAGATCATCAGGGTTGGCTTCCAGTGTAATTTCAGGTTTTTCACATACTTCATAATTTTCATGTACTGCATCCAGTAATGCATTGATCTCTGTATGAGAAAGTATGCTTGGGGTGCCTCCGCCAAAATAAACGGTTTGTATTTTTTCACCCACTTCATTTTTCCTCATCACCAGTTCCCGCTTTAAGGCTTCCAGCATTTCATCCTTTTTCTTTAAGGAGGTAGAGAAATGAAAATCACAATAATGACAGGCCTGTTTACAAAAAGGAATATGTATATAAATACCACTCATAAACTGATTACAAAATGATCTTTTTGTTTTTATTTCTTGATTCTCTTTTCATTTTGTTTTACAAAAGCGGCCCACCCCGAATAGCTTTTCCCGGAATGTGATGTCGTACCACTGTTGTAGAAATGGCATACGGCTGCAGCCAGACCATCAGTAGAGTCCAGATTTTTAGGCATTTCTTTTATAGAAAGCAGGTTTTGCAACATGCCGGCCACCTGTTCTTTACTGGCATTTCCATTTCCGGTAATGGCCATTTTTATTTTTTTAGGAGAATATTCTGTTATAGGGATCTCACGGGAAAGGCCTGCCGCCATAGCTACGCCCTGTGCCCGCCCCAGTTTTAACATAGATTGTACATTTTTCCCGTAAAACGGGGCCTCAATGGCAATCTCATCAGGATGATGGGTATCAATAAGTTGTACGGTACGTTCAAAAATAAGCTTTAACTTAAGATAATGATCTTCATATTTATGTAACTGTAGTTCATTGAGTTGAAGGAATTCCATTTTCTTTCCTAAAACTTTTATGAGCCCAAAACCCATTACGGTGGTTCCGGGGTCTATACCTAAAATAATCTGTTCTGTTTTCAATACCTCATCTTTTAGGAAATATCAGAAGTCAGGGTCTTTTTCCTGTTTACTTACGGTATTCAGGATTTTTGCAGTAATTTGCGGTTATGCTTCCGATATCTTACAAAGCTAAACAATTCCTGAGCCTGCTCATAAAACTTTTTATAGTTATTGGTGCTGGGGTCTCTATTTATTTCAATTTAAACACTAGGGATTTACATGCTCTGTGGGGTTCAAATTCACTTCTGGCATATCGTTTCTTTTCTTTTTCTACCCTTTGTGTCCTGGGTGTTTTTACTCTTGTAAACTGGGCGCTTGAGTGCCATAAATGGCAAATACTGGCTTCGGTGATAACTCCTGTATCTTTTACCGAGGCCGTTAGACAAAGCCTTATCGCATTTACGGCTTCGCTGTTAACTCCCAACCGCATAGGTGAATTTGGTATAAAACCGCTTTTCTTTACCAAAGATGCTTTTAAAAAAGGCGTTTTACTTACCATAATACATCACTTTTCACAATTTACCGCTACCCTTCTATTTGGTTTTTTAGGTTTTTTGTGGCTCAAACCAATGGTCATACTTCTCTTTCCCAGCCTAAACATTCCCGGTTTGTTTGAAGTGGTCCTGCCTGTAATACTCATACTTATATGGTTGCTCCCTGTAAATAAACTAATACGATTAAAACAGGAAGAAGTTACTAAAGTTCGTGTGCCTTACTATAAGAGTATGGCTCTTTCCGGAATACGATATCTTATTTTCACGCATCAATTTCTGTTCCTCATATCACTTACTCATACTGCCTTTAATTATTTAGAGCTTATAGCTGTGATCTCAGGCTTTTATTTACTGATATCTGCACTTCCGGTTATTGCATTTATGGATGTCGTTATAAAAGGCGGGGTAGCTGTTTGGTGGTTTGGCTTTTTTGGAGTGAACAAAACCGATATCCTTTTAATTATAACTGTCATGTGGGTATTTAACTTTGTATTCCCGGCGATTGCCGGAAGCCTGCTGTTGCGCAAATATGAACTGCGACCATTAACTGTTATATCCCGAAAAGTATGACTATATCGGCCATTCTGATAGTTGTATGTTATGCTTTGCTACTACTGTGGTTTGTTTTTGGTTTTTACAAATTAAAAGCATTTACACTACCCAAAAATGATGTGTCTTTACCTACTACTTTTAGTGTAATCATCCCATTTAGAAATGAAGCTAAAAATTTGCCGGCCTTACTGGAATCTCTTTCACTGGTACAATATCCAAATACGCACTGGGAGGTAATTTTTGTAAATGATCATTCTGAAGACGAATCTTCGGAAATAATTACCAATTACCTAAAAAACCACCCCGAGATGGAATGGCAGATACTTCATTTAGATACTGTACAGGGTTCTGCTAAAAAAGCGGCTATTGAAAAAGCTATATCTCATACAAAACATAACTGGGTGATAACCACGGATGCTGATTGTACGGTACCGGAAAAATGGTTGCTCTGTTTTCATGGGTTTATTAGAGAATCACCATGCCGTATGGTAGCGGCTCCGGTATCTTATCACCCTTCCAGGACATTTCTCAATCGTTTTCAGCTACTTGATTTTTTAAGTCTTATGGGAGCTACCATGGGAGGATTTGGCGCCGGTACTCCCTTTATGTGTAATGGGGCCAATCTGGCATATGAAAAAAACACATTTCTTGCGGTTAACGGTTTTTCGGGAAATAAGCATATTGCCGGCGGAGACGATATTTTCCTGTTGGAAAAAATAAACAGAAAGTATGCGGGTTCAATAAAGTTCCTTAAAGCAAAAGAAGCGCTGGTACTGACCAAACCGGAAAGCTCTTTACGCAACCTGTTAGCACAACGGGTACGATGGGCCGCAAAGGCAGCATCTTATAAAAGCTTTATCGCTGTTTTTACAGGTATCCTGGTTTTTTTAATGAATATGCTCCTGCTAACTCTCTTTTCGTTATTTGTGTACGGAACAATTTCATACCATATGTTTCTGTATGTGTTTGTTATAAAATTTAACATAGACTTTCTACTTCTGTATCCAACTGCTCTTTTTTTAAAGCAGGAAAACACCCTTACTTCTTATTTTCAATCCAGCCTTATCTATCCTGTTTTCTGCAGTCTGGTGGCATTACGGTCATTTTGGGGATCTTACTATTGGAAGGGAAGGAAATACAAAAGGTAGAACAGTGGTTATTTGATAAGCCGGTTATCAAACGTTAAACGTTCTTTTTTTACCACTTTAATTCTTTGGGCATCCGAATGTAACGGATTGATAACGTAATTGTATTCAGACTTTACAATGGCAGAAGGGATCTTCATTACCGGCCCTTTTAGTTCCTTGCAAAATCGGGTAAACACCTCTTGCGTTTTGCTGTTATAGGGAAAACTGTTCCAATGGGGCGGTAGTTTTTTTTCTTCAAATATTTTTAGATCTTCAGGAATATCAATGTGTACCAGAATACGATCTGAAGGGAGATCTTCGGAAATATCCAGATGCATCACTACTTCGAGATAGGCAAGAGATATGTTTTGAGAAGTATATACGGCACGAGTGCCCGGCTTGTTCCATCTCCCCCCTACTTTTTCGGCCCCAAGGCCCAATAAAAGTTCGCGACTTCTCTTAATGCGATCAATGCGATAAACAATCATCAGGCAAAAATTCCATAGTCAATGCGCGTTATCTCATTCAAAACAAGCTGAACTCCATAACTGGTATCAAGAAGTGAAAAGGGAATATCGCCACCTACTGCCATATTAGGCTTATTGAGCCATCTGGTAAACTTTTTTTCATCTCCAAAAACTTCAAAACCTTTAGCATACACCTCAGCTATTTCAAAAAGGCGTTCACTTACTTCTTTATCGTAATTACTTTTTTTTGCGAGTGTTGAGTAGGAAGCAGGAACAATCTCAGAGATTTTGGTAATAGGTAAGGCCACTCGTAGGCTAAATTTTTTAAGATCTGAACGGGTAACACCATTACGGGCCGCGTGAATGATCTTTAATTTGGTTTGCGGTGAATTGGTATTGCTATCTACAAAATCGGTAAGAGTGAATGCCTCCATTTTTACTTTGGTAAAATTACACAATGTTATATGCAAATTTACTAATTCATATTATATTAACCTATAAAGAAGTGTTATTTTTTACTCCACATCAATCACTACAGGCAAACGGAATCTGGTCGCTACGGTTACCATTTGTGTATCATTATCAGAAGTTGTTTTTTTTACGGCCGGATATATTTTAGGAAGTTCCCGAAGCACTTCTTTTAAAATGCGTTCCAGTTCTGGTATGCTCTGTTTTATATATTCATCCTGTTCTAAGGTAAGTATATTCACTTTACCCTCATGATCTATTCTTAGTTCCAGAAATACTGTATCGTTAATTTCTCTCTCAACAGGTAGTCTTTTTTTATTAAGTGCATTTATAACGTGGTTTGAAAAAGTGATCTCAAAACAGTTTTGTTGTTCCTGTTTATCAGCCATCTCATCACAATTCTCAAAAAAGGGAAAACGATCTACTTCGTTCCAGTTAATGGTATCGATTCTCCTGTTCGCGATCTCCTCGGCTGTTTGGGTGGTATTTTTAGAGATGAGGTCACAACTACTCATACAAAGCAGAATACCATACATTCCAAAAACAACCATTTTTCTCATAGACATTTTATAATTTGTGAAAATTACGATTTTTTAGGCAACCGTTCCTGCTACCTTAAAAAAACCCTCTGTCTATTTGTAATAATAAAGAGTATTCCTTAAAGGAAATAACAAACTTTTGCTAATTTCGTTTTTAAGAAGAAACAGATATGGATATTTTTTTACTTGTATTGGGTTTTTTATTGATGTGTCTGGGGCTTTTAGGAAGCTTTTTGCCCATATTACCCGGGCCTCCTGTAAGCTGGTTGGGGTTACTAATGATACATCTTACCAGTGTTGTACCCATGAACTGGTGGTTTTTAGGAATAACTCTTTTTGTTGCGATCGCTATCTTTATATTAGATTACATCATACCTGCTATGGGTACTAAAAAGTTTGGTGGCAGCAAGGCAGGAATGATAGGCACTACCATAGGCCTTATTGTAGGTATTCTGGCTCCTATTCCCTTCGGAATTATTATAGGCCCTTTTGTAGGGGCCCTCATTGGGGAGTTTTATAACAAAGCTGATAGTGCTGTTGCCATCAAAGCTGCTTTTGGGTCTTTTTTAGGGTTTTTGGCTTCAACGTTCATGAAGTTTATAGTAGCTTCTATTTATTTCGGTTTATTTTTTCTAAAGATCTGGGAGTATCGTGAGGTATTGTTCATGAAATCTTAAACATAAAAAAAGCTCCTTTTCAGGAGCTTTTAGACAGTGGTATTGGCTATAGCTATGGTGCTTCACAGGTTTCGGTATAAGAAGCGTAGTCCGGGTAACCGGAAGGGTCTTTACAGCCGCAATAGGCACAATCCTCCCGATGATTCACTTCAAAAACATCAAAATCCCAGTTAATTGCATTATATACTAATAATTTCCCTACCAGTAATTCGCCAAAACCGGCAAGTATTTTAATCGCTTCGGTTGCACACATAAGTCCTACCATACCAGGTAATACTCCCAGAACTCCTGCTTCTGCACAGGAAGGAGCGAGTTCAGAAGGAGGAGGTGTGGGATACACACACCGGTAGCAGGGTGCTTTTCCTTTTTCTTTTGCCGGCCAGAAGGTGGATACCTGACCTTCAAACCGAAATACAGAACCGTGAACATTGGGAATACCCATTTTTACACAGGCATCGTTAATAAGGTACCGGGTAGTAAAATTATCGGTGCCATCCAGCACTACATCGTATCCGCTTAAGACAGTTTCTACGTTATCAGCAGTAAGGCGCTCATCATACGTAATGATCTCAATACCTGAATTAAGGCTTTGCAGCCGTTCTTTGGCAGAAGCCACCTTGCTGCTCCCTACACTTTTTTCGGTATGAAGTATCTGGCGCTGAAGGTTGGTAGCATCTACCACATCGTTATCGATAATGCCAATGGTGCCAACTCCTGCAGCAGCCAGGTACCAGGCTACCGGCGAGCCTATACCCCCGGCTCCTACTATTAAGGCTTTACTTTCCAGGAGTTTTAACTGGCCGCTCTCACCCACTTCGGGTATTAATAAATGTCTTTTGTAACGTTCCTGATCTTCCGGGGTAAGTGTTTTGGGAGTTTCAAAGGGTAGTGTTTTGTTTTTCCACTCGTTAAAACCTCCTTTTACTGAATATACATTCTCATATCCCATTTCTTTAAGACTGAAAGCTGCAATTAAAGACCTGCGCCCCGAAGCACATATAAGGTACAGCTCACTTTCACTGTCTGTAATAAATTGTCCTAACTGCATTTCTAAAGTGCCTTTGGGTATCCTCACAGCATCTATAGGGCTGCCGGAACTAACTTCGTCTTTTTCACGTATGTCAATAAGGTACTTTCCTTTTTTCTGCTTTTCAAAAGCTTCTGAAACGGATACTTCCTCTACCGTTTCGCGTAACCTGTTCAGGTAATCATTAACTTCTACTAACATAATTTAATTGTTTAATCCGGTTGGTTTATGACATGAATAACATTGATATGCTCTCTTAAAGGCTTTAGAATCTATAAAACCTTTAAGTTCCGGTCTTTCTCCGGCGGAATATCCGGGCCTGATGGCTTCTTTAAACTGTTTTATCTCTTCAAGCTTTTCTTTTCGCAACTCAAACGTGTAAATATCATCCCAGGTATTAAGGATATCTGAACGTTCGGTTTCTATAAATGTACTGGCATTGGTGAGTATCTCTATGTAATCATTTAATTCGTCTATATCTTCTTCGGTAAAGATTTCTTTTTCCTGAAGGAGCCAGTCTATTTTCTTAAGGTTAAGGTCAAAACGATATAGAGGACCTAATATTTCAGGGTATAACCCACCCAGATCTGCCAATGCTCCCGGCACCAAACGTGCATTGACATTAAAAAGCACCGAGTTCATTTTAGGGTTCTTAAAGGTATTGAGGCTATCGGCATAATTGGTAAATGTTACCATCGCCATAAGAACGTTCCAGTCTGGAAGAAGGTCATAGTTCACCATACGAGTGCTTACATAATTAATAACCTCATCCTGAACTTGGGGGTCATTGGTCAGCCCTTTGTTTTTTAATCTCTCTTCTACCTGGCGAACTGAAAGATAAAATCCATAAGTCTTATCATTGAATCCGTTTATATTCACGGCTGTCCAGGCTACTCTGGACGCTTCTTTCATCATGGCTTCCAGTTCTTTTTGTTCAAAATCTGCATCAGATGATGACAGCCCTGAGTAATATCCCTTTGAAGGCCTGCCCATTATATTCTCAAAGGTCAGATTTCGGTCATTGTAATTTCCCCCCAGTGCCAGTAGATAAAAGGAATAGTACATTCCGGTAAGGCGCATATATTCCAGATCGCTTTCACTGGTAAACCTCCCTTTATCGTATTGTGCCTCTAACTCTGTATATGTTTTGGCAAGATTTTCCCGAAAACGAGGGATATTGGCCACCACTGTTTCCGAAAGGAAATTGAGGTTCTCAAAATAATCAGGTCTGATATCGCTTAAAAAAAACAGATCCTGATCTTCCTGATCATCGGCAGTTTCGCAACTTGAAAACCACGACAGAAGCAGCACTCCTGCCATAAAAGCAATAACAAATTTTTTCATCGTTAAAAAAATTTTGAGGTGTGTAAATAAAGTAATTTTATAAAGCGGCCTGATTACAAGATGAACGCCACTGGCAGATGCCGTGTTTTCACTCTTTTATTATCAAAAGTTCCATACGGTTCTCAATAAACTCTTTTTCGGCTTCGTTCTTGGCAAGTTTGGAAGCTTTTTTAAAATGATGGCTTGCTTTCTTATCGTCCAGGTCAACATACAGATTCCCTAATAACATATGAAACCAGTAATTCCCTGAGAGTTTCAATTTTTCTGCTTCTTTAACCGCTGCCTTTTTCCCGTTCACTTTAGAAAGTGCGTAGGTACGGTTTAATGCGGCCATAGGAGAATATTCTACCTGTAAGAGTTGGTTGTATAACATGAGCACCTGTTCCCATTTCTCTTCAACTTCTGTGGTTTGGGTATGCCAGTAAGCAATCGCTGCTTCCAGATGATATTTGGTGATTTTCCCACCTCGTGCTGCTTCATTAAGATAAAATTCGCCTCTTGAAATAAGCTCTGTGTTCCACAGTATCTTATCCTGATCATCATACAATACCATTTCCCCATTTTCATTAGTTCTGGCCTCAAATCGGGAAGCGTGAAAACACATTAAAGATAATAGCGCATTGGTTTCCGGTTGGTTCGTATATTTATTTTCTACAAGTAAAAACACAAGTCGCATGGCTTCACAGCAAAGATCCTTACGTAAGCCTCTGTGCTTTGTGGCTGAATAATACCCCTCATTAAATAAAAGATAAAGGGTAGCCAAAACATTTTCCAGTCTGTTATCAATTTCTTTTGTATTCGGAAAAGCCATTTTAACTCCTAATTCACGAAGTTTTGACTTCCCTCTAAAAAGTCTTTTATTTATGGTCTCTTTATTGGTGAGAAAAGCACTGGCAATTTCATCTATGCTAAAACCACACAAAATACGCAGTGAAAGACCAATCTGAGCTTCTTTGGAGATACCGGGATGGCAAATGGCAAACATCATTTGAAGCTGACTGTCGGCAATGTTTTCTTCAGAAAGGTTAATATCTATTTCATAATTACTACCTGCCTGTTGTTGTTGTAACTCTACAGCTACTTTGTCACTAAATATTTTATCTCTTTTAAAATAATCTTTGGTTTTATTACGGGCTACTGCATATAACCACGCCGCCGGATTATCAGGTATATTGTTTGCTTCCCACTTTTCGGCAGCCAGTAAAAAGGTATCACTAACTATATCTTCTGCAAGTTCTATTTGCGCGATCCCAAAAGTTTTACACAAAACTGAGGTGATCTTTCTGAACTCTGTACGAAACAAATGCTGGATTAACTCTTCTCTACACATGTATTCACATTGACATTCTGAACTTACAAATAAAAATATTTTTTCTTAATAATAAAATATGTAAATAACTACATAATAATTATTTAATAACTGGAGAACAAACAGTTTATTAATTTTTGGTATGCGTACCAACCCTCATTTACAATGTGAGCAGAAATCCAAACATGAACTGGTGATCAAGAAAACGATTAAAATCGGTATCGCGTCCGCCAAAGTTTTTGAGCAGTATTGAATGAATTTCAAGATTTTGGGTTACATTCCATTCAATAAGCGATGATATCTGGCTACTGTTGTCATCAAATGAATAAAAATATCTTACGTTAAAATTAAGCTGATCGAATAGGTCATTCTGCCCAATTTGTGAAAAAACATAATGACGTCTTAAGTAGGGCATTCCGGTATTGATGCCTCTTCCCAGATTACGGTCTGACAGTAGGCGGGTGGCATCGAAGTTGTAATTTACTGATGAGGCTATCATGT
Source organism: Ascidiimonas aurantiaca (assembly GCF_037646345.1). Classification (NCBI taxonomy): domain Bacteria; kingdom Pseudomonadati; phylum Bacteroidota; class Flavobacteriia; order Flavobacteriales; family Flavobacteriaceae; genus Ascidiimonas; species Ascidiimonas aurantiaca. Next base: position 73,112 of record NZ_JBBEWR010000006.1, on the reverse strand, counting down.
CCTGAAATGTCTCAAACTCTTCATCGCTGTACCCTTTTCCGTTAAAGAAATATTCCAGTTGTAAGGTAGGGCCAAAACTGAATGTATAGGATGCTCCTACAAGTGTGGTTAAGAACAATTGTTCATTGGCCTCTCCGTTAATCATGTCGTAAGCAATAAGCCCGGTTTCATGACCTCTTACGGGATAAAAACGATTGGGTTTGTACTCAACAGAACCATCAATCCATGCCACTACTGCTTCATTGATGTTTTTTTGACCATAAAACCCTAAATGAGTACGTTGATTCTCATCAACGGAAAGAATAGCCCCTAGGTTTTCTGCAGAACCGTAATACTCGGCTAAAAAAGCAAATCGTTTTTTAAACTCAAAAAATGGCTCTTCAAATATTGGGGTGTCTGCCTCGTGTATATTAGCCAGTAACGAAAATGACCATGATCCTTTTGAATAGTTAAACTCTACAAAATCCATGGGGCGTATTTCGAACTTGGGATTGAACCTTCCGGGATCAATAAAAAAGGGATTACTGGGATTGATAAATACTGAAGAGCCTATAACTTTAAGATAGCGCCCTGCTGCGAGGTAAAACTGTTTATCAAAATTCCAGCGCGCTTTAAGCTCCTGAAAGAAAAACTCGGAAGCCACATTACCGGAATTTAAAAAACTGCCGCGATCTCCATCAATATCTAAGTTAAGGCGGGGTTTTATCCAAATGCTTAATTGCTTGCTCAGATACTTGAGGTCCGGCCGAATGTACACTCCTCCATCATAACGATTGAGCCTCGCTATGCGGTTTTCCGGATTGAGAGTACCCAACTCATTGGCAAACTCTGTCTGTCGTGCAAAAGTAAGTACATCCAGTGCCCAGTTTATATTGTTAAGTACTTCTCTAACCGGTTTCTTTCTCTGCAGGGTATCCTGTTTCTTTACCTCTGTTAGTATCCCTGGTGGTGTACTTCCATCAGTTATTTTAACAGTTGTATCCGGTTCCTGGAAACCCCATAAGCTCTCCATACCTACAAGACACAGGAACCCGATTAAAAATATATTGGTTTTCATCTAGTCTAGGAGCCTGTCCTTTTGGAATTTTGAATTATTAAAACGACCAAACTTTGCGGGAGACACATTGAGGTAAGTTTTATCTTCTTTATTGATACGGTCTGAAATGACTACTTTGGAAAGATAACTGTATTCTTTTTGGTCATATATTACCTTATTTTCATATTCAAATGTAGCTTCTTTTATAAGTTTGTCAGACTTCCCGTAATAACGGGCATGAATTCCATAATTCTCTGCTTTAGTTATACGATACAACACTTTTGGATAGCTTACCAGGTTGTTTTTTGCTTCCAGCGTGAGCAACCAGCAGGGAACACCCTTATACTCTTCCTCTTCATACGAGACTATTTCATAATCTTTGAAGTAGTTGGCAGTAGCTACATCTGCATTGGAAGCTGAGCCCGTTAATCGCTGCCGGCTGGATATGGGTACCGGGTTACGCAATCCTTTGCGTATAAACCACATGTTATTGTCTCTTACTAATAATTTTTGCCCTACGTACTTTCTTGGTTCTAAAAAAGTTATAAGAACAAACTGCTGGCTGGTAGTAGAAGCTGCCTCTACCAGAAGTCCGATCTCATTTTTAACTTCTCCTTTTTCTATGTTTTCAACAGTAAGGCTCCAGGTTACGCCGGGTACCTGGCCGCCTCTGTAAAAATCTGCTTTTTTAAGTACTTCTTCAATCTCATTGTATGAAGACTGGTTCCAGGAAATAAAGAGGCCTGAAAATACCACGCTTATAAGTAATATTAAAAAGACATTTCTTTTCATGAGAATATTTTTTTAGTGTTTTTAAATGGTTAGGTTGTTTTTAACACAGAACGGTTTTTTTCAGTTGATCAGATAATAGTTCCTGAGCCATAACCCGGCCAGTGAGGCAACAATACCAAGGGAAAAAGTACCTATGGCCCGGTACATATAATACCTGTAATGCCTATAGGCTTCTTCGTGGGTAGCCAGCTGAAGCTTGGGCCAGGTGGACAGGGTACCATACAATGTAAAAGCGGTCATCAGGAACAAACATGTAATTTTGATAATCACCATAACCAGTTCAAACGTCCCCGAAGGCGGATCTACCAGTACAAGCCCAATACCGGAAACCCATAAAATGATAATTCCGGAATACACACTATAGAAAACCCGGTTCCCCTGGCCTACAATAAACTTAAAAGGAAAACGGCCTTTTGGGACACTTGCACGTGCCGAGGGCCAGTCGATAAAGGTACCCATAAACACGGCCCCTACCCAAATAATACCGGCAATCACATGCATATTTAGCAATACTATTTTTAGCATATCTTTTGCTTTGCGGTTTATCCTCCTGCCCTGGAGAGCAATAAAGAGATCCGGTCTCCTTCATTAACAGGCGTATGCAACCCCTGTAGCGATTCCACATTTTTTTTACCTATAAAGAGATTAAGGTAGGGGCGTACCCGCCCTTCTTCATCAAACAAACGATCTTTGATGTTGCCGTAAGTGGTTTCCAGTTCATCTATAAGATCTGAGAGTGACTCTCCTTTAAAGGTAACTTCATCTATGTGGTTAATGTATCGTGAAAATTGCGTTGGGAACTTTAAAGAAACCTGTGTTGTTTTCATATCGTATTTTTTTAATTGATTTTTGATAAAGAGACTACTACTTTTTGTCTCGCGATTTTATTAGATACTATAAATGAGGAAATAAGGGCTGCTACTGAGAAAAGTACCAGTACCAGTATAATGTTTAAAGGTTTAAACATTAGTGTGATGGGCACTGGGGCAGAACCTACCGGGGGTATGAATGAAACGTTAAGTGCTTCCAGTAATGCAGCTATTCCAAACAATACCGGTAAAGCAAGCGCACAGCCTAACAGAGCCATTAGCAAACCTTCCATACAAAATAAAAAGATCACTTTTACCCTTTGCATACCTATAGCTCTCATAGTACCTATTTCCCGGGTACGTTCTGAAACTGCCATTTGCATAGTATTGAGCAAGGTGAGTAGCACTACCACAGTTATAATTGCGGTAAGCACCCGGAAAATAATACCAAACATTTTGGTTACACGCCCGTAAAACAGCGATCGTTCTTTCCAGCTTTGTACTTCGACCTTATACCCGGCATTACCCAACTTTTCCAGTAGTGAAGCCCTGGCTTTTTCTATGTCATCCGGTGAATTGAGCACTACCACAATTCTCTCTGCACCCCGGGTGTCATACAATTCCTGAGCGAGCTTAAAATGAGAGAGTACAAATTTGTCATTGGTGGCGGGATTGCCCGTATTGTAAACATCTACTATATCTGTATCGGCAGCATTGGCCATACCATCTTTAGTTGTAGTAAGAAGTGTAAAGTAATCTCCTTTTTCAAGGCCCAGATTGGATGAAAGTTCAGAACCTATAGCCACTTCTGTATGAATGGCATTTCCTGTACTTATAGAGATGGCTCCGGTAGTTCGTTTTCTGCCATCTACAGTTACTGCCATAAGTTTTTTATCGTCTTCTGGAATAACTGCTTCTGTAATGAAGATGGTGGATGCCCTCCCGTTACTCGCTACTCCAAAAAGGCTCAGTCTCGGGGTAGCAAATGTTACCTGCGGATCTGCTTCAAGAAGGGTGAGGATCTCTTGTAGTTCTTCTTCTTCCCAGAGATATTTTTCGGGTTCTATTTTATGATTTTTAAAATACCCTTCTTTAGCGAAAGTAAGATGCCCCAGTTTCTCAACAATAATAGCCTGAGCCTTCAATCTTGAAAAAATATTGGTAACTACTCCTCCCAGAACACCCAGAGCCGTAAAGCCCAGGCATATGGTAAGGATAGTAACCAGTGATCGGTTTCTATGCCTTCGTATATTTCGCAGTGCCAGTTTTAAATAATTCATTGGTTCTTGTTTGATTCGTTTACAATATGCCCGTCTTCCAGATTAATCACATAGTTTACCCGCTTAATTACTCTGGGGTCATGCGTTGAAAAAACAAAAGTGGTTCTTTTGGTTTCATTGAGTTTCTGCATAAGGTCAATGATTTCCATTCCGGTTTTAGTATCGAGAGCAGAAGTAGGCTCGTCGGCTACTACAATTTCAGGACTGGTTACCAGCGCCCGGGCAATAGCCACCCTTTGTTGTTGTCCGCCGCTTAAATTGGCCGGGCGATGCCTGAGGTGGCCTCCCAAACCTACCTCATTTAATATCGCCCGGGCCTCATTTAAGCTGTTCTTGTATGAAGTATCTTGTTGTACCTGCAACGCAAAAGCTACATTCTCTTCTGCACTTAATACCGGTATCAGATTGTAGTTCTGAAATACTATACCAATTTTCCGGTTTCGAAAAGCAGTTATAGCCTTATCTGTAAAACTGCCTACATTAACATCATTATACCGTACACTTCCGGAGGTAGGGGTATCTATTAAAGACACCAGATTAAGGAGGGTGCTTTTACCGCTTCCGGAAGGGCCGGCTATAGCCAGGAATTCCCCATGCTCTATGGATAGGTTTATACCTTTTAAAGCTTTGATGGACTGATTACCCAGCCGGTATGTTTTTTCCACTTTTCTGAACTCGAGAAGCGCAGGGTTTTTTACAGATGACGATGATTGCTCTTTAATTTCTGTTAGGTTCATTTTTAATATTCTTTGGTTATACCATGGCTTTATAGGTTTCAAGTGCTTCTATCATAGAATCGGGGAAATGCACGGGAACCATCTTTCCGTCAACTTCACGCATGGCGGCTGTAGCCTGATGCCCCTTACATACCAGGGTAAGCTTACCTTCCTCTTCACGATAGTATTCAAAATTCATAAGTAAACGACTTTCACTCTGGGCTTCAAGAGACATTCGCATGACTACGGTATCAAATGCAAAAAGCTGAGAAACATATTGCAGGCTCAGGTCCAGTGTAATAAGTCCTAAGCCGTTATGTATCTCTTTTACCACATCCCGGCAGTATTCGTAGATAAACATTTCTCTGCATTTACCCTGCCACAGGGCATAATTGGCAAAATAAATGTTTCCTACCAGGTTGGTTTCTTCAAATGTGGCTATAAACCTATATTCATAAAAGGCCCCTTCCGGCGTCTTGATCAGCGGCATATTTTTATGTGTTTAATAGTTATTGTTTAATTTCCTGGCTGTAATTAAGTTGAGATACTCTGAGAAAAACCGGTTCTTCTATTCCCTCTATACGCATCTCAGAAATTGTCTCCAATACTTCACGATCATGATCTGTATGTATTGAAATATCATTAATCATTTCTGTTGATGTTGCTTTGGCCAGAGTAAACTGATATCCCTGAAATTCCAAAAGCTGGGTATCAGCTCCGTTCTTCAGATTTTCTATTACATGCTGACAGCCTTGCAAAGACAACTGAAATGACCGGTCTCCGGTACGTTTTATACATTCATATTGCAAGTAGGCAGTAAGGAAATGCGAATCCCAGATCCCGCTGAAGGCAGTTCCCGAAACTTTGGTAAGAGTCAGGCTTTTCCAGGACTGCTTCACTTCACCTTTTGCATTGTGAATACAGACATCTATTACAGTTTGGTTATTTTCTTCATACAATTCACGGGTATGTATATAAAGAGGCCCGGGCACTTCTTTTGTTGTAATATAGATCTCTTTTGCTCCGGTAGGTAACAAACTAAATCCGGGTCTGCATGCCTGATGACAATGTATAGCCGCATCGTTAAGACCGGGGTCTCCCAACACCAAGCTATCGGGGATAAAAGCTCCAAACCAGGTATCTTCTGTACTGGTATGGGCCGTTGCAATTGATTCTGTAGCTGTAATTTTCAGGAATGAGGTAATGCGCCTGAAAGGTCCGTGATGAAACAAAAGATCATCATAGAACTTTTTTTCTACACTCAATGGCAGGGTGGTTTGTTCTTCCAAATATCCTGCAGGTACATATTCATGAGAAATGGTATCTAAACAAATATCCAGTTCAAAACAATTTACTTCATATCCGGAATCTTCGCTATGCACCACTGCTTTGAAAGTGGTATCATTTACTCTTGTAATGATAAAGCGTACGGTATTGGATTCTTTTTCCGGGATGAATATGGATTTGTGTATTTGCAGATTTCGAAAACAAAGGTTCTGAACCTTATCGGGTACCAGTAAGCTCATAAGTTGAGCCACCCCTTCCAGTATCATTACGGTTGGAAACACATACTGATTTTGGAAAACATGGTTCTTTAAATACACATCGTCATTTAAATGTACTGCTACATCGGATACGATCTCAACGGCTGGCACATAATTCTTTATCTTCGATATAAATCGTCCCAATGGTATTTTATTTTTAGCATACATCAGGGTCGGAACATCTCCAAAACGGCCTGAAATGATGAGGCGGTTTTCTTTAAAATCTTTATTGAGTACAGTTGCTTTGAGGAAATAAAGTGCCTCTTTGACAGGTATAGGCCAAACACCTTCTTTTTTGAGTGTGTCCACACTGTTAAGCGCTACTCCCATCCCGGTCTCGTCCCATACGGACCATTCAAGGGTAAAACATCTGCATTTGGGGTACTGTTTACCCAGGTCTTTTAAAAAAATAGCCAGTTGATCATTGGCCCAGGCATAATCTGCATTCCCTTTCATCCCTATTTGGGCTATAATAGACCCAAAACCTACAGCAAGTTTCATTTTATCCATATCCAGGGCCTGTACTACGTTTTCAATTCCCTTATATTTTACAGATAATGTATTTTTAAAATCATCAATAGTTAATGTGCTTAAAGGTTTTGGTGTGTTTATACCCGCACCATGTAGCAGTACTGTAATGGTACCTAAATGTGATACCAATTCTTTTACTCCTCTGGTAACTGCTTTTCCATCACAAACATCTGCCTGACAATAATGAAACTTAATCCCTTCTTCACGAAGTATTTTTAGATTTTGGGACAACACCCTGTCTTCTTCAGGAGCTGCACGTCCCATAAGGGCTACTTTGGCTCCTGTAACGGATGCCAGTTCCCGAACAGATTCAAAGGTTATCCCTTTTCCTCCTCCGGTAGCCAGTATCACATCTTCGGGACCCAGATCTTCATCTGTTTTATTTGATGTGATCGCATATCTTTCAAATTCTGATTCTGAGCGTATCCCCTCAGGATCGTAGCATACTTCTTTATACCCTGTGACTGTTTGTAATTCGTTTATAAGTATTTCCACAGGCTTTTCAAGTGCAGTATGCATTTCAAGATACAAAGACTGAATGTTTGGTGTTTCTTGACAAAAAGAGCGTAACAGAGGTCTCAGATCCCCGTTTGTGGTTTCTGACATAAGGTTTACCAGCATTAAAAAACGCCCTTGTTTTACGCGGCTTGTTTTCAAAAAGGCAAGAAAATCGGGAAGTGTCTCTACTGCCTGGTCTGATCTATAGATAAATATAGATCCGTCACCTACACGAAGGTTTGCTTTTGCTACTACATTTTCCCATTGAGATTCAAAGCCGGAGGTACCACTAATGGTTACCGTCCCGGAGCCTTTGTCAATAATGATGTTTCCCGCTTTTTTAGGGGTTTGTATTCGTCTGAACGCCTGTGTCCAGTTATGAGTGGTATTGAAACGTATTGCTTCTCTGTGATGTTTATCAATATTCCCGGTTTCTCCTTTAAAAATAATTTCACTTATTTCTGCAATAGTCCCGTCTGAATTTGCTTTGATGGAAGCCGCCGAAAATACTTTCTGGCTTTTGTTAAAGTCTTTTGTAGCCACGGAAATAATTTCTGTAATGGCTAACGAGTTTAGATGAAGTTCAGACAGAATACGGTCGGTAGCCTGAAGGGTTGCTTCGGGAAGTTCGGTCTTACGACTTATGAGTTGTTTTAGATACTGCTCTACCCCTTGTGCCGAGTTCACATTGGCTACCTGTATGGCCTCACTTTTTTCTTCTGTTATGATTTGTGAGGTTAGAGAAGCTGCTTCTATAATGGTTCGCACCATATCGCTCTTATACTCGGTTTTCTCACATGGATTTACCAATACATCAAGCTCCCACCGGTTTAAATCAAAGGGTTGATAGTAGCGATTGTGATTAAGCTCACCGAAACTAATTTCCTGTCCTGAAATATGGGCAATAGCTAAAACATTCAGAAGCCCTCTAAAGGAAGTAGAACCAAAGTCAAGTGCTACTGTTTCAAATTCCTCATACTCTTCAAGAGATCGGGTTAAAGCCTTTCCGGGGCCTGTTTCTATAAGCACTTCTGCTTTATCTATTAAATGGGAAATTGCCTGAGTGAATTTTACCGGCGCCTCTATCTGTTGGTAAAGGTGTTCGACATAATCTACCGATCCGTTGAGGGCACTGCCACAAACCGTAGAAAAAATATCTTTATGGGTCTTTCCAAATGACCATTGGGAAAGGTCTTTTTTAAATTTTTGGGCCGCAGGCCGCATCATTGGAGTATGAAATGCGTGGGATACCTGGAGTTTTACATTCTGGATACCCTTTTCAAAAGCCAATTCACTTACAGCCAGTATTTCGGTTTCCCGACCACCTATTACAATACTGTTTTTACCATTATACCCGGTTATATCTACCTGATAATCGGCAATTAACAGTTCTGCGGTTTCCTGGTCACATTTGAGTGCAAGCATAGCACCTCCCGGCTCTCCGTAAGTGGACATTGAAGCTCCGCGGGCACAGGCAATTTTCTCAGCATCTTCACTGTTGAACAAGCCTGCCCACGATAATGCTGATATCTCTCCCAGGCTATGTCCTATACCATAGGTAGCTTCTATACCAAAATGTGCCAGGAGTTCCAGTGATTGTAATGTGCGTTGTACAATAGCAGGCTGTGCAACCGAAGTATCTGCTACTTTTCCCTCGAAGGAAAAAGTATTTACTTCCATATCCAAAAGGTTTTTGCAAAGGGTCTCATATGCTCCCAGACTTTTATAAATGGGGGCTCCCTGACCGGGAAAAAGAAATGCCAGGGTTTTGGCCTCCCCGGTTATATCCATAAATATCCCTTTCTCAATATCAGTATAACGATCTTTTCCTTCACTTACTTTTTGGAGCACTCTTTCCAGGTTTGCTTTTAACTCATCAGGAGTTGCCGCCACTACTGCCACTTTCCAACGTCCGGCATTATCAAAAGATTCACAAATGGTTGCCGAAAGGTCGGTGAGCTCTGCTCTGGAAATATCGCGGGCCAGTACTGTAAGTTTTTCGATTCTCTTTATAAAAGCTTCTGCTGTTGTAGCAGCGATAGGGAATATTTCACTGTCCCGATGAGATTGTGAAAGTTTTTTCACTTTCGCCGGTACTTTTTTAAAGGTCGTGTTTGTTTTGGCAGCCTCCATAGTGAGATGTACATTGATACCTCCAAATCCCATAGATGAAACCGATGCTTTCATAGGCTTCCGGCCATGCCATAACTGAGGGGTTGTTCCTAATCTTAGAAGGTGGTCATTATTTTCAAGTACTTCATGCAGCCCTGAACCTTTTCTGGATGCCGGTATAATTCCGTTTTTAAGGGCCAGACTTGCCTTTATGAGCCCTGCCACGCCTGCAGCTGCCTTGGTATGACCAATAAGGTGTTTAACAGACCCCAGAATAGCGGGTTCTCCCTTTTTACCGTGCTCCTTAAGAGAGTTAACCAGGGCGGTAAGCTCTATTTTATCTCCAAGGGTTGTGCCGGTACCATGGCCTTCAAAAAGCGCTACTTCACCCATATGGTAACCGGCTTTTTGATAGGCTCTTTCAAAGGCGAGTTGCTGAGTTTCCGATTTGGGACGGGTAACCCCGCCGCCGCCATCAGATGAGATGCCCCAGCCTCTGATAACACTGTATATGTTTAAACCTCTTTTTAAGGCTTCTTCTTCATCCATTAAAACTACGATCCCACAGCCTTCTCCCGGCCAAAAGCCGGCAGATTTTGTACTGTAAACTTCCATCTCCTGAGAGGCCAAAGCTCCGTTTCTGGCAAAACCGATCATTTCAAACGGGTCTATGCTTAGATCTACACCTCCCACCAATGCTACATCCAGTTCTTTATTCACAATCGCATTACATCCATTTACAAACGCCAGCAGAGAAGAGGCACATGCCCCGTCTATAGTAAAGCCACCACCATTAAAATCAAAATAATTACAAATACGACCGGCAATAGTATTACTTAATCCCCCGGCTAATGTATCAGCATTTGGTTTGGGGAAAGGAGCCTTATATACTTTTTCGGTGCCTGTTACTATTTTTGATATTTCCTCTTTGCTGTAATTCATGGCTGCCAGGCTGGACTCCAATACTTTTAACATATATGGCCATCGCAAGCGCAAAATATTGGCCCTGGTAAATTCTCCGTTTAACGAATTTCCCAAAATAACCCCCGTACGTGTTTTATCAAGCCCGTCCCCATTTTCAAAACCGGCATCTTTTAACGCTCCGTAAGCAACATCCAGTGCCAGCCAGTGTGCCATGTCGGTTTGTTCAAAAGTGGATTTGGAGACTCTGTATTTTACGCGATCGAAGTGATAGTTAGTTAGTACCGATGCTTTTGTTGAGTAGGTATAATCTATATGTGATTTATCGTCTGAATAATAATAATCAAGATTTAATCTTTTATCAGGGATTCTTCTAAACTGCTGCCTCAGGGACAAAATGTTCTCCCAGTACTTATCCGGGGTATTTGCTCCCGGATAACGGCAATCAATTCCCACAATGGCAATTCCTATATTATTCATAATGGTTATATGGTTAAATACTACTGATCTTTCACTTAGTTATTCATGGCCTTGGTACTACCCGTTTTAGCATGATCTGATAACTGATACGGTTTTAAACGGAACCACCAGGTAAAAAGGGAGGTAGTTACTACTCCCTCCCTCGTATGAAGATCGGTAAGGTTGTTGTTTGTTTAGTTTTTTGTGTTCTGGTTTGTCAAAAAGTGGGGGTGTTTTCAGTCTTTTAGTTCACTTTCTAGAACTAATGTTCTTTTTTCTTTCTGTTGATGATTAGTACGTACCCATTCTCTTATTTCTTTAAGGAAAACATGAAGAGAATGATCACCGTCAATGTACCTTCTACCTTCCAGTTTTTCTTTGGCGGCGGCTGCAAAACGAATACAGGTTTCTGCGTTTTTACCGGTTAATATCTGTTCTGTAGTATCCTGCATGTGCGGATTTCCGGCAATATCACGGGTATGAACAGCCAGGACAGAACCTTCTCCTAACATGATCGCATGTTTACCGGCCAGTTGGCGCAATTGTCGTATTTTACTTTTGGCAACCCCTCCTGCATACGTGGCGGCGAGCCCAACTCCAGACCATACTGCGGCCTGCCTGCCTAAGGGAAGGGCATGAATGGTATTTGCTATTTTTTCCGGTTCACCACCATTATAAAACCACAATGCTCTTCCTATCCCATTGTCATAACATTCCAGATAAAATCGATCTTTGAGAACACTTTTAGGCACATATAGTTTTTTAAGGGTTTTAACAGGTTTAAAATATGCATAGTAAAACCCTATTCCGTTTAGTATGAGTAACCCGCTGGTGGGATCTGCTTTTTGTACAAATTTTTTAAAAGGCCGGTTAAAAAACACGCCACTGGCAATTCCGGCACCTATATATGACATGTATTCATGATGGCTACCGGTAGTTTTTATAAATTTCCAGAAGCGATCTCTCTTAAAAAGAGAAAACAGATCTAAGGTATAAAGTCCCATACCTATTCCTTCATTAAAAAAGCCAACAAGTTCTTTTTTGATCATGTTGGTATGGGCTTCCAAATTGGTTGAAAGTCCGGTTTCTAAGGCGGTATTATATCCGTTTACTACGGTTTTTGCTACCAGTTCCAGCCTTCCCTGTGCTTTGGCCCCATTTTGGAAGCCTCTTACGATAAAATCGGCTTCTGTAAGGGGTAACGCAAAGAACATTTTTCGTAAAATCCTTAATTTATTCATGGTTCTTTAGTTTATTGTTGGATAAATATTACCTTTCTACAAGTTGTGGTTCTGTAATAACGGGTTCGGGAAATTCTACTTTTTGTACATCGTTTACCAATACTTTTTCAAACGGCACCTGCAATTCTTTTTCACTTTCTTTTTTCAGCAGGTTCTGTACCCAGAAATACACCCCTCTAACAGTACAAACCGCTGCCAGGGCAAAAAAGAGCCCAAATACTACATGCAGTGCCATTAAGGCACCATAGGCAAAGGCTACGCTTAAGCCAAACAGCACCTGATTTCGGGCTTTAAATGGTGTAGTAGAAGGATCACTTACCATATAGAATGTGAAAAGCAGGAAAGCTACCCCTGTCATAGGCCCAAGAGCTGCTATGGTAGCCGTATCATACATATTGGTACGTATCACGGCCTGCACAAAAAAACCTATAAGCCATGCCAGGATTAAAGGCATTTTTTTCGTGTACTTTGCATTGAGAAACGTTCCCAGAGTTACGAAAACAATTACCAGTATCCAGTCGCCAATACCTACTACACTTTCTGTAAACTGATAAGGAGGCGCTGAACCTACCCAGGGGAAAACGAGAAAAGAGATCGCTATTCCTGTATTGGACGGATTGAGAAAGTGCCGGGACTTCCCATTCATATTTACCCGAAGGATCACTTTGGAAAGTAATGCGACAGCTACTCCAAATACAACAGGCATAAGCCCTACATTGGTAAAAATAAGCATTGATACTGCCAAAGATGTAATGTGTGCGGGCAGCAGGAAGTATATAAAACTTAAAACACCCCCGGTAAACGCGGGTTTTCTTTTATCAATAGCTGCTCTAATGGTTTCTATTAAAAGCTCAATACTGTACCCGGCCAGGAGGGCTACTACGGCATGTGCATAGGATTGTTCAAACCCCAGATAAAGATGTCCTGCAATATTGAGTACGGTAATCGCTGCTGCAAAGCGTATAAGTGCCGGTATTCGTTTGTCTGTCTTTTTCATGATATCTTTTAAAATTTTTTACTATTAAAAAGGGAGCATAATGGTATGCCATCCCGGAGTTAACTGAAGTGTTTGTGATGTAATTTGTCTGTTAGATTTTATCCATGAGATCTCTACTTCTACTATTTGGTCTTGCGGGATATTTCCCAAACCAAAATGAATTTCACTGCTACTACCCCCTGCGTGTCCGTTACCACCATCAACAAAAGCCACTCGTTTTTCGCCATTTGCCAGTTTCACACGGGCAAATGCTCCTATGGCATACCTTCCTTTTTTATTGGTGTTTGTTTCTAACTCTTTTACGGTTCCTTCTTCTAAGGGGTATAATAAAGTAAGACCGAGATAACTGTTTTGGAACGAGCCTGTATTTCGGTATAGTTTTGAATCTTCCCACTGGTTGGCAGAAACGAAATCCTGTTTTCCGTCATGTTCTATATCGGCAATGGCGATACCTCTGGTAATCTGGGCATCATCAAGATCGATCTGGGCGGCAAGATCAAAGTATTTTCCGGATTCATGCTTAACAAAAAATGGTATGTGGGCATTTCCGGAAATATCATCTCCGGGTTTAAGGCGGGGCCAGAAGGACACATTTGAAAGAAGCTCATCATTGGCGGTAGCGAGTTCCTGCAATTCTGGCCAGCGATCTACATCTCCTTTTACAAAGCCTGTTCCCTGTATGGCTTCTTTAATACCATCATTATTAAAATCGACTAGTTTGGCTTCCCATGCCCATGAACTTCTGGAGAGGCCCAAAGGCTCACTTTTATTCTCAAAGGGAGCAACTCCTTTAGAAAGCGCCTCTTCATCTCCTGTATTCACAAATACAAAATGGCTTTCATGCAATGCATAATCTGCAGCAATATTGCTTACATAGATGTCCAGTAATCCGTCGTTGTCAATATCTCCAAAATCTACACCCATCCCTTTGAAGGAATCTTTCCCGATCACGTTAGACCTGATGGTGGTAAACTTTCTTCTGCCAAACAGTTCTTTGAATTTTACCTTTCCGGGCTCTGAAAGGTTCAATAAGAGTTTATCGGGGCCAAAGTCATTGGCAACATATATTTCGGGAAGAAAATCATTATTTATATCTCCCGCCGCCAGGGCAAGGGTCCAGTCAAATGGATAGGACAGTCCTTCTGACCAATTTTTATCTTCTTTAAAGACGGCTTTCCCCTGGTTTACACCAGACCACAGGAATATTCTGTTAAGCCCTCCATTATCACCTCTGGACATGGAATGCTGCATGATCTGATCTTTATCGGTAGCTTTGCTGTCGAGTAATTTGGAAGCATCCGGAAAATAATTTCCGATCATGATGTCGGGATATCCATTACCGTCCAGGTCGGCAATGGTGGCAGTGGTGGTATTCCAGGTTTCTCCGGGAGCGAGTTCGGCTTCGGTAAAGCCTTCTCCTTCCTGATAGAAAATTACCGGAGAGCGTCCCAGATAATATACCAGGATATCCATTTTCCCATCTAGGTTAAAATCGCCGGCAAGAGCCCCTGTAGGTGCCATGAGGTTTGAATTATAAGGAAGGGTTTCTACTTTTAACTCAAAAGGAGTAAAGCGGTCTCCTGTAGTATCTGCCGGTGAAATAAAAACTTTATCAAATCGGGGATCTACATGAACAATATCATTAGGTAAACCGTCACCGTCAAAATCGGTAACAGTTACGGCAGCCCCTACCGAGGAGACCCAGGTAGATATTTCTTCATACTGGGGATGCACGTTTCTAACAATTCTGGGGATCTCCCCTTTGGGGTAATACAATATGCTTCGTTCAAATCCAAAGTCTGATGCCAGCCTGGTACGCTCTGATTCGTTAATATCAGAAGGTACTGTAAACGCATATATGGCCAGCAGCAATACAATGGATACAATTCTTGGAATTTGTTTCATAATGTGTACTTTAGGTTTGATGAATAGTTATTGATAGTTGAGTTTTATGGTTGTTTTAGTTTATTAACCTTTACTAAGGTGATGTCATGAAGAGTTTTTGTTTGCGTATCCGTCGCGCCAGTTGCCAAAAGAAGGCGAAGCCGGCTAGTATGACTCCCAGACTCATGAGCAGCCAGGCCGGGGTGGGTTTTATTATAAACAGGGCTCCTACATATTGAATGATAATGATACCGTATAAAAATGATGAAATAACGTGTCGTGAAAAACGACTGATCACGTAAGCTCCCACTGGAGCAAACACAATTACTACGGGAATAGCTACCAGCCAGTATTCTAATGCTACCGGTTGAAAATCTTTTACGATAAATACATGTAAAAAGAAGCCCACTATGGTAGTAAGTGTCATAATAACAACAGAGGTAGGGGTCGCTACTTTCTCACTTACACCATAATAAAGTGTGAGCAGACAAAACGTAAAAATGTCAATACCATTCCCAAAAAAGGAAGTGATCACGCCTCCTATAAACCCAAATAAAACCAGCTTGAAGAGATCAGAGCTATGATGTACATGAAGTGACTCATAAACAGATCGTGTTTTTTTTCGGTTTAAAAGAAATAAAGCAAACCCAAAGCTCATCCATAGAGATACAAAGAACATTTTGGTCATAGGTCCGGAGAGATGCTGTACCATAAAGAAGGTACCAAGTATTAACCCTGCCACCCCTCCTAAAGTTGCATAAGTGACTGTTTTTTTCTCTATAGGTATCTTAAGTCCTATGATAAGGAGACTGGCAGCTGTCATCCCTACACTTTGTATGGCAAATGAGAAATTACGTGCTACCTCAGGAGCAATTTTTAACAACAGGGTAAAAACGGGATAGGCTACTGCTCCCCCTCCTTCTGAACTGGCTCCGGCAATAAATGAGCCAAAAACCATGGTAAGTGTAACAGGCCAATGTTTCCCAAATAAATGGAACTGTTGATAAGCCAGCATATACCAAAACCAGCTACTTATTACCAGTAAAAAAAAGACAATATACGCCTTAGGTAACTTTTTCATGATACCTTAAAATCAATTAAAATTTGATATTCAAGCAATACTTTCCATACAATAACTCACAGACAGTGAGTGCTTTTTCCATACAGAAAAAGTATGTGTTGCGAAAGCCGGCTTTTACTTAAAAAGGGAGGGAGGCGCTTATGGGCCGAAAGACCCTAAGGTGATAAAATTAACGATTGTGTACGTTTCCGGCTATCCGGCTGATTTGTGTAGCATAGCCAGCCTCGAGCTCAGCATTCTGGAAAGAAATACCTCAAGGGCTTCTTCCGTAACGTGTTCCATGGTGAAAATATGAGTATATCTGAAACCATCTTTATGCAGATAGAGCGGCAGATGGTATTCCTTAAGTATATTATCATCAGGTGCTTCAAAATACACACAGGGAGAATACGGGTTCTTTATGACTTTTATACCTTCTTCCTGAAGCCTGTTAGCAAAAGAAGTTGCTTTTTTCAATACTTTCTCCGTACGATCTGCCATACCTTCATACCCAATTTTCTTTAGCTTCATTAAGGTGATAAAAGGGGAAAGACCATCACGGGAACCTGGTACAGTGGTATCATGTGATTTATAGTCTTCAATAAAAGGGGCTGACTGCGAAAAATCAAAGCTCGATTTTCTCAGGAGGAATAAAGATCCTGGAACCGGTATGCCCAGTCTTTTATGAAAACTTACCGAAAGGCTGTCTATTTCCGGGATACTAAAATCCAGTTTTAAAGGAGTATTTTCAAGAAAAGGAGTGATCATCCCTCCCAGTGCAGCATCCAGATGAATAAAGCAATTATCTGCTTTAATACCTTTTTCTTTTAGAATGCGTATCAACTCGGGAACATTATCATAGGCTCCTTTAGCAACCGTACCGGAGCAGAAACAAAAAATGAATTTTTCATTGTTATTTCTGCTTTCCAGAAAATGGGAAAAAGCATTCGTATCTATATCTCCGTTTTCTGTAGTTTCAATTTCTTTAAATGCTTTAACGCGGGTAATGGCCCCTGCTTTACAAATACTGTTATGCGCTCCTACAGAAGTTACCAGAGTCACATCCTGGCTCAGTTTTTTAACGCCTAAATGTACTGCCTGTAAATTGGAAACACTGGAGCCACCCGTGTAATAACCCCAAGAATTTTGAGGCGAAAGATGCAATAAGCCAGCCATTAAAGATACCAGTTCCCGCTCGTATTTAAAGGTTTCCAGGTGCCCTCCTTTTCCGGAAAAAGGGTCTCCAAGGTTATTAAGTGTGTGTTTTAGAAAGGGAGCAAAATCCAAACAATCGTCGGCATCCTGGTTAATTTGAATACCTAAACATTTACTTTTCTCATTGTTGAGGTAGCTGAGAAAGCTATTGAGTTCCTCATGATAGGCTTCTTTAGTTATTTTCATGGATGTTGTTTTTATCGGTCAGGTAAAAAAAAGTTGTATAACAAGTAAAAAATGGTTTGTTTTTCAAGGCCTGAATATGGAAAAACAGAAGAGGCCTTTAGAAAAAATAACTTGTTTACAAATTTGCTTTAAGGTAGCAGAATTGTTTAAAATCAATTCTAAAACTTGTAGTTTGTTTTGTGGTAGCTGTAATTCTTTTGGGAAATATAAAGCCAAAATAAAAGCTATTTTGGCTTTATGAAATGGTTTGGTTTATGTATTAACAGGGTGTTTTTACTATGGACGAAGTGAAACCTGTTGTTGTTTGCCTTCTGCCAGTTCTTTAAGAAGATCGAGGCCTTGTTGGTTAGTGGCCCTCATTTCATCTCTCAACCCCAAAAGGTAGGCTATGATGTTTGATGGAAACTTCATCTCAATATCGAAATCAAGTGTAACTTCAGTGCCGCCGTTTTTTGCATCTAAACGATACACGAACTGCGGGTTGGCCTGAAACGGAACTGTAATATCACAATTGACTTTCACTAATTTATTTTTCTTTAATTCGGTAATGGTTTGTGAACCCTTACTTTCTTCAGCTACGCCTTCCCAGTGAAAGGTAGCCCCTACCTGACCATCCTGGCCGGTGACTTTATGTTTCTGCTCGGGATCCTGAACTTTAAAAGGAGACCAGTTAGGATAATTCTCCAGATAACGTATTTCATCGTAAACAACGTCCACCGGTGCATTTACAAATTGTGTGGAAGAGATACTGATATTCTTCTCGTCTTTGGCCAGCAGGGACAAAATACCTACCAGGGCTACCAGTACGATAACCAGGCCCAATACTATTTTTAAAAGTTTTTTCATTTTCATCAATGTTATGTGATTGGTTTTAGTTTTTGAACAGTATGTGGTATAAACTTGTAAAAGAACAGATTTTTACACGCCAAACTGTCTCAGGTGATGATCAGTATGTTTATATACCATTTGCCCTATCTGCTCTTTACTCATAGGACCAAAAAACGGATGTACAAAACCATTAAAAGCACCATTACTCTTGGAAGGGTATGATTCTAAAAGTGATATCCATTTTTCTTTAACTTCTTCAAGATCACCACTACCTGTTATTTTAAAAGTAGAATGTGTAGGCTCGTTCTTCTTAAGGGGAGCTTCGTCTTTTAAGGTAGATTTTAATGCCATTTTTCCAAAAAGCTTTCCTATAAACAGCCTTTTGTATTTAGTTTCGCCCTGGTACATCTCTTCACTGAGTACACAGTGCCTTACCATTTGAAAAGGGGTCATTTTTCCCCATTGGCGTTCTGAGTTATCATTTAAGAGCTGTACTCTCTCTATAAGCGAATTTGTGGTTTCTTTGTTGAAAATACTTTTCATGGGAGTATAGTTTTGTTTGATTATTGTAAATAAATGATGCCTGTTGTTACCGCTGTTCCAGCTTAGGTGGTTTTTTAAGGTTTTTTTCAGGATAACCTGCTTCGCCTAAATACGCCGAAGCAGGTTATTGATTCTTAAAAAAGTAACCGTGGGTTATCCTTCGTGCGGTACTACATTTCGTATCTCTACGGTACCACCCATTAAAAGGATGGGGCAATCACCTGCCATTTTCACAGCTTCTTCCATAGATGCTGCCTTTATGATCATATACCCGCCCACTACGTTCTTTTCAGATACGAAAGGGCCATTTTGAACAGCTTTATCGGCTTTCACTACAGAAGCTTCAAAGCCAAGCTCATTGGTTCTTACCAATTTCCCCTGAGCCGCTACTTTGCCTATAAATCCACCCCATTGTTCAAGCATTTGCTGAACTTCTTCCGGGGTAGGATTATAATCTTCAGACATCTCCATACGGAAAATGAGCATATACTCCTTATCGTCTGAAGAAGGGTTTTCATTACTATTCATTGCAGATGCCGTGAACATAACGGAACCCATCAATACAAAAGCGAATACAAATTTTACAAGACGCATATCTTTCTTAATTAAGGTTAATTTCTACAATATCACGAACTTCTACCTGCCCGCCAATCTCGAATATTGGGCACCCTTTAGCCAATTCTACAGCATTGTCCAGTGTCTCGTCTTTTACGATCATATAGCCACCTACCATCTCTTTTACCTCGGTAAAAGGACCATCTACGATAGAGTTGTCTGCTTTTATTACTTTACCTTCTTCGCCCAACTGGTTGGTACTTACAAACTTTCCCTGGGCGGCAATATTACCGATCCAGTCTTGCCATTGCTTCATGGCTGCAGCCATTTCTTCTTCACTAGGCTGATAATTCCCCATGTCGGGAGCTCTGAAAATCATAAGAAATTCTTTCATGGTTTGAATAGATTAAAAATTAATATTAAGAGATTTTAAAATGTTTACAGATTAGGCCGGTTGTTCATCATATACCATGATGTCTCGTATCTCTACTTCACCGTTTATAAGAAGTATTGGGCAACCGGCTGCGATTTTGGCAGCTTCTTCTGAAGAACTGGCTTTAATAAGCATGTACCCCTGTACAATTTCATCAACTTTATCGAAAGCTTTGTTAAGCACTTCTCCGTTTGATTTTACAACTTTGGCGTCAAAGCCTACCTGATCGGTACGTACAAGTTTTCCTTCTCCTGCAATTCCACCAATCCAATTGGTCCATTGTTCAGTAGTTTCGGCTATTTCCTGCTCTGTGGGCTGGTACTCTCCCATATCGGGGGCTCTAAAAATCATAAGGAATTCTTTCATTTTTTTAAGTTTTTAATTGTTTTTTTGTTTTTAAATTATGACGATCACCAGGACTTATTTTGGACATTTTTTTTAAGAAAAATGAAAACAAATTTTTAAGTGTTTGAAATTCAGGTTTTTACAAAAGAATATAAAAAAATGGTTAGGTTTTTGTGTAAGCGGTTTACCAAAATAAGCCCGGTAATACGAAGGAGATATTAAATGATTATTGTGCCGCATTGGCGGTTAGTTCCAGATCTGAGATAGGCCCTAAGCCTCCATGGGTAGCAATGATCTTGCTTACTTTAAGTTCTTTTTCTTCAATATAATCAAGCAGGTATTTTGCATTGTTTATGATCTCAGGCCTGGCTTCCTGGGTGAATGGCCTGAAAGCAAATCCGTTCCAAACCTGAGTAAAGGTACCGTTCCAGTATTGATCTGACTGGATAAGTACTTCGTATTCGGGTATGTATATTACCAACATATCATCAGAGTGTGGTACGGCAGAGGTATTGGTGGGCTTAAGGCGGTGAATCTCAATGGCGCCATTGTCAAGATAGGTAACATCAGTTACTGCTTCTACATCAACATTTCTGGGGTTATTGGCAAAATTATCGGGTAAAAGTGTATGTGAGCCGTTTAACACCTGATTTACACGACCTACGCTTTCTTCGGCTATATATATTTTACCGGTTTCATAAGCAGCTTCTCGAATTCCTGCAAAGTGGTCATGGTGATGGTGTGTTGCTATAACCGCTTTAATGTCTTCTCCGGGAAAAGCATTCTTAGTACCATTAATAAGACTCCTTGTCCACTTTTGGTTAAGAGGTGCATCTACAATTACAACACCGTCTGAAGTTTTGATAGCTACATTCCAAAGTCTGTTATCTGGCCTGCCTATTATTTTTACCTTTTCCCCAACAAATTGACTTGCCAGCCCAAACTGAGATACATCGAAGCTGCCTAGGTCCAGGGCACCGTCATTTACAGGTTCGGGCCAACCTATGTTCCAGGCATTCCATCTGTGATAGAACTGGGTATGATATATGGCAAAAGATGCCTGCTCTTCGTTATAAGCTATCTGTTTTTCCGGAGGAAACGCTTCTGGTGTGAACGTATTGGCAGCCAATTCAGGATTAACTTTAATATTGGTTAGCTCTTCGCGCTTAAACAATTCATTGTCCAGCATATAGTCAAGGGTTGAAGGATACATGATCCCCCCTACTTCTACCCAGTCTTTGTAATATACTTCAAAAAACACATCTCCTTTAAGGAAATCTGCTTCTACAATTCTGGACTTCTGAGGCATTTTTGTTCTTGAATCAATTACGAGTTCAATATCCAGGTTAGCTACTCTGGTGGGAATACGGTAGCTGTCGTTAATCGTATTTTGATCAAGTCCGCCAGTATTGAGTACTTCTTTTAGAAGTTCAATGGGATTGGCCATTTTTTGGTTTTTGAGATTAAATTCTATCTCTGTGGCATATACGCCTCTTGGGTCGGTAACCCCAAAGTAGTATGAACGCCAGCTAAAATCTTTAGATATAGAACCTTGTTTTCCATTAATAATTAATAATGGCCCACGCGTGTTGTAAGGTGCCGGGTGGTTAAAATAAATGGAATCGTAATCCATTCTTATTTTCCTTTGATTTAGCTCTGTATAAAAATCATACTCATAATAATTACTGGTGAGCGGACTTGAGAGATGCGGAATATCCTGCTCATATTCATATGAGTTTCCTTTAGCAGTGTAGGATATGGTTTTTATATCCTGTAAAACCTGAGTACTGCCCATAACTTCAATCACTTCACTCAGACTAATCCCATCTCCATTATTTATGGGTGAACCATCATCATCGTTTTTACATGACGATACGGCAAAAACGGTATAGGCGGCTAAAAATGTGATTCCCGCCTTTCGCAGCATTGTGCTGAATAATTTTAAATTTTTCATTGGTTTTTAAAAGTTTAATAAATGTTAGATTACTTACATTGGTAATATATTGGTTACGTTTACGTATGGTACGCAACTAATACCGCTTGTTAAAAAGTACTTTGAAAATGTTGAATTGCTGTTTTTCCGGGTATATCGGAAAGGAATTAAGAATTACAAACAGATGAGATCTGCATTCATAAAAGTACAGGTTCTGCCTGCCTGCTCATAGTTAAATACGATTGTGGTAAAGTTACCAGCAAGCTTTGTTTAATAGTGTCTAGCCTTACCAGTATTTTTTGCCGGCAATCTGCTCTTAACACCTCGCATTTGAGGCCTTGTAAAGGCCCCTCTCCTATTTCATAAATACCACCGGGCGCAGGTGGTGGAGTTACTGTTAATTCTATCTGGTAAACATCTTCGCAGTTGAGTAAAAGTTTTATCCTTTCTATTTCCTCATCCCTGGCCTTTAAGTATGTATTTCCCAAATTAATAAAAAAGCAAACGCCGCAAATGTTTTGAACCCGATAAAACTCTTTTCGGCATTTAGGGTTCACAAAGACATACGATTTGAATAGCGGTTCCAGTACCACTTTTTTCCTATCGCTCCATTTGCGCTCCTTTCGAACTAATGGGAGGAATGATTCAATGTTGTGTTCAGATAGGGTTTCATGAACTTTTTTCTCGCAACGCGACCTGACGTAGACCACATACCACCCTTTCTCAAAATCTTTCATAAGAAACATATTGTTTTGGTTAATATTTAAATTAATACTAAAAAAAAGGGGAATTTTGATGTGATAATATAGCTTCGCTTCCTTGACTTACAAGCTTTTATTCCTTTGTAAATCAGCACAAAAACACGCATATTTTAATACGTAAAAACTGATAGCAATTACTTTATTTTTTTTTGAAAATACAAGAAAGAAATTAAGACTTAATATTTTCAAAAAAGAATTTTTGAAATAAAAAATGATATTTGTCATCTTTAAAAAATTGATTTTCAATTAGGTAGCGTCTCTTCCTTTTAAAAAAAATTTGTACTTGTGTTTTTAAATTAACTTTTTCTTAACGGGAAATAACTTGTTCGAACTGAAGGGTGTTTAATTTTTTTAAAAAAACGATTAAACAAAGTATTGATATTTGTTTACCCTAATAGGTTATAAAAGTTAAACAACTTATGCCGGCCTTCTTCAATAATGAATACAAAAGCCATTAAAAAACAGGCAGAAGTAGGTTTTTAAGTTAAAAATTGGTGTAAACAGAACTGCTTAAAACCCATAAATTCTTATTTGAACTTACAGTGTATAAGCATTTTAGTAATATACAATACTCAGTAAAAGGGAGATGGAAAAAGAAAACATTCTAACGGGCAGGAAGTAACGAATGTACAGAATACATTACATAGATAAATAAAAAAGCCCTCCAAATCCCTTAGGTTCGGGAGGAAAGCTTTTCATTGGTTTAACTACTAAACCGCGATGAACATATGTTCATCTAACAACACAACTAAACTTTGCAAAAAAGCTTCCTTGACGAGGAAACTTTTTTTGTGCGGTTTGCATAGAATCCAAACCTTATGCTTGTAAATCATATAACAGTTGATGTTCAACCCGTTTCACAAATTATGTATTAACTTTTGTGAATTTTTATATGATTCTTAGAACGTCAAAATAACTTCAGTCGGCAAATATATAATTTGTAATGTGTCAAAGCAACATAAATCTGTATAAATAGTCAAAAATATATGGTACTTCATATATCTCTAAAAATGAAACTATTCAGGCAATTTTAGTTACTAAATTGTAAGAACTCCATAAGGTTAAAAATCTAACTTAACTTACTCTCCTGATTTCGGGCGAATTATTAAAAATAGTATTCATTTGTTGTCAATGCTAGTGCAGCAGATTATCCATATCCATTGAAATCATTACAAGGTAACTCGAAAGTTGACAAAATTTCAAGTAATAAAACTGACATCACTATGGTATTTGAGTTTGAGTACAAAAAGGCTATAAAGAATGTTTTGGCGTATCCTTTAATGAAATATAAATTCACTAAAAACATATAAAGAGCTTTTGGTAACTGGCAAAAAATGATAGAAGCATCTTAGAGAAATAAATATTCGAATGATTACGCTTACAATAATATAAAATGTAAAATATTTTATACATTTTGTAAAATATTTTATACATTTGATTTAAATAATGAGTTCTCATGAAAAAACTAATGTCGATACTTATCCTTTGCAGTTTTTCATTTTCAGCCTACAGCCAATCAGACAAAATGATTTTTGCCTTTGGCGGTGAGGTGACAGAGGCATTTGTTAAGTACACCATAAAACTTACTAATAAAGAAAATCCCAAAATTTGTTTTCTGCCTACGGCTTTGGCAGACAGCCCATACTATATTAATTATTGGTATGAGATAACCGCAGATTTAAAAATGATACCTAGGGTGATTAGAACTTGGAATGTTTCAAACAGACAAGATAAATCGTTTGAAGAGTTATTTTTAGATATGGATGCCATAATTATTGGTGGTGGCAATGTAGTTAATATGTTATCTATTTGGAAAGGGCAGGAAATAGATAAAGCTCTCAGAAAGGCTTACGACAATGGTATTGTACTGGCTGGAGGTAGTGCAGGCTCTTTGTGTTGGTTCAATAGGGGAATAACAGATTCAAGACCCAAAGAATTGAGCATAGTGGAAGGTCTTGGTTTTTTGGATTATAGCAATAATGTCCATCATGATTCGGGTAATGGCGAAAGAAAAACATTATATCACAATTATATTTTGTCCCAGAAATTAAATAATGGTTATGCAAGTGACGAAAGGTCTGGAATAGTTTTCAAAAATGGTAAAGCACAAGCTAGTGTTTCAATGAATGCTAATTCTTTTTCTTATCATGTTTATGAAAAGAATGGGATCATAGTAGAAGATAAATTAGATACAGAAATTATAAATTAATTCTATTTACAACATATAATAAAAATCAATAATGAAACTACTATTTAACAATAAATACAAGAAAGTATCAGGGTGGATATTCTACTTGTCCCTACCCATTGCATTGTATTCGTTTTTAACAGGTAAATTTAATGACTACCTGGTTTTTCATGTCTTTACCTTGTTTTCTTATGAAAAGACAATTAAAACGGCTGATACTGAAAACGTCATAGGCTCTGAGGGTTTCCGTTGGATTGAGAATGGATTGGTAGATGAAATTTTGATAGCTATCATAATTATAGCTGGTATTGTCAATTCCTTCTCTAAAGAGAAATTTGAAGATGAACTCATCGGTAAGCTTAGAACCGAAAGCTTAACACTATCACTTTACGTAAATTATACGTTAATTCTGCTGGCTACTTTTTTAATTTATGAGCTAACGTTTCTTTATGTAATGGTATTTAATCTTTTTACTATTCTATTGATTTTTAATTTAATTTTTAAATACAGGTTGCGCAAACATTATAACAGTTAAAAAAATGAAGAACAACCTAAAATTACAACGCATTAAACATGGATATACACAGGACGATTTGGCTAAAAAGCTTGAAGCTTCAAGGCAAACCATAAACGCTATTGAGAATAATAAATATTTTCCTTCTCTGGAATTAGGGTTAAAACTGGCAAAAATATTAGAATGTAAGGTTGACGACCTCTTTAGTTTAGACTAACTAAACTTATTAAATTTTAATATATATGAAAAGCATACTAATAATATTAATGACTGTTTTGATTGTCTTACAGGGTTGCAAAAACAACGAAGATACTGAGAGTCTTGATAACACGTTACCTGAAGTGTCCCTGGTTGCCAAAAACATTAACAATTATCTCAGGTATATGGAGTCTTTAGGTTTTTCAGGTGCGATAGTAGTTAATCATAAAGGCGAAAAAATTCTGAGTGAAGGTTATGGATTTGCAGACCGAAAGAATAAGATCCGATTTACACCCCAAACAGTGCAATCTAATGGTTCTAACACAAAACAATTTACAGGAGCTTCAATCTTATTACTAGAAAGTCAAAATAAACTTTCTGTAAATGATAGCCTGCCTGTATATTTTGATAATATACCAAAAGACAAACAGCAAATTACGCTGCACCAACTTCTAACACATTCATCGGGATTAATACAGGGTGTGGGTGATGATAAAGAGCCAATGGAATTTGAGACTTTCTTTAATAAATTGATGTCTGAGCCATTAAGATTTGAACCTGGTAATGCGTATAACTATTCGAATGCCGGATATTCTATTTTGGGAAGAATCGTAGAAAAAGTATCTGGCAAGAATTATGAATCTTTTTTAAAAGAATTTCTTCTTGAACCGTTAGGGATGAACAAAACAGGTTATATTTTACCTAAGTGGGAATCTGAAGAGATGGCGATAGGGTATGAAAAAGGTAAACAATGGGGAAAAGTATATAAAAGAGGTTGGATTGATGATGGTCCTAATTGGCATTTACGAGCCAATGGTGGACTACACACAACAGCAGAAGATATGCATAAATGGTTGCAAAACGTAAAAGGAAATGGTGTTCTTAATAGCGAAGCCGTCGAAAAATGGACCACTGGTTATATTACTGAAGATAATAGCTATTCTAAATATGGTTATGGTTTAGTAAGTTACGTTGATGATAAGTGGGGAAAAGTAATTTCTCACAGTGGAAGCAATGGTATTTTTACTTCACATTTTTTCTGGTTGCCAAATAGTGATTTCTTCTTTTATATTCATGGTAATACTTCCATTTTTCCCACTTATAAACTGGAGTATGATATTCTACGTGCCGGATTTGACAAAACTTTTAACTTTCCCCCAGTCATAAAAACCTATAGCCCTGATAATAAGACGATACTCGAACGAAAAGAAGGAGTTTATAAATCTAAGATTGGAACCATTGAATTAATGACAGATGGCCCAAGGCTTATCGCTAAATTTTCTGGTCAAAAAACACTAGACCTTATGTTCAATTATAATGATGAGCAAAAAGAAAAGGTTTCAAAACTAAATGCCACCGCTAAGAAAATAATGAAAAAACTTGAAAATGGCGATGAAGATGCTTTCGAAAGGATTCGTACTGAGAAATCAGACTCAAAGTCAGTTACACAATCTTTTCTCAATCGAATAATCAATATGAGAAGAAATCTAGAGTCGCTTAATGTTATCGGGACTTTTGAAAACTCACCAGGTTCTCAATTTTATGAATACGGTGCTTACACCACTTTTGTACATGCCAGATTTGAAAACTGGAATCAATATTGGAATTTAATATGGAAAGAAGATGGCACCTACAGCGGAATGTCTGGTGGCCCCTGGCCGGAACTTACTTTGGTACCTGTTGGTAAAAACCAATATAAAGGCTTAAGAGGAACTCAACCTTGGATTACAGTAGATGTGAAATATGATAATGATTGTTTAATAATTGAAAATGAAAAGTTCTGTTTTTTACCAACGGAATGAAAGAAAATATAATATGCTTATAGTATGAAAAAATATCTTACCATAAAATTTATTGCTCTTTGCTTATTTATTTCCTGCTAATATGCATCAGCTCAAGGCTGGAATTTAGAGCCAGGAATAGGGTTAGGCCTTAAATTACCTTCTTATTGGGACAATAGAAGAGGTGGTTTTGGACTTGATTTGGGGTTGGCAAATAGCCTCGATTCTCTAGTTATGACCGGTACCTAAATATGGGAGGAGGTCACGGACAACAAAATTAAAACACAAGCAACAGCATAAGTTAACAAAGTAATACCTTTTTCAGGTTTAGCAACTTGTATGCTGGTCACCTGGCCTTTTAATATCTTTATCAATTCCAAAAGTTTCCCTTTCATAAGGTTCATCATCTACTGAATTTGGTGAACAACCTATGAATGTTGTAGTAGTTAAAAATAATAAAATAATTAACAAGAAAAGTGATTTCGTTTTCATGATCTTTTTTTTTAATGTTCAATATTCTTTTTAAAATTAAATAATTATCACAACTTACTGATAATCAGATTAAAACTACTGATTTTTAATTTTAAAAAATATACCAAAATTCAATTATTTTAACAGTAATTTTGCTCTCTTTTTAATTAAAATAAGCTACTCTTTAGGTAAATAATTATCTGATTTTTAATGAAAAACGTCAGCCTTAAAGAAAAATCCTAAAAAAATCATATATATCTTTAAAAATCAATATGTTAAACCCATTATCAACATGTGGTTTTACCGTAAAAACTATTTTTAATTGTAAGAAAGAGTAAGTTGATTTTAGGAACTAACTTTTATCTCCATAATTTTTATTATTTCTGATAATCAAAAAAGAGACATAAGTGAAAAAATGATCAAGAACCAGAATAAAATTTAGTTAAAAAAGAACTAAATAACTTGAATAATGTGAATTTATATTTTATTTCAAAGCTTATAGGCTAATGTAGCTAACAAGATACGAGGCAAAATAAAAGTACTTTGTTCACTTATCGTAAACTCTGTAAAGCTATTTTGATTTTTTATTTCATTATTTAGAAAATTAGACGCTCTGAGTTGACCATAATAAGCAGGGTATTCAATAGCAATAGCCACTACTACACACTCTACTTCTTCATTAATTTTATTTTTTTAAAACAGGTTTTTTTCTAGAAATTTCCTGGAGAGCCAGCTCTCCGCTCTATTTATAAAGTTCTTTGAATCTATAGAAACTATATCCCATTACTTCACAAGCTTGAGGTACATTGCCTGATTGTTTGGCTAATTATAATAACCCTAACTTATGGTTTATTTATTTTTCTTCTGTGTTCATTTGACAAGTCCTATTTAATAATTAAACTAATTTATTGAAATTGTCAAATTAAGTCTTAACTATTACAATTTTATGTCTCGATAATAGTTCTAAAGGTCAAATTTACTCTAGGGTTACATACGGTTTTAGTTGGAGGTAAACGATGTAACCAATGACTCTGGGTTTCATCTTTCATAACCAATAAACTACCGTGTTCAAGTATCAGGTCAATTTTTTTCTTGGTCCTTTTATGTTTAAAAGCGAATTTTCGTTCTGCCCCAAAACTTAGGGATGCGATGGCGCCATTGCGTTTCAGGTCTTTTTCGGCATCGCTGTGCCAAGCCATGCCCTCTTGACCGTTATGGTATAGGTTAAGCAAACAGGAATTGAAGATTTCTCCGGTAAGTTGTTCCACTTGGTCTTTGAGAAGCAGCAGTTCGTTTGTCCATGGCAGTGCTGTTTTTGTGGTCTTTGAATAGGTGTACGAAAATGGCTTTTCGCCGTACCAAGCCACCTTTCGTTTGGTGATGACCTTTTTTCCAAAAATGATGGCCTCGTCATTGCGCCACGCAATTGTTTTTAAAAGAATCCCACGAAAGGAATCGGCATCGGCCGTACTGAAAATTTTGCCGTAATAATTTACTGTTCCGTCTTGCGGCAGCCAGTTTTTTGTGGGGTTATAAGGAATATCAAACAACTTCATTCTTCCATTTTAAATATTCTGACCGCATGCAATGACCACAGGGCCTAAAGCCGTTTTCCTTTGCCTGCTTTTCGTTTGTAAAAAACACACGGGTATGCATTTTCATTCTTTTGCCAGATTTACAATTTAGTGCACCGTAAATCTTTAACTTTCTATTGCCACCCAAGGTGATTGATCTCGTTTTGATTCCATCTCGAAGCTGTTTCGAAGTTAATTCGGAATGCCGTATCATTAGCTTACGGCATCATGAAAAATTATTCCCATTGTCCAGCGTCTGCCATGACAGACCTCGCTGACACCGTGGCGCATGTTGGCACGGTAATATCCCCGAGTTCCGTGAACAGGCCTAAAATTGGTTGCGAAAAGAACCATGTCGCCTTTTTTGGGGTTGAGCACGATGGCCTTTGATTGCGCCCTTGGCACCTGTTGGGTGAGAACGAACTGTCCGCCCGTATAATCTTTTTCCGGTTCGGTCAGGTTAAAAACCCCCTGTATGGGAAAATATACTTCACCATAAATATCTTGGTGCAAGGTATTGAATCCGCCCACTCCATATTTTAAGAGAAGGGGCGTTGGTTTGTTTTGCCCGTTATCTGAACATTTCTTTTGTAATTCACGATGGGACTCTGGATAGGTCACGTCAATTTTTAAGGCCTTCATCCATGTATTGGCAATTGTGCAGAGCTTTGGATAAAGCGATGTGCGCAATTCTTGTATAATTGGGGGCAAGGGGTAATCGAAATATTTGTATTCCCCCTTGCCGAAACGATGCCGCTCCATGACTACCGTTTTTCTGAATAAATTGGGCTGTTCATATAATGCAATGTGTTCCTCACATTCGATGTCATCCAGAATTTTTGGTACCTGACAGTATCCTTTTGAATGGAGCTCGCCGGTTATGGCATCCCAGTCTAATGCTTTTATTTTGTCTGTAATCATAATTTTTTGTTTTCCATTAATGTTGCGGGGTCATCAACAATAGATGAATTTTGTTTTTTTAGTACTCTGATAATATTTTGAAAATGAGTTGTATTACTATTCTGATCCAACCTGAAAATTCCTTCCATCTTATGTACGGTCACTTTTATACCAGCTATACCCTTCATCAATTTTTGAACTCTGGGCGGCAAATGTTCCAAATTAACAGATGACTGGTTCATTGCCTCATACTTTTAGGTCAGTCGTGCAGTAGTTTCCTATACTTCTTCCCAGGTCATTATTCTCGCTTGGCCCTGCACCTGAACCGAAATATAATTCCATGCCGGAGTGTTGGGGTGAACATAATACTCTTTTCTAAAGTCGTGCGATTTCCATAAAAATGTCAACCAGCTCATTAGGCTTGCTAAAAAAGGGGGAATGGCTGGCAGCCATTTTATACACTTTTAAGCAAGGGGTTTCACTGTACATTTTTTGCTGGATGAAGGGAGTTACCGCCCGGTCATCGGTACATTCGATGTAATATCGGGGTACGCTTCCAAAATTTTCATCGGTCAAATGCAAAGGGGCCACACCAGATTCAATAGGCTCATGGCTTAAGATAACGTTGGCCATTTCGGTAATCTCATCATCGCAATCATGGTACAATCCTTCCTTGAAAATCTCGGTCTGTAGGGTATGTGACTTGGACTCTTCATGAATGTCAACATAACCTTTTAACCATCCCCCGGTGTCTTGAACGGAGTATTCCTTTTGGGTTTTTCCATGGGGAATGAGATAGGCCGCTAAGTAAATTAACTTTTCAATTTTTTCTGGCCGGTATTCCGCCACCTGTGAAATCATAATACCATTTTTACTATGGCCGACCAAAATGACTTTGCCTTCGAGACTATCAATGAGCTCACATAACTTTTGAACAGTGCCTTTAAAGGTGACCTCTTTAATAGGGCTTTTATCCCTTCCCATGCCTGGCAGATCGATGGCGTGGACCGTATGCCCCTGCTGTTCCAAAATTGGGGTCACTTTGTACCAGTTCCAGGCACTGTGCCATGAACCATGGATAAGAATAAACGTCTTTTTTTCCATAGGGTTTGCCTTTACCAATGATGTGATTAAAATGAAGATAACTTATTGGGCGGCCTCCCAACCAATCATGGCGGTTTTACGGGTATTGCCCCAAGCATAGCCCCCAATATTGCCCGAAGCCTGAATTACCCTATGACAGGGTATCAAAAAAGCGACAGGATTGTTGCCAATCGCCGTACCCACCGCCCGAGATGCTCTTGGGGCTTCTATTTGTTTGGCTATGGCCCCGTAGGTGGTCAATTGTCCCTGTGGAATTTTTAACAGCGCTTCCCAAACCTTTAATTGAAAGGGCGTGGCATTCAAATGTAGTTTTATTTGGTTCAGCTTGCTCCAATCGTTTTGGAAAATGAACAATGCGTCTTGTTGCAATTTGTCAACAACCTGATTGTAAGAAGCGTTTGCAAAACGATTTTTTAAGGCTTCCAATGCCTTTGCTTTCTCCTGGATAAAAGCCATATGGCAGATACCTTTTTGGGTAGAGGCTACGATGAGGTTGCCAAACGGACTTTCGGCAAAACTGTAGTTGATGCACAAGCTTTCTCCTGCATTTTTAAATTCTCCGGGGGTCATGCCCTCAATATTGATAAAGAGGTCATGCAACCTACCCGTGCCCGACAATCCCGTTTCATGAGCCGCATCAAACAAGGTGACCTGTTGCTCCTTAAGCAATTGCTTGGCATATTCCACACTTATGTATTGCATGAACTTTTTTGGGCTCACCCCTGCCCAATCACTGAACAGACGCTGAAAATGATACGGACTGAGATGTACACTTTCGGCGATATCGTTCAGTGAGGGCTGTTCCTTGAAATTTTCTTTGATATACTTGATAGCTTCTGCTATGCGACTATAGTTCAATTGTTGCTGTGTATTCATGATGCTTGAATTTACAAGACAAAAGTATGTTGAGATACCAGCCTTAAAACCCGATTCTTGCTAATTTAATTTAAGCCCAACTAAAAATTAGATATTATTGCCCAGAAATACAAGTAAGGGCAAAGAGATAACAATGATTTTCTTCCCCTCACTTTTATTCAAGGAATGATAAAAGCTTTCTTTTTTCTTTAGAAACTTGTAAAAGAACTTTTTAATGGCCTCTATAACTCACTTCATTTTAATGAAAATCACAAGATTAACTTGGAGGTAAACAAAAGAAATTATCTTTGGAAAGTGTTGTACTTATGTTATACCCAAGGGAAAGAAAAAAGGCTCCCGATTTCTCGGAAGCCTCGTGTTTACTGGTGCGGTCTGGACGGGACTCGAACCCGCGACCCCCTGCGTGACAGGCAGGTATTCTAACCAACTGAACTACCAGACCTCTGCTATAACGCGGATGCAAATATACACCGCATTTTCATTTCTACAAACATTTTGAAAAGTTTTTTAGATTCATTTTTTTAAGTGATCAATTATGAATTTTCTGCGCTTATAAGAATTTCTGTCGTTCTATTAGATACGTTAATAGTATTCGGTTTATTCCACCCGCAATATCGGCCTCTACATACTTAATACCGTATTGGGCACACGTAAGGTGTAATTCTTCAAAGAAGCGTTTGGTGGCCTGCTGATATTCACTTTTTATACTATGGGCATATAAATTTACATGCTCTCCGGTTTCAATATCAACAAAACGTTTGGGACGATCATCAAAGTCAAAGTGAAATTCCTTTTCTTTATCCATTACATGAAAGAAGATCACTTCATGTTTATTATATTTTAGGTGACGTAAGGCTTCAAAAAGCTCTTTTTCCCCGGTTTCAGACTGAAGCATATCAGTAAAAAGAAAAATGAGGCTTCTTCGATGTATTTTCTCGGCTATCTGATGCAGATAGGTAAACGTTTTGGTTGTTTTTTCCCGGTTAGATGATACAAGGTTTTTTTCAAGCCTGTTCAACAACATTCTGTGATGTCGTTCACTTCCTTTTTCCGGTGCGTAATACTCATACGTATTTGAATACACGCTCAAACCTACAGCATCTCTTTGTCTTTTTAATAAGTTCATTAAAGCGGCCGCTGCCAGGCTGGCAAAACCAATTTTGTTAAGATGATCAATATCCTGGGCTTTTATGGGCGGATAATACATGGAAGAGGAGTTATCAATGATAAGATGGCATCTTAAATTGGTTTCTTCCTCATATCGTTTTACATAAAGTCGGTCGGTTTTGGCAAATAGTCTCCAGTCTATATATCTGGTACTCTCTCCCGGGTTATATATTTTGTGCTCTGCAAATTCTGAAGAGAAACCATGAAAAGGACTCTTATGCATACCATTTATAAAACCTTCTACCACCTGGCCCGCTAATAACTCAAGGTTTTTAAAAAGTTGAATTTTGTGAACGTTTTCCTGTAGTTTCATTGTGAAAGATTTCCGCTTCGGGTATGCCTAAAATAAAAAAGGTTTGACTATACGCCAAACCCTTAACGATTTATTATAATTAAATGGTTAAACCAAAAGCGTGTCAAGTGCTTCTTTATAAGTATCTTTTGGAGCAACCCCTACTTGTCTTCCTACGATCTCACCGTTTTGAAAAACAAGTACGGTAGGAATGTTACGTACACCATATTTAGCTGCAAACTCCTGGTTGGCATCTACATCTACCTTCCCTACAACTGCTTTTCCATCATATTCCTGACTGATCTCATCAATAATAGGACCTACCATTCTACAGGGACCGCACCATGCTGCCCAGAAGTCAACCATTACCGGTTTGTCACTTTTTAAAACTACTTCTTCGAAAGTAGCATCTGTAATTTCTAATGCCATTGTATTAAGATTTAAATTCACTTCTTTCGTTAACATGCAAATTTAGTCAAATATTTTTCCAAACCTTACAATGCCCGAATTAGTTTTCATTATTTGACAATCAAGAATATCGATAGCATTTTTAAAAAGTTCTGCTATTGAAATCACGGTGTACATACTTGCTTATCAAATGGTTAATTAAGCTTATAATACACTGCTTCTTCATCTAGCAGGTTTAAAAGAGAGCTTGTTATTTTCACTTTCTGTTTACGGCTTGGCATGGTAAGCTTAATCTCGTCTTCCATTTCATATACTACAAAATTAAGACTATGATCTCCTTTATGGCCACTTAGAAGTTCTTTAAGCTTTGTAATATTTTCAGTATTCAGAGAGTTTACGTCTAATTGTATTGTGAGTTTTTTAGCATAGCTTTCCAATACATCCTGTAGCATTTGTAAATGGTTAAATTGCAGGCGCGGATCTCCCTTTTTACCGGTTTCCCGATTTTCCCAACCCTCCCTGACAAATGTTTTTATGTACACAAAAGCATTAGGTATGAGAAAATGCCTGAACTTTAGATACTCTTCACCAAAAATTTTAAATTCAAAAGAATCTGTGTAATCTTCCATAGTGAAAGCGGCCCATCCTTTTCCGTTCTTGGAAACCCGGTGTTGCACATCGGTAATAACCCCGGCAAAAGAAAGTTCTCTGTTTACATAATTCTCCAGTTCGGTAAACATACTTATACCGGCATTACAGAAATATTTCATCTCTACTTTAAAGTCATCAAGCGGGTGCCCGGAAATGTAAATGCCTACTACTTCTTTTTCTCTTCTCAGTTTTTCCATGGTTCCCCATGACTCACAGGAAGGCACTATGGGTTCTGGTATTTGCACTTCGCTGCTTTCTCCAAAAAGGCTTACCTGGGCCGAATTGAGGTTTTCCTGATGTTTTGCACCATAGCGAATGGCCTTTTCCAAAAATGAAATACTGTCTCCGTCTTCAAAAAAATATTGTGCTCTGTGTGTATCGGTAAAAGAATCAAACCCTCCGGCCAGAGCGAGATTTTCAAAGGCTTTTTTATTAGCTGCCCTGAGGTCTATTCTTTTGGCAAGATCAAAAACAGATCTGTATTTGCCATCTTTTCGAAATTCTACTATCGTATCGACCGCACCTCGTCCTACGCCTTTAATGGCACCCATTCCAAAACGAATAGCATTATCCTGGTTTACGGCAAACTTATAGAAAGATTCGTTTACATCGGGGCCCAGTACTTTTAGCCCCATACGTTTACACTCTTCCAGAAAGAAAGATACCTGCTTGATATCATTCATATTATTAGATAGTACGGCCGCCATATATTCTGCTGGATAGTTGGCTTTTAAGTATGCGGTCTGATATCCTATCCAGGCATAACAGGTAGAATGCGATTTGTTAAAAGCATAAGAGGCAAAAGCCTCCCAGTCTTTCCATATTTTCTCCAGTTTTTCGGGATCATGGCCGTTAGACGCTCCTCTTTCAAGAAATGCGGGTCGCATTTTATCAAGTACGTCTTTTTGCTTTTTACCCATCGCTTTTCGAAGTACGTCTGCCTCACCTTTACTAAACCCGGCCAGTTTTTGGGATAAAAGCATCACCTGCTCCTGATATACCGTTATCCCATAGGTTTCTTTAAGGTATTCTTCCATCGCCGGTAAATCATACGTGATGGCCTCTTCTCCATGTTTGCGGCGAATAAAACTGGGAATATATTCAAGAGGGCCGGGACGGTACAGAGCATTCATGGCAATAAGATCGGCAAATACGGTAGGTTTAAGCTCTTTCATATATTTCTGCATCCCGGCAGATTCATACTGGAATATCCCTACGGTCTCGCCTCGCTGAAAAAGCTCATATGTTTTTTCATCATCAAGCGGGAACAGGTCAGGGTCAAGCTCTTTGCCATGCTGGTATTTAATGATCTTAACGGTATCCTTAATAAGGGTCAGGGTTTTAAGCCCCAGAAAGTCCATTTTAAGTAATCCGGCACTTTCTACAACCGAGTTGTCAAACTGGGTTACGTACAAATCAGAATCCTTTGCAGTGGCTACCGGCACAAAATTGGTAATATCATCCGGAGTAATAATTACTCCACACGCATGGATCCCTGTGTTTCGCAAAGATCCTTCGAGTATTCGTGCCTGATTAATGGTTTGTGCCTCAAGA
The DNA here is from genome assembly GCF_037646345.1 of Ascidiimonas aurantiaca. Taxonomy (NCBI): domain Bacteria; kingdom Pseudomonadati; phylum Bacteroidota; class Flavobacteriia; order Flavobacteriales; family Flavobacteriaceae; genus Ascidiimonas; species Ascidiimonas aurantiaca. Next base: position 36,755 of record NZ_JBBEWR010000006.1, on the reverse strand, counting down.
TCTGTGCCCTCTGCCAGATTTTTCAATTCGTTTACTTTCAGCAATTCGTCTGAACGTAATTTTTCTTTTAATTCACGGTCATCCAGGTTAAATATTTTTCCCAGTTTCATATTGGGAATGAGCTTGGCAATTCGGTCGGCCTCGCCCAGAGGCAGATCCAGTACTCTGGCGGTATCTCGTATAGAAGATTTGGCTGCCATAGTACCATAGGTAATGATCTGTGCTACCTGGTTGGCCCCGTATTTTTTAATTACATAATCCATTACCTTACTACGGCCTTCATCGTCAAAATCAATATCGATATCGGGCATACTTACCCTGTCTGGATTTAAAAAGCGCTCAAAAAGAAGATCGTACGAAATAGGATCCAGATTGGTAATTCCCAGACAATAGGCCACAGCTGAACCGGCCGCCGAACCCCGTCCGGGCCCTACGGATACTCCCATATCCCTTGCTGCGGCAATAAAATCCTGAACAATAAGAAAATACCCGGGATAACCGGTTCTTTCTATTACTTCCAGTTCAAAATCGAGCCGTTCTTCTATTTCAGGGGTAATTTCATTATACCTCTTGCGGGCACCTTCATACGTAAGGTACCTTAAATACTTGTTCTCACCACGTTTCCCCCCGTCTATATCATCTTCAGCCACCTGAAAGGCCTCCGGAATATCAAATTTTGGCAGTAATACTTCCCTTGCCAATTCAAAAGGTGTGACTTTATCAATTATTTCCTGAATATTATATATGGCTTCCGGAATATCTTTAAAAAGCTCCTTCATCTGGCTGGCACTTTTAAAGTAATATTCCTGGTTGGGAAGCCCGTACCGATACCCCCGACCGCGACCAATAGGGGTAGCCTGCTTTTCACCATCTTTTACACATAAAAGAATGTCATGTGCATTGGCATTATCTTTTTCAAGGTAATAGGTATTATTGGTAGCCACTGTTTTAATACTGTGTTCCTTTGCAAAACGAAGCAGCACATTATTTACACGGTCTTCTTCTTCCTGACCGTGGCGCATCAGTTCTATATACAGATCTTCGCCAAACTGCTTTTTCCACCATAACAAGGCTTCTTCTGCCTGTTTTTCACCAACATTGAGTATTTTAGACGGTACTTCACCATATAAGTTGCCTGTTAAAACAATGAGATCATCTTTGTATTCTTTTATTACCTCACGGTCTATTCTGGGAACATAGTAAAACCCTTCTGTATAGGCTATAGAAGACATTTTTGCCAGATTGTGATAACCTCTTTTGTTTTTCGCCAGAAAAACCACCATGTATCCATTGTCTTTCCGGCTGCGATCTTTATGATTTTCACAAACGTAAAACTCACATCCCACTATGGGTTTAAGAAGTGCTGCCTCAGGGATTTCTCCTTTGGCCTGTGCCTCTTCTATTTGTGCTTTTGCTTTTTTGTTATGGGTATTTACTTCATGTACAAAAAGAAAAGCTGCCATCATATTGGCCACATCGGTAATAGCCACTGCAGGCATTTTTTCACGTACCGCTGCGGCCACCAGTGCCGGAATAGCCGAGGTAGCCTGTAAAACAGAGAACTGTGTATGGTTATGCAAATGCGCAAAACCGGCATCCTCCAGATCTTTTATATTTTGCTTCAGTTCTTCACTCGAAGGTTCATCCGCTACTTGTTCTTTACGTTGTTGTTCACGTATTCTTTCAGAAGCTGCTTTTAGATTAATATGTTTTAACCCTATGAGCTGAATGGTAGCCGGATTCTCCCGGTCAAACTTTTCAAAGAAATCAGGAGACGCATCCAGTTCTTCAACCGTATAAATGCGTTTTCGAATAAGTTCAAAAAAGCAACGGGTAGTAGCTTCTACATCAGCCGTAGCATTATGTGCTTCCTCAAATCCATCTCCAAAAAGGTGTGCATGCAGTTCGGTAAGTGTTGGTAGTTTATATTTACCACCTCTACCGCCGGGAAGCTGGCACAGTTCTGCAGTGGTCTCGGTACACGTATCCAATACTGGAAGTGAAGTGAGTACCGTACCCATACCTTTTCTGAAAAACTCAGCCCCCATTATGTTTACATCAAAACCCACATTTTGCCCGACAATGAATTTTGTACTTGTAAGTAGCTTATTGAACTTTTGCAAAACCTCATCAAGGGAGACCCCTTCCTCCTCCGCAAGCTCTGTAGAAATACCATGTACTTTCTCTGCATCAAAAGGCACATTAAACCCTTCGGGACGAATAAGGTAGTCCTGTTGATCTATCAGTTTTCCTGTTTCATCGTGAAGCTGCCAGGCTATTTGTACGGCTCTTGGCCAGTTATCAGTATCGCTTATGGGTGCATCCCAACGTTTGGGCAAACCTGTGGTTTCGGTATCAAAAACTAAAAACATGTGTAGAGAAAAAGTATTAAAAAACTATATCGATCCTTTAAAAAGTAAGGGGTTATTAAAGCAACTAACAGGAGTTAAAAATACATATTATTAAAGGCTTTCAGGATAACAATTATCAAGAGTTATTAACTGTGATCTGAAAACATTTTTATCCGGCCCGCATACAGGCTTAAGCAATATATACAGATGCGGTTCATTTTTTTATCTGATTTACAGATTAGTTACTCTAAAATAATGGCAAAAAACCGTTTATCAACAGAAAATATATTTTATATTTGCACCCGCCTTTACCAGAGTGGTATGGGGAAATTAATAACCGGGGTCGAGAACCCCACTAATTAATAGTTATATGCCAGTTAGAATACGACTACAAAGACACGGACGCAAAGGAAAACCTTTTTATTGGATCGTGGCTGCAGATTCCCGTTCAAAAAGAGATGGAAAATTTCTTGAAAAGTTAGGCACCTATAATCCTAACACAGACCCTGCACAAATTGATCTTAACATAGACAATTCAGTAAAGTGGCTGCAAAACGGAGCACAACCGTCTGATACCGCCAAAAGGATACTTTCATACAAAGGTGTACTGCTAAAGCATCATTTATTGGGTGGTGTGTCTAAAGGAGCATTAACCGAGGAGCAGGCAGAAGAAAAATTTACTGCCTGGTTAGAAGAAAAAGAAGGTAAAGTAGCTTCTAAGCAAGATACCCTTACCAAAGCTAAAGAAGAGGCAAAAGCGAAACAACTGGAAGCAGAAAAAGCAATAAGCGATAAGCGCAAAGCCGAAGGAACTGTTGTAGAGGAAGAGCAGGAAGGAGCCGAAGCAGCTACTGAGGCCGCTGAAGAAACCGTAGCCGAAGCGGAAGCAACTCCTGAAGAAGCTCCCGAAACAGAAGAGAATAAGGACGCGGAAGCATAACTTCAGACTATGAGAAAGGAAGATTGCTTCTATCTCGGAAAAATAGTAAAGAAGTTTAGTTTTAAAGGAGAGGTTCTGGCAAAGCTAGATACCGACGACCCTGAAGAGTATGAAAATTTGGAATCAGTATTCATCGAATTAGGTGAAACACTGGTTCCATTTTTTATTACAGAGTCTTCGTTACACAAATCGCAGCTCTTAAGACTGCGACTGGAAGATGTAGATACAGAAGCTAAAGCAGATGCGCTTTTAAAACAAGATCTTTATCTACCAAAAAGTATGCTTCCTACGCTCTCAGGTAATAAGTTTTACTTTCATGAAGTAATTGGTTTTACCGTTGTAGATAAAAGTTTTGGAAAAGTAGGGACCATCACCGCTATTAACGACAGTACTGCGCAATCTCTTTTTGAAATAGATCGCGATGGTATTGAGATCTTTATCCCAATGAATGATGAATTTATTGTAAAAGTAGATCGTGACTCTAAAGAAATACAGGTACAAACACCCGAGGGTCTCATTGATCTTTACTTGTCTGAATAGTTTTTAGTAAAGCGTCTTTATCGTATTCCTTACAACCAATCCCGCACTTTTTCATCACTTTTGACATCCTTGTTTTTATGAATGCTCCCTTTGTTTTTAAACAATTTAGTGTACATCAGGATAGGTGTGCCATGAAAATAGGTACCGATGGGGTGCTGCTGGGCGCATGGGTCTCCATACAAGAAGGCCCACAATCTATTTTAGATATAGGGGCAGGCACCGGACTTATTGCAATCATGCTTGCACAACGCAGCAATGCAGATCTTATTGATGCGATAGAGATCGATGCTCAGGCTTATGAGCAATGCGTTGAAAATTTTGAGGCATCTCCCTGGAATGATCGTCTTTTTTGTTACCACGCCTCTCTCGAAGAATTTGCTGCAGAAATAGACGACACCTATGACCTTATTGTCGCCAATCCTCCTTTTTATTCAGAAAATGTAACCTCAGGAGACACCTCTCGAAACAGGGCCCGCCAAAACCATTATCTGCCATTTCATACCCTGATTGAAGCAGTTGGTAAACTATTATCAACATATGGCAGTTTTGCACTTGTTATACCCTTTAAAGAAGAGCAAACCGTTATCTCTCTCGCCAAAGAGAAAAACCTTTTTCCCAGGCGTATTACTCATGTTAAAGGGACCCCTGAAGCTCCAGTAAAAAGAAGTCTTATAGAGTTTGTATTTCAAAACGAAGTTCCTGAAAGAGACACATTGGTTATTGAAAAATCACGCCATGAATATACCGATACCTACAGGTTACTCACACAAGATTTTTATTTAAAAATGTAACTCTACGGCTTTGTTTTGTTACATTTCATTGGTTACCTTTGGGCTTTAATTTTATGTACATGAAACCTGATCTGTTTGAAGCTCCTGATTATTACCAGTTAGATGATCTGCTTACTGATGAACACAAACTGGTAAGAGATGCCGCAAGGCAATGGGTTAAGCGGGAAGTATCTCCTATTATTGAAACCTATGCGCAAAATGCCGAGTTTCCCAAACAAATTATTTCCGGCCTTGCCGAAATAGGTGCTTTTGGCCCTTATATTCCGGTTGAATACGGCGGTGCAGGAATGGACCAGACTGCTTATGGGCTTATCATGCAGGAAATAGAAAGGGGTGACAGTGGGGTACGATCTACCGCCTCGGTACAATCGTCCCTGGTCATGTATCCCATATGGAAATACGGAAGCGAAGAACAGCGAAAAAAGTACCTTCCTAAACTCGCAACCGGAGAATACATGGGCTGTTTTGGACTAACCGAACCCGACTTCGGGTCAAATCCTGCGGGAATGGTAACCCATTTTAAAGATAAAGGAGATCACTTTTTACTAAACGGAGCAAAACTCTGGATCTCTAATGCTCCTTTTGCTGATATTGCGGTAGTCTGGGCCAAAAATGAGGAAGGTCGCATTCATGGGCTCATAGTAGAAAGAGGTATGGAAGGTTTCTCTACCCCGGAGACCCATAACAAATGGTCATTACGGGCCTCAGCCACCGGAGAACTTATTTTTGATAATGTAAAGGTTCCCAAAGAAAACTTACTTCCGAGAAAAAGTGGCCTGGGTGCTCCCCTGGGATGTCTGGATTCGGCACGTTACGGAATTGCATGGGGCGCCATAGGTGCCGCGATGGATTGTTATGATACGGCATTGCGATATGCAAAAGAACGGGTTCAATTTGACAAACCTATAGCCGCTACACAATTACAACAGAAAAAACTGGCCGAAATGGTTACCGAGATCACTAAAGCACAGCTACTCGCCTGGCGACTGGGCGTACTCAGAGAAGAAGGAAAAGCTACGTCTGCACAAATATCTATGGCAAAACGCAATAATGTAGATATGGCACTTACCATAGCCCGGGAAGCAAGACAGGTGCTGGGAGGTATGGGTATTACCGGAGAGTACAGCATTATGCGGCATATGATGAATCTCGAATCTGTAATTACATACGAGGGCACACACGATATTCACCTGTTAATAACCGGAATGGATATTACGGGAATGGCTGCTTTTAAGTAAAATAGAAATGTTTTCTAAGCGGCTGCTTTTTTAAGAAGATCATACATGGGGCATCGTTTACAGCGATTGCCCTTTTTATATTTTTTACAACACCTCGTTTTACAGTTTGGAAGCGGTTGCAGACTTGTGAAAGTAACCTTTTTAGATGTACTTGCCTTCTTTTCGGCTTTCTTCAGTTTTTTCTTGTCCTTTTCCTTACCTTTCTTTTTGGCTTTGTCCTTTCCCATCAAAACAAAATTAAACGATGCAAAAATACACTCTATTTTGATTTGATCTAAATTAAAGATCATAAAGTTTTCAACATATGTCTGTAAGAACCCGAATTTCCTTCACTATAACGCGGGTCCTGTATATAGTCTTCTTTTTGCATTTTAAGTACTTCTATACTTAAAAAACCAAATTCACTAACTACTTTTCCGTAAAAGCGATAAATACCCCTCCCTCTAAATCTGTATTTAAAGGCCACCTGCGGAAATAAGACGGTATCAAAAACTTCTCCGTGCTGGTCTGTCAGAGTTGCGAAATGCATCCTTTTCCCATCGTGAGTAGCTGTATTTTTTACGGTAACCAGATATCCGTATATGTCTATGTATCGATCTAAATAGCGGGAAAGGTCACGACTCCCCAAACTGTTTTTAGGTGGGTGTAACAATAATTCGAACGGGCTGCATAGAGGAAAGCCCAATAGTTCCATTTGGTCAAAAGCTGTTTCCAATACATTTGTTTGTAACTCAGGCAGGACAAAAGATCGCTGTGACGGCCTGAACAGCTTCGGGATATCCGGTTTTTTCTTCTTTCCCGCCAGTTTCATATGCGCCTGCCATAATAAATGATACCGGTTTTGAGTAGTAAACCTGAAAGCATCCATACGCACAAGAATACTTATTTGTTCTACAGATATGGGAACACGTTCCAGAAAATCATCAAAAGAAAGGAATGAGCCTCGTATCAACCTTTCGTTAATGATCTTGTTCACTACTTTTTTTTCCAGATCTTTAAGATATCCAAACCCCAGGTAAATATCTGTCCCGCTTATACGGTTTATTTCCAGACTCTTATTAACACAGGGCTGGTGTACAGTTGCCCCTAACATTCTTGCCTCGTGTATATAAAATTCCGGACCGTAAAACCCTCCTCCATTATTAAGTACGGCCACAATAAATTCAAGTGGGTAGTATGTTTTTAAAAACAGTGTCTGGTAGCTCTCTACGGCATACGAAGCCGAGTGCCCCTTAGCAAAGGCATACCCCGCAAAGCTGGCAATTTGTTCCCAGATCTCAAAGATCAGTTTTTCATCGTAGCCTTTCTCTCTGCAATTGGTAATAAACTTTGCTTTTACCTTGGCAAATTCATCGCGGGAGCGAAACTTACCGCTCATACCTCTTCGAAGCACATCGGCCTCTCCCAAAGTAAGATCTGCAAAATAATGGGCTACTTTTATAACATCTTCCTGATATACCATTACTCCATACGTATCAGGCATGATATCCAGCATAACAGGATGTGCATTTTTTAACCGCTCGGGATTTCTGTGGCGTAGAATATATTCTCTCATCATACCACTTTTGGCCACTCCAGGGCGAATAATGGAACTGGCCGCTACCAAACCGAGGTAATTATCTACTTCCAGCTTTTTTAGCAGCATGCGCATAGCCGGTGATTCTACATAAAAACACCCCATACACTGTGCTTTTTTAATAAGGGCATTAATACGCGGGTCCTTTTTAAAAGAGGCTATGGCATGAATGTCTATAGACGCTGCTTTCTCCGGGTAATTGGTCTTTATGATTGTCATGGCATCTTTTATCTTTGCCAGGCCCCTCTGCCCCAGAATATCAAACTTATACAACCCTACATCTTCGGCAATTACCATATCAAACTGTGTAGTGGGAAAGCCTTTGGGAGGCAGGTTGGTAGCCGAGAAGCAGTGTAAAGGTTTCTCACTTATAAGAATACCCCCGGCATGAATGCTTACATAATTGGGAAAGCCTTCTATAAGTTTTCCGTATTTCATAACAAGTGAAGAAACCTCATCAAGTAGTACTGAGTGATATTTACCATCTGCCAACAGATCGATCTCTCCTTTTGGCAACCCAAAAACTTTTCCCAGTTCTCTCACTACACCCCGATACCTAAAGGTAACATACGTGCCCAACAAAGCCACATGGTCAAAACGTTTAAATATATATTGTGTGACATCCTGGCGGTCTTTCCAGGAAAAATCAATATCAAAATCAGGCGGGTTGGCCCGGTACAGGTTAATAAAACGTTCGAAATACAGATCCAGATCTACCGGATCTACATCTGTAATACGTAAAAGATAGGCTACTATGCTATTGGCGCCACTGCCCCTTCCCACATAAAAATATCCTTTTCGCCTGGCATAACATACAATGTCCCAGTTAATAAGAAAATAAGATACAAAATCCATTTTCTTAATAAGTTCCAGTTCTTTATCAAGTCGCTCCAGAATGCTGGCACCTCCTTCCGGATATCGGTAAGAGAGACCCTGCCTGCACAGTTTTTCAAGCAGTTCTTCATCAGATGCGCGGTTACCGGTATAGGTTTTGAGGTTTTGAGGTTTACGACCCTGCGAAAAATCAAAATGAATATGGCATTGCTTCATAAGCTTCTCGGTATTTTCCAGAATAAAAGAGTATTCTGAAAAGGCGGTGGCCAGATTGGCAATTGGGAACATTTTCTCATCAGCATCGGCCTCTTCACTGGTGGGGAGCCTGCTTAACAACACATTTTTATCGATGGCCCGCAGTAACCGGTGGGCATTAAAGTCACGCTTGTTCCTAAAAGTTACAGGCTGCAATACTACCAGCTTATCTTTCATATGCACATAGGAAGAAAAAGGCAGCTTTCTAAGGTTTTTTATTGATACTCCTATATATTCATACTCTGTAAATTCCTGCTTTTCAGTTAGCAATACTTTTTCAAACGGGTAAATAGTAAATACGTGCTCAAATTTTGGAGGGGTTTCCGGAAAAGGTTTTTGCTGATGAAGGTGTAACGATAAAAAATCATTCAACTCTTTATAACCTTCATTATTAGCTGCTATTCCCACATACATCTGTTCTGTGCCGTTCCGGAAATCTATACCTGCTATGGGAGTAATGCCAAATTCTGCAGATTTCCGTACAAAATTCATACAGGCCGATGTATTATTGATATCGGTTAATGCCAAACGGGTGATATGATTTTCTTTGGCCAGTTCCAGCAGCTTCACTTCTGAAAAAGTGCCGAAGCGCAGGCTGTAATACGTATGACAATTAAGGTACATATCTGTCTTTATTGTTTTCTGTGAGCCAATACTACGGGAGGCTCGCCATTAAACGGATTATGCATGCGCCCTATAGTAGCCGCTTCCATACCTGAGGCCCGTACCACACTGCGCTCCCCATAACGGTTCCTTATACGATCCAGAGCATTGTACAAACTAAGGCGTTCACAGGTATCTTCAAACAAATGGATCTGATAATTCCCTTCTGCCAGGTGGGTGAATTTTACTCCTATAAGCCTTACTAAAAGTCGCTGGTTATAAAGGCGGTTAAACAGATCCAGTACTTTTGGTATAAGAATATGGTCTGCGCTGGTATGTGGTATTTTTACCTGTTTGTTATATGTGTTGAAATCTGAATACCTTATTTTTACTGATACGCAGGCCGTGAGTTTATTACCTCTTCGCAACTGATATGCCAGATTTTCACTCATAGCTAACAGGATGCTTTTAAGTTTTGTCACATCGGTAGTATCTTTATCAAATGTACGTTCTGTAGAAATAGATTTACGGTCGTGAAAAGGTATTACCGGCGTATTGTCTATTCCGTTAGCTCTTTCCCATATAGTGAGCCCGTTGGCACCCAGAACATTATACATCATATCTGGTGGCATTTCCTGAATGGTTTTCACTTTTCTGAGCCCCAGATTTCGTAATGCCTGATATGTTTTCTCGCCAATCATGGGAATCTTACTTATAGAAAGTGGGGCCAGAAAGGATCTTTCAAAACCAAAGTCTATTTTCATCTGATTATTGGGTTTTGCTTCGTTCGTAGCTACTTTTGAAACTACTTTGTTCACGGAAAGTCCGAAAGAAATAGGCAAACCGGTTTCTCTTATAATTGTGTTGCGCAGCTCTGAAGCATACTGATAGCACCCAAAAAAACGATCCATTCCGGTGAGGTCTGCATAAAACTCATCGATACTCGATTTCTCAAATATGGGAACCTTTTCTTTAATGATGTCTGTCACGGTATCTGAATATTTACTGTAAGTACCGGCATTGCCCTTTATAACTACTGCTTCAGGGCAAAGTTCTTTAGCCAGCTTCATAGACATCCCGGAGTGTACTCCAAACCTGCGGGTCTCATAACTACAGGCAGCTACAACACCTCTCCTGCTGGTGCCTCCTACCAATAAGGGCCTGCTTTTTAACCTGCTGTCTATAAGCCGCTCTACTGAAACATAAAATGTATCAAGATCCAGATGAAGTACTGTTTTATTCATAGAAAAGGAAATAACTACCCGAACAAAAGTATGGATTTTTTCCTTTTTTATGGAATTATTCCACTAAAATATTTATTTTTTTATGATAGCTATCTCTCTAAAAAACAATACACTACACGTATTGATAGAATCTACTTAATTATTAGAAAAGGGTTTTATTATACTATTTATTCCATACCCACCTGTTCCTGTATTCTGGAATCTAATGGGAGTGGCCGCTTCCCGAATCACTTTTCCCTATCAGATTAAAGCCTCCTTTAGTCAAAAATCGGTCTTCCGGTGAAAATACACTGTCAATAGAAACAAAACCCTTATATGAAGATCCTGGCTGAATTTCCTTTTTGGAAAACACATACAGGGAATCATTTTCTGAAATAAGTTGCCATACATAATAAGAATTGTCTGCCATTATTACCGCTTCTTCCGGAAGTGCCGGTCGTTTATCAGTACGAGTCACTATAGCTGCTTCTACAAACATGCCCGTAGCAAAATTCTCGGCGAGTTCTTCTTCAATATGAGCATGTACTTTTACAGTTCGGTCTTTTTCATGAATAGAGGTACCTATAAGATATACATGAGCGCGATATGTGGTTCCTGAAGTTTCCGGTACTTTGAATATGATATCCTGCTTTTCTTTAACCCTCATGATATCACTTTCAAAAACACTAAGTTCCAGATGAATGTGACTTTTGTCTATGACCTCCATAATCACATCTGCCGGAGAAACATAAGCCCCTTTATTTACATATAGTTCTGTTATGTTACCACTGATAGGCGAATACACGACAACCTCGGCCGTAAGTTTGCCACTTTCAACTATTTTCGGATCAATATGTAACATTTCCATTTTTTTTCTCAAACCCTGATAAGCAGCCACAGCTCTTTTATACGCACTTTCTGCCTGTAGCTGGTTTTTAAGAGAGGTGATTTTCTCTTCCAGGAGTGTTGTTTGCCTTTCATACTCAGCTTTCAGGTAGTGTAACTGTGCCTTTACATCGAGATATTCCTGTTGAAGGGTTATAAATTCGGGGTTTTCCAAAGTTACGAGGGCCTGCCCTTTTGTAACCTTGTCCCCGATAAGCAAAGGGGTTTCTTTGATGTACCCACCGGCTATGGTATTGATAACAGCTTTATTCTCAGGAGGCACATCGATCATTCCGGTAGCTTCCACCAACTCTGGAAAAGGCTTGCTAAACAGTTTCCCTATTTGCATATTGCCTGTTTTAAACTGATGTTTACTTACTACTATTTTATGATCCTTACGGGTTTCCAAAGGAGCGATTTCCTGTGCTCCATTCTTCACTTTGGTTTCACACCCTACTATAAAAAGAAGTGCTCCTATGTTCAGAATATATAATTTTATACGTTTCATAACGTGTATTTTACAAGGTTAGATAATTAATGGTGATTACGGTCTGGTTGTATGCATGAAGGCTCTCCAGATAAGAAAGCGTTATGGTATAAGCATTCTCCAGACTGTTTATGTACTGAAAAAAATCGATCTCTCCGCTTTGATAGCTCCTGGAGGCTGTTTTGAGAAGTTCTTGTGACAATTCTTCACCTTCATTTTCATAGTACAAAAGGGCTTCATTGTGTTTAGTCAGTTGGGCATTCAGCTTTTTATATCTTGCTTCGAGCATGAATGTATATTCTTTTGCTTCTTCGGTTACCATCTGGGCGGCAATTCGCGAAGCTTTTATTTTGGAAGTATTCCCTCCGAAAAGCAAAGGGATCTTAAGGCCTATTTGATAACCGTACAATTGATCATTAAGAGTGGCATTAGATCCGGTGAAATAGTTCAAGGTGATATCAGGTAACAAAGATTGCTTTTCATACCTGTTTTTTGCCTGATAAAGTGATTTTTTGTTTTTGTAATAAGTAATCCCTTCATGATCTGCTATTGTTTTGGACCAAAGACTTAATTTACCGGGAGGTTGCTTCACAATCACAAGAGTATCATCATGCTGTACTACTTTTTGAATACGTGCATAGGCCTGGGCAATGTCTTGTTCTGCCTGTCGATATTGCGTTTGCAACTGTTTGCGTTTGGCTTTTGCCGTTATCTTTTCCAGGTAATTGGTTTCCCCTAATTCAAATTTTCGTTGGGCAGCATAGGCAAATTTTGCATAAAGGCTATCCAGATACTGATACACCTCTTTTTTCTGCATTTCGTACTGAAGTTGATAATACGCAGATTCTACCTCACGTTCAACTGCCAGTTTTTTCAATATGTAACTGCTTTTTTCCATTTCATGTTCCAGTTCATTCACCTTTTTTCCCGCAAAATATACGGTTGGAAAAAGAAAGCTCTGCTGTACTCCAACTACGTAAATGGGCTTTTCATTAATGGCCAGGTTGTTTTCGTCATAACCGTAATATACCTCTGTTTTATCAAAACTAAAAGCAGTGCCTATCATGGCATTGGTTTCTTCTACTCTAAGAGAAGAAGCCTTTAATGCTGCATTGCTTTCCATGGCCATTTCTTTTAGCTGTTCACAATGCAGTGCCGGAGTTTCCTGAGCATATATACCTGATAAAAACAATACGGCCAGTATGGTAAGGCTGTTTTTGGGTACTGATGTATTTTTTGGGGTTTTTTGGGGTTTTTCCCCGTTTGAACCGAAAAGTGCATAGAGTACGGGCAATACAATAAGGGTAAGAAGTGTAGCAGTTACCAGCCCCCCGATAACCACTGTAGCCAATGGCCTTTGTACTTCTGCCCCTGCACTGGTAGATACCGCCATAGGCAGAAACCCGAGAGCAGCAGCGGTAGCTGTTAGCAATACAGCACGCAATCGGTTTTTAGCTCCCGTAAGGATGTATTCTTCTTTTGTTTTCATCCCTTTGCTTTTTAATTCTTTAAAATGTTCTATAAGTACTATTCCATTTAAAACGGCAATTCCGAACAGAGCAATAAATCCCACTCCTGCCGAAATGCTGAAAGGCATACCCCGAAGCCAGAGTAATAATACCCCGCCAAATGCTGCCAGCGGGATCGCTGAGAACACTATAAGTGCCTCTCTTATCGATTTAAAAGCAAAATACAACAAGACGAAAATGAGAATAAGCGCTACAGGTACTGCTATCTTAAGGCGGTTCCTGGCGCTTTTAAGGTTTTCAAACTGTCCTCCATACGTAATGCTGTACCCCACAGGAAGTTGTAGCTGTTTTTCCAGACGCTGCCGAATATCATCTACTACTGATTGTAAATCGCGATTACGCACATTGATTCCTACTACTATTCGGCGTTTGGTATCATCTCTGGATATTTTAGCGGCTCCTTTTTCATACGAGATACGGGCCAGTTCTTTTAAAGGCACCTTACCTCCGGAAGGAATATCTACATACATGTTTTTAAGATTTGTTATGCTTTCCCTATGCTGTTCATCAAGACGAATAACCAGATCAAAACGTTTTTCACCTTCAAAAACACTGCCTGTTACATAACCGCCAAACCCCATAGATACTAGCCGGTTAACCTCGGCAATGTGCAAACCGTACCGGGCAAGTCTGGCACGATCATACGTTACTTTCATTTGTGGCAGCCCGGCTATTTTTTCAACTACCACATCGGCTGCGCCTTCTATGTCTTTTATATACTCTTTAACTTCATTGGCTTTTTTCTGCAGAACTTCCAGGTCGTCACCAAAAATTTTAATGGCAATATCGGCCCTTACTCCGGTTATCAATTCGTTAAAACGCATTTCTATAGGTTGGGTAAACTCAAGATCGATACCCGGTAATACTGACAGGGCTTCTTTAAAACGGTCGGCCAGTTCATCTTTTGAAGATGCGGATACCCATGTATTTCCCGGTTTAAGCGTTATAATAACATCACTTTCCTCCATAGACATGGGATCGGTAGGTATTTCTGCAGCCCCTATGCGGGTTACCACCTGTTCCACTTCGGGAAATTTGAGGAGTATTTTTTCGATTTGGGTAGTAGTTTCAATGGTTTTACTCAGTGATGTTCCGGTTTTAAGTACCGGTTGTATAACAAAATCACCCTCATCTAACGTAGGTACAAATTCTGCTCCCATCCTGCTAAAAAGAAAAAAGGCCGCCCCTATAAAAACCAAAGCCAGGGCCAATACTATTTTTTTATGGTAAAGGGCCCATGAAATTACAGGTTCATATTTTTTCTGGAGCCAGTTCATAAAACGGACAGATATATTTTTTGAGGATGGTGCCGAAGGTTTTATAAAAAGAGCTGCCACTACGGGCACATAGGTAAAACAAAGTAACATGGCTCCTATGAGTGCAAAACTAAATGTGAGTGCCATAGGGGTAAACATTTTTCCTTCTACACCACTTAATGATAATATGGGTATAAAGACGATGAGTATAATAAGCTGCCCGAATACTGCCGAGTTCATCATTTCGGAGGCACTCCGGTAAACCAGTTCATTTGTTTTTTCCTGCCTTTGTGTGTGATTGGAGGTAGTTAACTCATCTTTTTGTGAAGTAATACGAAAAGCCACAAACTCTACAATTATCACGGCACCATCTATAATAATGCCAAAGTCTATGGCGCCCAGACTCATGAGGTTGGCATCAATATCAAAAAGATACATTAGCGATAGGGCAAAGAGAAGACTGATAGGTATTACTGAAGCCACTACGAGGCCCGAACGCATATTTCCAAGAATAAGTACTACTACAAAAATGACGATCAGGCATCCTAAAATGAGATTCTCTGCAACGGTAAAGGTGGTTTTCTCTATGAGTTTACTTCGATCAAGAAATGCATTGATATATACACCTTCAGGAAGTGATCCGGAAACAGAAGCTACTCTTTCCTTTACGGCATCGATCACTTTCTTAGAGTTTGAGTTTTTAAGCATCATTACCTGGCCCAACACTTTTTCTCCTTCGCCATTGGCTGTTACAGCCCCAAATCGGGTAGCCTTCCCAAAGCCTACCTTCCCAATATCCTTAATAAATATTGGGACACCCTTTCTGTTTACAACAACGGTATTTTCAATATCTGCAAGTGTGCTTACAAGTCCCTCTCCTCTTATAAAATAGGCCTGATTTACTTTTTCAATATAACCTCCTCCGGCAACACTATTATTTTGCTCGAGTGCGGTGAATATCTCTGCCATAGTAATATTCATGGCATTAAGTTTGGTGGTGTTCACAGCTACTTCATACTGTTTGAGATATCCTCCCCAACTATTCACTTCAACTACCCCTGGAATACCGGAAAGCTGGCGTTTAATGATCCAATCCTGTATCGTGCGTAGATCGGTGGCAGTATATCTTGATTCATACCCCGGTTTGACATCCAGAATGTACTGGTATATCTCTCCCAATCCTGTAGTAATCGGGCCCATTTCGGGAGTACCAAAATCCCTGGGGATCTTTTCTGAAGCTGATCTTATTTTTTCAGCAATGAGCTGCCTGGGCAAATAAGTGCCCATGCTATCGTCAAAAACAATGGTAACTACTGACAGTCCAAATTTTGACACAGAGCGTATTTCAGTTACTCCGGGTAAGTTGGCCATTTCCAGTTCTACCGGATAGGTAATAAACTGCTCTATGTCCTGAGTGGAAAGGTTACGGGAAGTGGTAATAACCTGTACCTGATTATTTGTTATATCCGGAACGGCCCCAATAGGTATTTGGGTGAGCGAATACAAACCGAAAATAACTATGCACGATGTAAAAAATACAACAGTCCCTTTGTTGTAAAGGCTAAACTTTATAATTTTTGAAAGCATGTTTTAAGAATATAAAATGGAATACTACCGCGCGGTCAAAAATAACAGAGCGGCCTCAATACTTCTTAAAATTATGCGTGTTTTGGAGGTTGAAATACTTTAGACCAGTTCATGAAGGAGTAATGATCCCCGTAAAAGAAGTTAACATCTGTGTCTGTAAGCGGTTCCAGCTTTTTTAGAGGGATCTCGTGGCGGTTTACCACGAAAAAGGTAATGGCATGTGCAGAGAAAGAATGATTGAAAGGAAGTCTTTCATGATCCTTTTGCTCTTCCTTATGGTGTTGTTCATGGTCCTTTTTTAAGGAACCATAGTGTTTAGAGAGAAAAGTAAAAAAACTGTCTCCGTATTGATGAGAATGAAACCTGGCATGTTCTATTAATTCTCCCATACGCAATACATCATACAGTCCAAAATTTCCACTTTGGAAGAGTAAGGTAAGACATAACCATATGGAGATAATACGGATCATACTCTGTAAAATTATTAAAAACCTGTTACTTAAACTAAAACGGAAAGCTTTTTTATGATTCTGCTCAGTCAGAAATTCTTATAGAATATGTTTACCTCCTCCCATAAACCTTCTTCCCGAAGCTTTCTATGGGCCCTGGGTTTATTTTCATTAAAAAGAAAAACCGGCTCAAGGCCGGTTTTTCCGTGTTTGCAAGGAGATCAAAACCTGCAAACCAAAACCCGTTTATAATACATCACAGACTTTTTAATACCCCTCATTAACCCCATCTGTGTTTAGTATTATTTAATAAATGGGTTTTCTTAATTTCCTGCTCTCCGTTTTTCACTTTCTGCCCCGGTTTGCTCACGTTTCCTGAGATTTGAAGCCATTTTTCCAAAGTTATAAGTGAAGGTAAGTGTTACCTGTCGTGAATCGTACACATTACGAAAGTTAGCACTGGTCTGGTCAAGATTTAATATTTGCCCGCTATTGACAATGGTTTCAAATATATCATTGGCAGCCAGCTTTAAGGTGCTGTTATTGGATAGCTTTTTTTGAATACCCAGATTCACAAAACCGAAAGGATCTGTAATTAACTGTGCATCATATACTTTTCCTATATAACTTCCGCTGATCTCTCCACTCCAGTCATTACCAAATTTGAGTTGTAATACGGGATCAAAACTCAAAAAGGTACCGCTTACATCCAGATCTCTCATAAAAAGTTCTGCCCTCGATCTTTTATGGGTAATGGCAAAGTAGTTGGTGAAGGTGAGCCATTCAAATATATCTATATTGGTGTTTACTGTGAAGTTCCAGACTTCGGCCTTCCCTATGTTCCCGGGTCTGCTGAAATAGATCTCATCTACAATCTCTATAGTTTCGTTTACCTCATCTGAAGTATTGCTGTAACTAAGGGTAAGGGTCAACAGGTTTTTATAATTATAAAACAACTCTACACTATGGGTAAATGAAGGCCTTAAAAAAGGGTTTCCTTCATAAAAAGTAAATCGGTTTAAAGGAAAAATAATGGGGTTGAGATCTCTGAAATTTGGGCGATTTATTCGTTTTCCGTAATTAATCCCTATAGTATTATCTGCCAAAGAATCAAGTTTGTAAGACACATACAGGGTTGGAAAAAGGCTGGTATAATCGCGGTTAAAATCTCTTTGCGGAATCACTTCATTTCCTAACTGATTCCCGTCTGAAATAGTATTTTCAAATCTAAGGCCTGCTTGAACAGACAATCGTTTGCCTTCATAGTTTGTGTTTACATACACGGCATTTATCATTTCTTCATAGAGAAACTGATTACTTTTTTCGAAGTCGGGGCGTGATACATTATTAATGGTCTCAATATAATCGGCTATGTTATCGGTATCAATAAAGCTGGTTTTAACTCCGGTCGCCAGTTTCCAGGATTCGCCAAGATCTTTTGAGTAATCTGCTTTTGCAGAATAAATATTAATACTGGAAGGAAGGTCACCATCCAGAAAATCCTCACTGGTAGTATTGTCTGAGGGATTAATCACGCGGTTTCTAAAATCCTGGGTATCGTCATTGGTATAACGCAAATAATCCAGATCAAACGAAAGGTTTTCTCCTTCGTTAATTTTATATTGATAGTAAAGATTTACGCCAAAGTTCCTGAATTGCGTTTGGGTTATGTTTCTTGCCAATACGAGTGAATCTACTTCTCGGGATGCATTTAACAGATCGGTTTCCGAATCATCAACATTTTCTCCGTCCCAGTCCAATCCGTTAAAAACTAATCCCCATGTTTGTTTTTCGGTGGCATAAAAATCTAGTCCGGTTTTAAAGTTAATAACGCGGCCGCTACCTTCTGAATAGGTATTTTGGTTATTAAAAGCCAATATTTCATTGTTTTCATCCAGAGTTCTACGGTTAATATCCAGGTCTTGGAAACGTTTACGATATCCACCACTTAAATTTCCAAAAAAATTGAATTTACCTTTGCGATAATTAAAGTTAAGCCCTGTGTTGGTTTTGGTAAATACAGATCTGGTAACACTTTGTGTAAGGTTCCCGTTAAAGCCATCGGCACGGTTCTTCTTCATGATAATATTAATAACACCTGCATTACCTGCCGCATCATATTTAGCAGGTGGATTGGTCATTATTTCAATTTTGTCTATAGCAGAAGAAGGAATGGCATTGAGGTAATTTTCCAGATCGTTACCAGACAGGAAGGTGGGTTTGTCATTTACAAAAACCACTACTCCGGCTTTCCCTCTTAGACTTATCACACCTTCGGGGGTAACATTTACTCCGGGTGATTTTCCTAAAAGCTCAAAAGCGGTTGTTCCTGTATTGGAGATCAATGCATCTACATTGAGAACGGTTCGATCTATTTTACGCTCTACAAAAGATTTTTTAAAAGTGACCACTACTTCATCTAATGCTTGTTCCTGAAAAGCCGGAATAAGCTTTATTTCTGGTAACTCTTCTTTTAGATTACTTTCACTTATGGCAATCTGTCCTGTATCAAGCTCTGAGTACCCATCCATAATAATGGTGATGAAATAGGTATTGTTTTTTAAGTTGTTAAATATAAACGTTCCGTCTTCCTCGGTTAATTCTGTTTTTACCAGTACAGAGTCTTTTGCATTTTTTAATACGATAGTTGCAAAAACTACTGGTTCCTTCGTTTTTGCGTCTACCACAAACCCGGAAATTTCACCTCCGGGTGTTTGTGAGTAGACTGGAAAAAAGCAAAAAAAAGCCATTACGACCAAAAATGCCGTAGTTTTATATGATCTCATAAAGAATTTCCTGAATTAAAAACTTTAACAGGCGTATAGCCTTTATAAACAATAAAGAGTTGTTTTTTTAGGTGACTGCTTTTAAACGACCGCTCTTTTTTAGTTACTTATTTAGGTGTTACTGTTTTAGTATCTAGTTTATAGTTATAACTAATGATCCAACTTTTCTTTTGCAGAAATTCCCTTTTATATTTTTGATGAATTTCCGGTAATTGCTTTTGATTATTCACAATAAACGCATTAGTGTCCAGCCTGTAATTCACCACTTTTTCTCCATTGGTTAGTTGATCTTTTTTTATTTTTTCATTGATCTTTTTAATAAGATCATTTCCGTGGCTTACATCCAGATCTCCGGCATCAGTACCCGTAATACCTGTGAAAGTGATCTCTTTCTTTTTCATTTTCTCTATATCTGCCTTGGTAGGGGGTTCGGCAGATTGAGAATGCACCTGATAAGATGACATAGATATCCCTATAGCCAATAAGGCCAGTATTTTCTTTGTGCCCATAAATTATTGTTTTAAAAGGTTATAAAACTTTGTAGTTGTTAGTGTTTTAAAAGATAATTATAACATAACGTCCAATCAGAACGTTTTAAATATTTTGCTTCATATCGCACTTGAATATGAGAAGCAATTTTTTCGCCATTTATAATAAATTGTTCTTTATTCAACATAAATGATAATGCATTTTCAGATACTAAAAGTCCTTCATTCTTCATGTCCAATATCATACTGCTCAATATACTCTCTATATCTTCACTCTGCTGCTCATCCAGATATTCTGCTGTAAGACCCGTAAGCAGGTAAGTTCGTTCGGGTTCTTCTTCAAAACCGTTTTCCTGCTTATCCTGAACATTGGTAGGGGTTGAGGCTAAATCGTTTTTTGATGCTACTGGTGTACTTTTTGTAAATGCCAGACTGGTTAACATGACAATGGCTAACAGAATGGACAAAATACCTTTTTCAAAACTATTATGCTTTCTTTCTTTTTTATTAAGCATTCGGTTAACACGCTTTAAAAGGTGGCCGTCATTACCGGAAAGACGCATGGCATACGAAGGTTTAGCCTGATTTGCTTCTACACATGAAATTAATGCTTTGATATAATCTACCCGGTTTTCTATTTTTTTGACTACCAGATCATCACAGCAGTTTTCTCTTTCTGTTCTTATCAAACCGGATATCCATAGTACTGCCGGATTGAAGAAGAATACTATTTCCAATATGCTTTGTAATATGTTTATCAGGTAATCTTTTCTTTTTATGTGTGCTAGTTCATGGAGTATAACCGATTCTACCTGTTCTGCAGGCATCTGGGTTAATAAGCCTAAGGGCACCAGAATAACAGGTTTAAAATATCCAAATACCACGGGAGCTTTTACCATAGCAGACTGAACGATACTTACATTTTCTTTAATACGTAGCACAATGGCCAGTTCTTTAATACGGTTTTCCCAATAAACACCGGCTGGTAAAATATTTTTGGTCTTTAATCCCTGCATTTTTTTCAGACCCAGAGCCATTATTGTCCCTTTGTAGAGAACAATGCCTACCCATAGCAGCATAATGGTTTGCGAATGGTTCATTAATAAAGAAAAGAATTGGTTTATAAAACCTATGTATGCTTTTCCTGTTTCTAAGTTATGTTCCGGTTGCCCGGCCAGATATATCTCTGTAATATGGCTCCATTCGGGCAAAGAAATCATATAACTTTTTGTATTAGTACCCAAAAAAGCTTCTACAAATACATACCCTATTGCTATTACAAATGCCAACATACCACCCACAAGCACATTATAACGAAGCGCTGCATTATTTCTGGGCATAAGGGCCATAAGCAAATACACTGCAAGAAACATGACTCCTCCTATCCATAAGGAGTTTAAAAATGTCATTACTATCACTTCAGGTTCCATGATCTGTATTTTCTGTTTTATTCTTACTGGTCAGACTCCATTTCGTCCAGCATTTTCTTAATTTTCTCAATATCTTCTTTAGAAGCTTTGTCATCACCCAACAACTGCATAATAAGTTTGCCTGCAGAACCGCTATAAATTCTATCTACAAATCTGTTGAGTAAAAAACTCTTGGTTTTTTCTTCCTCCTCTAATATATGATAAATATGAGTCATTTTACTTACATCCCTATCCAAAATACTCTTATCTGCCATAATTTGCATCTGTTTTAGAGTAGAGGTATATTTAACAGGCTTATGCTCATTGAGTTTTTCATTTACAAAACGAACAGTAGAGGGCCCGTATTTCCAAAGTACCTGCAGTATCTCTAACTCTGCATTGGTGGGTTCTGTAAAACCGGATTTTGATTTTGTTCTCTTTGATTTCATATTCCAAAGGTACGAAAAAAATCGTACGAAAAAATACATTACCTACTTTTCTTATAAAAAAGTAGCTTTTTATAACTATTGAGTACTGTTAAAAAGAAGGTTTTTTGGGAAAAGGGTTTGCGTTACACATCTTAAAATATGTTATGTCTTCATATTTTCATGTGCTAACCACATACTCATTTTTGGTACTACAGTATGGCTATACCTGAATAGGAAAACGGAAGGATTGCTGTTTTTCAGGTTTGCTGAAAAAGAGCTATTTTCTTGAATTGATCCTCTATAAGTTGTGCTACTTTTTGAGGGGCATCATTTAGAAAGAAATGCCCGCCTGGTAAAATCTCTGATTGGAAATTGGCTGTTGTAAACCTTTTCCAGTTATTGATTGCTCCTGATTTTTCTTCCTGATCTCCCATCATAGCAAAAACAGGTGTGTTTACGGGAGGGTACTCGTTCAGGTTGTTTCTTTCGGCCAGCTCAAAATCTGCTCTTAAAACCGGAATAACAAAATCTAGGAGCTCATCATTTTCAAGTACTTCCTGGGGGAGGCCGCCCAGATCTTTAAGTACTTCTATGAATTTTTCACGGTCATACAGATAGCGTTTCCTATCCGCATATATTCCCGGACCTGCGTTACCGCTTACAAACAGGCAGGAAGGAGGTATTCCTTCTTTTTCTAACATACTGCATACTTTAAATGCCATATAGGCGCCCATACTATGGCCAAACAGCATATAAGATTCATGATCCAGACGCTGTGTTATCTGTTTATAAATATCTGCGGCAGCAATATCAAATTCTGTAATAAGGTCTTCTCGTATTCGCTTACCTCTTCCGGGTAATTCTAAGCTTATTACCTCAAAATTAGTGAGGTAAGGTACTAAGAAGTCAAAAGAATATCGGTTTCCTCCTGCAAAATGTAATAAAAACAATTTTGGCTTTTTCACTGATTCGTTTTTTAAGTTTTAAAATTTGGCAAATTCTCATCAGCTCTTATGAGCCTTCCTGAATGTAGTTGAGCTTGTATTGGGCTATATTTTCCTGAACGAGCATTCCCTCTTCCATTTTATACAAGGCATCTGCGCAATGGTAGTACTTATCATCATGCGTTACTGCAAGAATTGTAAGGCCTTCTTCTTTAAGTTCGGGCAGTATATGGGTATAGAATTTTTTACGGAAGTAGGGATCCTGATCTGCCGCCCATTCATCAATAACCAATACCGGTTTGTTTTCCATTAAAGCCGCTATTAATGCCAGTCTTTTGCGTTGTCCCATGGAAAGGCTCGTAGTAGAAAAAGAACGCCCTTCCAGGCTCACTTTATCTTCCATTTCAAACAGCTTGAGATAATGATCCCATTTTTTAATATCTACCGTATTTACTGCCAGTAGATTGTCAAACAAATAGTAATCGCTAAAAACTACAGAGAAGATAGCTTTATAATCAGAGTAACTGTCATTAGTCACGAGTTCGTCATTGAGGTAAATCTGACCTTCATCCGGAACAAGAAGGCCCAGTAATGCCTGTATAAAAGTTGTTTTTCCACTCCCGTTACCCCCATAAATAAATACGATCTCTCCCTTGGGTACCGTAAGATCTATGGGGCCTATACCAAACCCGTTTTTGGCTTCTTTATATTTAAATTCCAGATCACGTATCTGTATATGGTTAAATGTGTTCTTGGAAAGATACGTTTTTGCCAACGGATTACTAAAGTTGGCTTCTTCAAGTTCTGTTTTTAATCGAAACACATGGCCTGAAGATACTCTGGCCCTTGCCAATGCAGGTAGCACGACCATAATGGTTTCAATAGCTCCCAGCAAATATAATAAAGTAAATACATAATTAACTGTATCTGAGGTTTCGATACCCAACATTACACTAAAAAACAGCAGGATACTGGAAATAAGCACGTAAAACAATACCTGTCCTGTAATCTGGCTGTTCAGAAAACCGGTATAGGCCGATGTATTATTGGTATAGGCTTCATTGGCAATGTTTTTTATCTTATGATTAAAGATTGCCTGTCCTTTTCTGGGATCCATGAAGATCTCCTTAAATCCGTCCAGGATAGAGTTAAAATGCGTAATGAAATCATCTTCCAGATTTCTGGCATTCTGAAAATTCTCCATATCTTTTCTCGATCTGAAATGATAGATCATCATACCTGTGAATGCGATCCCCAATGTAACCAGAAAAAGTACTTTAGAGATCATTACCAAATATACCAGGCAGGAAAGAGCCAGGATAACGGATGTAAAGAAATCTATAATACTGAGAGAGGCCTGTGTGAGAATATTAACATCGTTAACTATGGCCGAATGTATTTTATCTTTTCGCTCTTCCAGCTGTTTATAATTTGCTTCGAGTACTAACGCAATGATCTGCTTTCTAAGCTTCCAGAACAATCTTTGAGAGAGTTTAATAATGGCTAATGACAGTGTTCTGCGGGTCCAGATAAAGAATAAAATAATAAAGGCAAAAAGTACGGTATATTCTTTTGTGTACGCAGTAGCATTACCATTGATAAGCAAAGAGTTCATTCTGGTAACTGTATTGATAAACAAAAAGCTAAAGAGGCCGGAAAGCATTCCCAGAAGGGTGTATTTCAGGAGCCCACCTTTGCCCATGAGCGGTAGTACTATTTTCAGGAACTGTTTCAATGATTTAAAATTTATAACTGTTAAAAAGTAAATGCAATCACGGTAGGGAACGACCTGGAAAGCCAGGTAGTTCCCTTCTGGTGACTATATATCCTAACCTGCTATTTCGGCAGATTCTTTTTCTTGCCCTTTTTTTGATTTTTCATAATCGTAAAGAAGTTCCTTTTCACCATAAAGCCTTTCGGCAATGATTCCTCTTTTAGAACACTCGTCCAGCAGACGATTGGATTCTATGATGGCAGGAGATTCATCTGTGTATTTAATACTACTTATAAATTCAAGCCAGGGTTCCATTCCCATAGCATATACATAGGCTTCTTTAGGCTTAAAGATATCTACCAGTGACATGCCTTTATTGCAGTCACAACCGGCCAGCCTTCTGGACTGATCATGCTCTCTGGAAATAGATTCTGTTAAGAGCGGGCCATAAAGCCAGGTTAAAGGCGCTCCGGCACATTCCATCCCCAAGAACAGTACATCTACATTTCCTTTTACTTTTTGAATATGTTCGTAGATCTTAGGCTCCATAACTCTGGAGTCTGCTACAAACAAAAAGCTCAACTCGTTAATGGCAATATGGAAACAGGATTTTGCACGTATGTTCAGGTCACTGTGCTCACCGGTAAAAGGCAATCCGGTGATGGTACAATTCTCAAATTTAATTTCCTGCATCTCATCGATCTCAATGACATTGGTAAACCCTATATTTTCAAATGCCAGTTTAACGCTCGGGTCCTGAAGAGCACCACTGGTCGTGGTAGGTACAATAATGTTTTTCACCTTGTGACGTAAAGGCATTAAGGTTTCAAGAACAATATGATCCTGGTGATTATGGGTTATCAAAACATAATCAATTACATCGGGGAGGTCTATATCAGAAAAGTGCTCTACACTAGATTCATATCCATAATAACTAATAAGAGGATCGACCAGAATACTTACGTCTTTGGTTTCTATAAGGATACAGGCATGGCCAAAGTAACGCATTCTCGCTTTTTCTCCGTTGTACTTTTTATATGTAGGATGCTCTTTGGTGGTAAAGAACGAATTAAATAATTCGCGTTGTTCTTCTTTTACCCCCAGTAAAGTAGCTATCTCATCTATAGAACCGGGTGTTCTTTTCATTTTACTAAGGGCATCTATTCCTTCATGATCAAAAGGAATATCAAGATGTAACACTTCTTTATCATCCAGTTGTGGGGTACTCAGGCAAAACGGCCTTTCATCATTGTTAGTTTCCCATAAAGCGATACTCTGTGAATCTTTAGAATAAAATTCGCTGTGATACAATAATGATTCAAAGAAACGGTATGAAGGGTTGTTATTTAAATCGTAAACCAGTTCTACATACCCTTTAAGTAGTTCGGGTACTTCTTCGTAAAGAGGTTCCAGCGAGGCACCTTTTGCTTTACTTTTGAGCATGGCATCCAACTCTTTTACTGCCGTCGCAAAGGCAATGGCATTGGCTTGTTTATCATGAATTTCTTCTTTAAGCGCTTTTATGTCATCTACTCTTCTGGGATGATAATCCATGAAGGGGCCTCCCAACATTTTCGGGTTCTTTACGGCGGCCTCATGAATGGTTGGCGACTGTATATAAGAGTTCATGATCTTAAGGTGCCTTTCTACAACGTTCATTGCTCCGGTGGCCGGTGATATAAGGTGTGTCCATGCATACCATCGGTCAACAAGAGGGCCAATAATTACGTTGGGTTTGAAATAATAATTTTCCTGCGTTGTCATAATTTTAAATTTTTACAAGGGTTATAACAAATATGTTTTTGAAAAGAATTGTATTTGGTGATTTTGGACGACTTTCTAGCCGTCAACTGTATCGATTTCATTTTTAAGAAACAAAGAAGCACCGGCATACATGGCCAGGCCACTCAGCAATCCCCCCATAAGAGAAGACAGAAGGATCACGATGGTTTTATGCATCCCAATAAAGGTTCCTATTATACTAAGAATATCTCCCAGATATATATAATTGTACCACGAAGTGAGCAAGAGCCATACGAGCATCCCTGCTAAAAACCCAATCCTGAAAAAGGCCGCTTTGTACCTGTTAAAAGAGGTTAGGGCCCCCAATAAAAAAAGAGGTACCACAAAACTCCACCAGGGAAGTTGATGCCATAATCCGGAGATGATTATAAGTAAACAGGCCAAAAGAAACAGTAAACTATTTGTTTTCATGTAAATGCTTATTAAGTTTATTTGGAAAGAGACCATTTTGAGGAAGTACGCTTTTCTGCATCTTGCTCTGAGGTGAAAAATAAAAGTTCATAGTACTTTCCTTTTTGCCAGTCATCCAGAAAGTTATCATAGTAAGGGCTTCCTATTTTACCTGACTGTCCTCCGGCATGAATGCCATAGGCTTTGGGAGGGGTTCCTATTTCTACAACCATTCGCCATACCGGCCCCCAGTTGGGTGACATGGCATTTATAGCGTCAGGATGTCCGGAAGTCGCTATACCACTTCTTCCGAAAAAAGGTATCCCTGTTAAATGCGGAAGTGAAACCTGATTAAAAGCGTCCCATGTATGTGTATTTTCTTCAGCAAGCTCCTCATATACCTCAGTAGCTTTTACAAATGCTCGGGTAAGTAGCTGAGAGGCATCTTCTTTTACTTCGGTAGCTATTACATCAAAAAAACGATGTTGAGCCTGATTTTCTAAAAGATTGGCAAGTACGTAATTATCCGGGGGTCTTAAATAAAAGTCATATTGTTTGAGCTCATCCCAGGTAAGGGATCGGAAAGCATCCCACCATAATTCGAACAATCGTGCCATTTCATCATTCAAAGTATATGTACCTTTCCACTTTTCAATGGCATTCAAATACTGTAGAGCCTTTTCATCCAGTTCATCCCTGATAATCATATCCACCATGTGGGTTAGTGTTTCTGTCGCGAACAAATTGGTAGCATCCAGTTGAATTTGCTGGGTTTTAAGGATGTCAAATTGGTTTTCATTGTTTAACAGTTCATTAATCCTTCGAGCACGCGTTTCTGAAAAATAGCCGCTATAATTGTATTTTCCATTTGAAAAAGCCGGAGTCTGATTGGCGGAAAGCACATATTGAGAATCGGGATTTTTTATTTGCGGAAGACTATCAAATGGAATGTATTCTTTCACGATATATTTTTCGGAAGTACCATCCAGTATAAACCTTCCATGACCTCTTTCTCTTTTAGCTATTTTACCCTGGTGGTGTATGGCTATGGTTTGATCTTTTCCTGCATATGTAAAATTTTGTGAAGGACACACATACGTGGCAATGGCCTCTTTAAAATCAGCATAGTTTTTTGCTTTATTAAGCCTGATAAATGTTCTGAATTCGTTAGAAGGGGTATGCAGTTCCCATTTAAGTGCATAATTAATTACCTCTTCTCCCAGCACTTCATGAAACTTTTTATCTGCTACCAGCGGGCCATGTACACTGTGATATACTGTATCTATTACGGGGCTTCCTCCTTTTCGTTTTATGGTTTCTATTCTGGACTCAAGAGGATACCATTTCCCATCCATCATATATTGTTTATAATCTTCTGAAACGATGAGTTTATACCAGTCCTTAACATCATCGGCACCATTGGTAACTCCCCAGGCAATGTCTTCATTAAAACCAATAATGATTGCAGGCGCACCCGGTATGGAAACTCCATACACATTCATTCCAGGAGCAGATAATTGCATCTCGAGCCAGATGTTGGGCAGGCTAAAGTTAAGATGAGGGTCACAGGCCAGGATAGGGTTTCCCGATGTGGTCTTCGCTCCGGATACGGCCCAGCTGTTACTACCCAGTCTTGGGTTATACTCTTTACTTTGTACGGTTCCTGATTTTAAAAAGGCATAGTCCAGATACGCTGGTTTTTTAAAAGCTGCTTGCAGTGAATCTCCTCCTGCATACAGATCACCAGGCATGACGGGTACGGCCTTCGGGTTAACATCTGGGAACAAGAGATTGAAGTCTTTTTCTCCCAGGGCCAACAACATTTTAGATTGAAAAACATCTTCTCCGTAACCGGTCATTTTATCGGCAAAGCCTTTCAGGATCAAAACACTTTTAAGATTGGTCCAGGGTTCCGGTTCATATCCAAGTATTTTGTATTCCAAAGGCATATTTTTATAGCTCAAACGCTTAATAAATGCATTTACACCTTTGGTATATGCATGTAAGGCTTCCATGGTTTCCGGATCTTTCTCCATCACGGCCAGTGATCGTTTGGCAGCTTCCAGAATACCTAATCGCCTTTGGGCACGATCCATATTGAGTATTCTTTCTCCTTCAAACAATTCTGCCAGGCGCCCTCCTGATGCGTAGGTCATAAATTCCATTTGCCATAATCGCAGGCTCGCCGTTACATAGCCTTGGGCCATATACAGGTCATTAAGATTACGGGCATAGATATGCGGCACCTTTCTATCGTCTAAGAATACGGTAACGCTATCTTCCAGACCTATTTCTTTAAACACTTGTTTCGGCTCGGTAAGCTCTGAGATATCTCCATTGTGTACCACTCCGCTAAACGGGTTCAATACTTGCCCTAAAGGAAAAATATTGAACATTTGGCTGGACAGTAGAAAAATCAAAATAACCAGTGCCAGCAGAGGGAACAAAAAGTTTATATTAATTTTCTTCATTGTTTTTACAGACTTCTTTATTTGTTGTTTAATGAATTAAAAAGGCAGACTTAAGAGCCTGAAAAAATAGCAGTAAGCAATTCACGATATACGTATGTATTCTGATCATTAAACGCTTCCCAGTGACTCCCGTTTACCATGCGCTTGTCAAAAGCCCCTTCGGTAAAGGGTTTCCACGCTTCCATACGGCTGGGTATTTTGTTGTCTGATGCTTCCAGTGCATATATATCTACCTGTACTTTTCCGGTTTGGATATAATTAGTACTTATGGAGATATTATTGGCTAAAAATGCTTTGAGCTTTTCTTTATCTGATGGTTGGAAATACGCTTCAAACTTTTCTGCCAGCCAGTTGAGTTCTTTTTTGCTTACAGATTTTTGCTTCAGATCGTTAAAATACTGTTGCACAGGCCTGTCCACCAGTATTAATTTTACTGAGTTAAACCGTTTTTCAAGAATTTTAGTCATCTCGAAGGCAATGGGTGCTCCCATAGAGTATCCAACAATGGCAAAATCACCTTCGGATTGTCTGGCCAGGATCTCTTTGCTAAACTCCTGTGCAGCTTCTTCAACTGATTTGAAAAACTGCTCTCCTTCTTCCAGTCCGCGATACTGAAAACCGTAACAGTTAAACGTATCACTCAGGGTTTCTGAAAGCTTTCTATAAAGCATGGGGTTTCCTAAAACCGGAGGTATAAAATATACGTTGGCACGGGCTTCATACCTGTTTTCATTAAGTGTAACCAAATGCGAATCTGAAAAGGTTTGAGAAGCCATCTGCCTAATGGTCGGGTGATTGTAAATATCGCGTAATTTGATATTAAAGTTGTGATTTTTATTAAGCAGGGTCTGTAGTTTTACAGCTTTCAAACTATGCCCGCCTATGTGGAAAAAGTTATCATCTATACCTACTTTTTTCACTTGCAACAGTTCCTTCCAGACACGCACTAACAATTTCTCTGCTTCGGTTGCGGGCGGAGTATATGGTTGTGTATTGGTGACTGAAGTTTCTGGAGCAGGCAACTTGCTTTTATCCAGTTTTCCATTGGCGGTAAGTGGCAATTCAGGGATTTGTATAATGAAAGTCGGGATCATATAGGCAGGCAGCCTTTGTGTAAGATAGGTGCGTAACCCTTCTATTTTAAGATCAGTTTCTCCTGTGACATATGCTGCTAACTGAATTTCATTCTGCACACCCGGAACGGTCACTACAACTGCTTCATTTACAACTTTCTGTTCTTTAAGGCTTGCTTCAATTTCACCAGGCTCAATTCGGTACCCCCTAACTTTTACCTGCTCGTCTTTTCTGCCTATGATTTCCATATTACCATCCGGTAACCAGCGTACCAGATCACCTGTTAAATACATACGCTCTTTATTACCAAAAGATGCGGTAATAAATTTGCGGGCAGTAAGCTCTTCCCGGTTAAGGTAGCCTTTTGCCACACCGTCACCACTTATCCCTAATTCGCCTATAGCGCCAAAAGGTAATAATTCGCCACTTTCAGACAATACGTAAAACCGGGTATTAGGTAATGGTTTACCAATAGGAACTGATTTTTTGAACAGTGTATTTATTCGATAACAACTGCTATATGTGGTGTCTTCCGAGGGCCCATAGAGATTCCTTACTTCCATAGTATCCAGCGGTAACTGGGTAAGTAACGATACGGGAACATGTTCTCCGGCCATATTAAGGGCTTTTACCTTATGCCAGTTCACTCTTTTTTCAACTAACATTTTCACTACCGAAGGCACTGTGTTTATCAATACATCTGATTCTTTATTGAGATAATGGGGTATCTCAATGGCATCGCGTAATATTCTAAGCTGTTTGCCGGTGGTTAACGGATAGAAAAACTCGAAAACGGAAAGGTCAAAGCTATGTGAGGTTGCTGCATAGAGGGTTTGGAAAGGTGTTTCTTCAAATTCTTTCCCGGCCCAGTTAATAAGAGAACTCACATTGTTATGAGTGATCATAACGCCTTTGGGCGTACCCGTAGATCCTGAAGTATAGATAATATACGCTATATCTTCAGGGCGATGCTCCACTTCGGGAGGGGTTACGGCGAAGGCTTGTTTTTCTTTACGATAGTTGTTTAGGAAAGAACTATCTACAGACAACCGGCACTTGCTGTCCTCTTCAATAAGACGAACACGATCTTCAGGATAAGAAGTATCTACCGGAACATAGGCCGCACCGGTTTTCAGTACTGCCAGTAGGGCTGTAAGCAACTGTGTATCTCTGTCGAGTTTTACGGCAATCAGGTCTCCCGGGCCAATTCCATACCGGTCTATAAGAAAATGTGCCAGTTGGTTAGCTTCCTCATGTAGCTGCGAATAGGATAAAGCGGTACCTTCAAACAATACGGCTGTAGCATCTGCACTGGTTATCGCCTGTTGCTCAAGAAGCCTCATTAGGGTATTCTCAGGCAGGTAGCCGGTGTCTGTTATAGTAAGTTCGTTTACCAGTTTATGTCGCTCATCATCATTTAACAGCGAAAGTGTATGAATAGCAGATTCTGGTGAACTCACTACAGATCGCAATAATTGTTCCAGGTGGGTAAGTAACCTTTCTGCAGTATTCTTTGTATAGATGTCACTATTGTATGTTAGATGGGCATGTAGTATGCCTTCGATCTTTACAAAATCAAATTGTAAATCGAACTTGCTGGTGGTATCTGTACCGCCCTCTACCGGACTCACTTTTAGTTTCTCGAAAGTGCCGGATATTTCAGGCTGCTCATTGTTCTGAAGTACCATCATAATATCAAATAAGGCATTACGACTGGTATCCCGTTGCAACGGCAACATATCTACCAATTCATCGAAAGGGAACACCTGATGTTCAAAAGCACCCAATACTACTTCACGGGTATTTTTTAGAATACTCGTAAACGGATCACTGCTGTTAAATGTATTTCGAAGTGCCAGGGTATTCACATACAATCCTATCTGGTTTTCCAGATCGGAATGTTCTCTTCCTGCTACAGGGCTTCCAATAATGATATCGGTTTGCGAAGTGTATTTATAGATCAATACGTTTACTACTGAAAGAAGCCCCATGAAAAGAGTGGCATCATTATCTCTGCACAGCTTTTCAAAACCGGAAGTCAGGTCAGTATTTAAACTTTTCTGAACAGCCCCTCCATGATAGGTCTTAACCGGCGGACGAACAAAATCTCCGGGAATATCTACTACAGGGAGTTCTCCTTCAAACTGCTGTAACCAGTATTCTTTATGAGAAGTAAGGGCCTCATCGGCAAGTTCTTCTTTGAGCCATACTGCATAATCTTTATAATGGATGCGTAAAGGCGGTAACGGATTTTTTCTGTTTTGTACAAATGCCTGATACAGTTGCATCAATTCTTTTGCAAAAACACTTATGGACCAGCCATCACTAATGATGTGATGCATCACGTAAATAAACATCCATTTTTCATCACTGTATCTAAACAGACCTGCCCTGATAAGAGGCCCCTGCGCAAGATTAAATGATGCGGTTACTTCTCTAAAAGCCAGTTGGGTGGCAGCTTCTTTCGGGTCTTCTAAAGAGCGGAGATCTTTTACATCTATATTAAAGCCCAGATCTTCAGGGGTCTTTACAGTTTGACGTACATTGCCTTCACTATCTGTAAAGAAGATGGTGCGCAAACTTTCATGACGTTCTATAACTACTGCAAATGCCATAGAGAGGGCTTCGGTATCTAAGTTGCCTTCAAACTGATACAGACCCGGTATGTTATAGGCTCTGTTACCTTCTTCAAACTGACTTAGCATCCACATTCTTCGCTGTGCGGAAGATAGCGGATAGTCATGCTGCAATTGTACCTGCGGGATCTCTTTATAGAAAGACCGGGAAGACGTTGCTATAAGCGAAGCCATATGGGCCAATACAGGCGTCCTAAATATGTTTTTAAGCGGAAGATTCACTTCAAATTCCCGACGTATTTTGTTGGCAAGCTGTACAGCTTTGAGGCTGTGCCCTCCCAGTTCAAAAAAGTTATCAGTCGCTCCTATAGGTTCTCTATGCAGCAGTTCCTGCCATATAGCCACCAGTTTTTCTTCGGTTTCATTGGCTGGCTTCACATAGGTATTCTCTATTGAACTGCCTGAATTATCAGGTTCCGGCAGTGCTTTTCTGTCAATCTTGCCATTGGCTGTTAACGGCATTTGGTCAAGATATACATATTGGGAAGGGATCATGTACTCGGGTACTATGGATGCCAGTTTAGTTCTAACTTCAGATATCTCCGGTTGTTGTTCAGCACTTACCATATAAGCTACCAGTTGCTGATCTTCTCCTGAATCGGGCTTTACCACTACTACAGCTTCATTAATACCTGTAACTTTGGTAAGGGCATGTGCTATTTCACCCAGTTCTATACGGAAACCTCTAAGTTTTATCTGGTTATCCATACGGCCTATATACAGCACATTGCCATCGGGAAGCCATTTTCCTACATCACCGGTACGATACATTTTTTCACCGGGTTTAAATGGATTATCAACAAACTTCTCTGAAGTAAGTGTCTCCCGGTTCAGATATCCGTAAGCCAGGCCGTCACCTCCTATACATATTTCTCCCAAACAGCCCACGGGTACCGGGTTTTGATCATTATCCAGTATATAAATACTGGTATTCCAAATGGGTTTCCCAATAGGTATTTGTGTATCCTCAATCCCGGTTTGGTAATAGGTAACATCTATAGACGCTTCTGTTGGCCCGTAAAGGTTATGAATAGGGGTGTCCAGATGTGCATACCACTGCTGTACAGTATTTGCCGGCAAGGCCTCCCCGCTGGTAATTACCAGACGAAGACTCTTGAGTTTTTCTGTAAAACCGGTAGTATCAAATAATGATCCTATAAACACATTTAGCATACTGGGCACAAAATGAAGACAGGTCACTTTATGTCTGGAAATAAGCGCTGCTATGTTTTCAGGAGCTCCTACATCGTCACGGGTACAAAGCACCATTTGAGCACCCCAGCAAAGAGGCATAAATATTTCCCAGACCGATACGTCAAACGTGTAAGTGGTTTTTTGAAGTATTACATCTTCACTGCTAAATCTATAGTGTTTCCACATCCACTCCAGTCTATTGACCACTCCTTTGTGAGAAAGTATACATCCTTTGGGATTACCTGTAGAACCGGATGTATAAATTACATATGCTACATCGGATGAAGTTATTTGCAAAGGAGAATTTTCATCACGGTATGTATCTGAATGCTTTTTAAAGTTATCAATTTCTGTACTATCTAAAAGCACTTTGCTGTTGCTGTCCTCATGTATGTATTGTATTCTCTCTTGAGGATACTGAGGATCTACGGGTACATAAACGGCACCGAGTTTTTGAATGGCAAGCAGCGAGATAATCATCCATTCGCTACGCTCAAGACATACGGTTATAAATTTTCCTTTTCCTGCCTTATGTTCTTTTTTCAGATAGTCTGCCAGTTGGTTAGCCTTCTTATTGAGCTCTTTAAAGGTGAATGACCGGCCTTCAAAGATCAAGGCTACGGCATCCGGTTGCTGTGCCACCTGATTTTCGAACAGCTCGGGCAGTGTAGCTTCTTCGGGATATGCGGCTCTGGTCTCATTAAATGTGTATAATACTTTTTCTCTTTCGTCATCGCTGAGGAAATCATAGTCTTTAAGCAAACTATCGGGCCGTGCTATTAAATAATCCAGAACGCGGTAAAACAAATCGGCCAGTTGTTCTGCCTGCATACCAGTTTTTAGCTTTCTTAACAATACAAAACCTATTTGATAAAAATCACCTGTGGTGCTTACGGTAAAATCTAAAAAGGTATTGGTATTGTTACTACCTCTTAATTCCATAACCTCCTGCTCTTCAAAACTATTTTGGCCGGTGTCCTGTTCCTGTATTTCCCGGTAACTATGAAAATCAACATAGTTAAAATAGGTATCAAAGAACGGATTTCCTTTGAATTGCCCCTGAGTATGCAAGCCGGCTATTTCCAGAAGGCTGAGGCGTTCGTTTGGCTTTTGCCGAATGAGTTTTTCCTGTATCTCTTTTACAAAATCTAAATTACTTTGGGCACTTTCTATAGTTACTCTAAAAGGCACTGTATTGAGGAAACAACCCAGTATTTTATCACCATCTTCACTTGATGGCCTTGTATTAGTTACTAAACCGGCAAGCACTTCATTGTCTGAATTCAGTATTCTCAGCATATACAGATATGCGGCAAAGGAGACTTCTTTAACACTTATACCATGATTCTGAGTAAACGTGCGGAACTCATTGAGTTTTTCTGCAGAGATGGCTCTGGAAAAGAACTGATGATCTGGTTCTTCTGTAAAAATATCAAGGCGCTTATGAGCTTCCAGTTCTTCTTTCCAAAAGTCTTTGATATCGGTATTCTGCTTATCCAGTTCATGTTGCAGAATAAAATCTCTGTAGGTGGATTTCAGTTTTTCAGGAACGTATTCGGCATCTTCCAGCAACCTTAGGTAGAGATTATTGATCTCAGTAAGCAGTAATGAATCACTCCAGCCGTCTATAATTGCATGGTGACACTGAGAAACGAAGATCATTTGATCATTCCCAACATGAAAAACGGCCATACGGTACAAAGGTGCCTGTTGCAGGTTGAACGGATTGTTCAGTTCGGAAGCCAGATAATCCCTGATGATCTCTTCTTTCTCTTTTACAGATGTTATTTCAGAAAGATCGTGATACGTTACCGGAATCTCTACTTCTTTATACACTATCTGAACCTCTGTTTCATAATCCTGTACATTAAAACCGGTTCGCAGTATTTCGTGTTTTGCTGCCAGTAGCTGTACGGCTTTTGAAAAAATATCAAAATCAAAATTCTCAAATGTACGCTGGTTGACCATTTGATCGTGATACAAATGCTGCCCTTCATTAACAATGGTCTCAAACACCATTCCTTTTTCTATATCACTCATAGGGTAAATATCTTCGACATTTTCCCGTTCATGAGGAGGCATTTGTTCCAATACGTATTTGCGAAGCTGGGCAAATTCTTTTTCCAGTACGGCCTCTTTTTCTTTTACCAGGCTATCTTTCAGGCTGGTGTCTCCACCCTCTGAATGCATATGCTTTACCAGAGTCTCTACGGTGTCATAAGTATATACGTCTGCTACTGGTATTTCTATAGCCATCTGCTTTCGCACTTCACTTACCATTCTGAGTATTCTTATAGAATCGCCGCCAAGATCAAAAAACTTATCTTTAATCCCTACGCGTTCTATTTTTAGAACGTCCTGCCATATCTCTGCCATTTTCACTTCTTCAGGAGTAACCGGCGCCACATACTCGGCACCTCTTTGTAAGCCTTCACCTCCAGAGGTAGCCAGCGCTTTCTTGTCTATCTTGCCATTTGGGGTTAACGGGAAAGACTCCATCTGTACATAGCGTGAAGGTACCGCATAGCCCGGTACACGATCCCGCAGGTACTCCTGTAACGAAACCGAATCTAACCCCTCTTCACCCGTTAAATATACCACCAGTTCCAGATCACCCTGCGCTCCGGCCTCGGCCAACACTACCACACCACTCACACCCGGGTAACCACTCAATGCACTCTCCAACTCGCCCAACTCTATTCGATACCCACGTATCTTCACCTGATCATCCTTCCTCCCTAAAAACTCTATACTCCCATCAGGCAACCAGCGTGCCAGATCGCCCGTGCGATACATACGAGAACCTTCACTAAAAGGATCCGCCACAAACTTCTCCGAACTCAATACAGGCTGATTCAAATATCCCGTGGAAAC